>CAMYIS010000120.1 GCA_947258485.1 uncultured Woeseiaceae bacterium
TCGAGTGTTCATAGTCCTGCTCCTTGTCCCAAACAGCCGGCATTGGCCAGCCTGTGGACAAGATTAAGCCGGGACCAATGAACTGTTCCTGAACAGGGATAGAAGAAAAAACCGAGATTTGTGAACGGTTTATGAACGCTTCGCCGCCTATCCGACGCGCTTTTTCGCGGCCCGCCACTCCTGGTCCAGCGTCTCCAGCGAGAAGTCCTTGATCCGTTTGCCGTTTCCGGTAATTGCAGCCTCCATATCGCGAAAGCGGCGTTCGAACTTGCGGTTGGCGCCGCTGAGCGCCTTCTCGGGGTCAACATCCAGGTGTCGGGCCAGGTTGACCACGGCGAACAGCATATCGCCGAACTCCTCGTCGATGCGGGCCACATCGCGCGTACCGGCCGCTTCCTCCAGCTCAACGAGTTCTTCCTGGATCTTCTGGTGCACACCCTGCCGGTCAGGCCAGTCAAAACCGACACGCCCGGCCCTTTTCCCCAGCTTTTGTGCCCGTTTCAGAGCCGGAAGTGCACGTGCGACGCCCGCCAGTGCACTGGGGTCGTCACCACCGGAGCGCTCCAGTTCCTTGATCTCCTCCCAACTGCCATCGACCTTGCCAGCTTCGCGCTCTGATGCACTACCAAAGACATGGGGGTGCCGGCGAATCATTTTCTCGGCAATGCCCCCGGCCACGTCGTCGAAATCGAAATGACCTGCCTCGGTCGCAATTTGTGCGTGGAAGACAACCTGGAGCAGGAGATCTCCAAGCTCGTCCCTGAGGTCCTCGTAGTTCTCCCTGGCGATCGCGTCGGCGACTTCGTAAGCCTCTTCAATCGTGTACGGCGCGATCGTTGCAAAACTCTGCTCGACGTCCCACGGGCACCCGGTCTCGGGATCCCGAAGCTTCTTCATGACTTCGAGTAATTTATCGATAGTATTCATAACTTATTTATTTATAAGGTATTGTCTAAGCACCAGAACCATGTGGGCCGTCGCCCCCCAGATACGTCTTTGCTCGTAGTGGAACTCCACCATCGGAATCGCACGGCCCTGAAACTGGCGTTCAACCCGCTTGTCGTTTCTTGCATCCAGCAGGAATTCGAGCGGTACCTCAAACGCAAATTCTACCTCGCTCCGATCGATCACGAGTTCTGCGACGTCGCTCACCAGCCCAACGACTGGTGTCACGGCGTAGCCGGTTATCGTTGGCATTGGCCCCAGGTATCCGATTACCGAGACGTGCTGCGGGTCGATACCCACCTCCTCGTGTGTCTCCCGAAGGGCCGTCATGGCCACGTCCTCGTCGTGTTCCTCCATGCGCCCGCCCGGAAAGCTGATCTGTCCCGCGTGGTGTTTGAGTTCTGCCGAGCGCTGCGTGAGCAACACCGACAGTTCGCTGCCACGCTCTATGACCGGGATCAGCACGCCCGCGGGGGTGAGTTTTGCAGTCAGGCGCTCTCGCAGGGCCACGGGCCAACGCCGACTCCCCGGCGGCGGCGTGACGTCCAGGGGATCTTCAGGCAGCCGGGTCTCTGCGAGACGCTCGCGCAGCCACTCCGCCGTTACCGCGTCCCGTTTCCGGAGAGCGCTAATGCTTGATACCGCCCTCGGTCAGGCTCGCCGGATCCAACAGCCGGTCGAGTTCCTCGTCGGTCAGATCCGTCATTTCGCGCGCGACATCCTTGACCGAACGCCCTTCTTTGTAGGCTTTCTTGGCAACAGCCGCGCCTTTCTCGTAGCCAATAACCGGGTTTAGCGCCGTCACGAGTATCGGGTTCCGACCCAGCGCACAATTTATATTGTCGATGTTGACCGTGAATCCGGCGATCGCTTTGTCGGCGAGGCAGACGCTGGCCGTCGCCAGGATCTCGATGCTCTGAATCAGGTTATGCACCACAACCGGCAGCATGACGTTCAGCTGGAAGTTGCCCGATTGCCCGCCCATCGTTACGGTCAGGTCATTGCCGATGACCTGCGCGCAGACCATGGCAACCGCCTCGGGAATGACCGGATTGACCTTGCCCGGCATGATGCTCGAGCCCGGCTGCAGCGCGGGCAGCGCGATCTCCCCTATGCCGGCAAGTGGCCCGGCGTTCATCCAGCGAAGATCGTTGGCGATCTTGGTCAGGCTCACTGCCAGGACCCGCAGCTGTCCTGAAGTCTCGACCGCGGCATCCTGGCTACTCAGCGACTCAAACAGGTTGTCGGCGCGTTTGAACGGCACGCCAGTGCGTTCGCTCAGCAGCATGGCGACTTTCGGGCCAAATTTCGGGTGCGCATTGATCCCGGTGCCGACGGCGGTTCCTCCCTGTGCCAGCGCGGCCAGGCGCTTCATCGTATCAGCCAGCCGCTCGCTGGCGTGATCAACCTGTGAACGCCAGCCGTCGAGCTCCTGGCCCAGGGTCACGGGCATCGCATCCATGAGGTGGGTGCGCCCGGTCTTGACGATATCGCGTGTCTCATCGGCTTTGGTTTCGAGCGCTGTCGACAGGTGTTCCAGCGCCGGCAGCAGCTGGTTCTGAATGGCCAGCGCGGCGCTGACGTGCACGCAGGTCGGGATCACGTCGTTACTGCTTTGGCTCATGTTTACATGGTCGTTCGGATGCACCTCTTTGCCGAGGCTCTCGCTCGCCAGGTGAGATATCACCTCGTTGGCATTCATATTCGAGCTGGTACCCGACCCGGTCTGGAAGATATCGATCGGGAAATGCCTGTCGTAGTCGCCTTCAGAGACGGCCAGTGCTGCTTTCTGGATGGCCACAGCGATGTCGCTCTGGATCAGGCCCAGTTCGGCATTGGCGCCCGCCGCCGCCCACTTGACCAGGCCCAGGGCCGCAATGAACTGGCGTGGCATGGTCAGCCCGCTGATCGGGAAATTGTTTACGGCGCGCTGCGTTTGCGCACCCCAGAGCGCGTCAGCCGGGACCTCGAGTTCGCCCATGCTGTCCTTTTCGATTCGAATTGCCTTGTCTTTCATT
>CAMYIS010000121.1 GCA_947258485.1 uncultured Woeseiaceae bacterium
TCGAGTGTTCATAGTCCTGCTCCTTGTCCCAAACAGCCGGCATTGGCCAGCCTGTGGACAAGATTAAGCCGGGGCCAATGAACTGTTCCTGAACAGGGATAAAGGAAAAAACCGAGATTTGTGAACGGTTTATGAACGCCTCGGTAGCTATCCGACGCGCTTTTTCGCGGCCCGCCACTCCTGGTCCAGGGTCTCCAGCGAGAAGTCCTTGATCCGTTTGCCGTTTCCGCTAATTGCAGCCTCCATATCGCGAAAACGTCGTTCGAACTTCCGGTTGGCGCCGCTCAACGCCTTCTCGGGGTCAACCTCCAGGTGGCGGGCCAGGTTGACCACGGCGAACAGCATATCGCCGAACTCCTCTTCGATGCGGGCCACATCGCGCGTACCGGCGGCTTCCTCCAGCTCAACGAGTTCTTCCTGGATTTTGTGGTGCACACCCTGGCGATCAGGCCAGTCAAAACCGACACGCCCGGCCCTTTTCCCGAGCTTTTGTGCCCGTTTCAAAGCCGGAAGGGCACGCGCGACGCCCGCCAGTGCACTGGCGTCGTCACCACCGGAGCGCTCCAGTTCCTTGATCTCTTCCCAACTGCCATCAACCTTGCCAGCTTCGCGCTCTGATTCACTGCCAAAGACATGCGGATGCCGGCGAATCATCTTCTCGGCAATGCCCCCGGCCACGTCGTCAAAATCAAAATGACTGGCCTCGGTCGCAATTTGTGCGTGAAAGACAACCTGGAGCAGGAGATCTCCGAGTTCGTCCCTGAGGTCATCGTAGTTCTCCCTGGCGATCGCGTCGGCGACTTCGTAGGCCTCTTCAATGGTGTACGGCGCTATCGTTGCAAAACTCTGCTCGACGTCCCACGGGCACCCGGTCTCGGGATCCCGCAGCTTCTTCATAACTTCGAGTAATTTATTGATAGTATTCATAAGTCATTTATTTATAAGGTATTGTCTAAGCACGAGAACCATGTGGGCCGTCGCCCCCCAGATGCGTCTTTGCTCGTAGTGGAACTCCACCATCGGAATCGCACGGCCCTGAAACCGGCGTTCAACCCGCTTGTCGTTTCTTGCATCCAGCAGGAATTCGAGCGGTACCTCAAACGCGTATTCTACTTCGCTCCGATCGATCACGAGTTCTGCGACGTCGCTCACCAGCCCAACGACCGGTGTCACGGCGTAGCCGGTTATCGTTGGCATTGGACCCAGGTATCCGATTACAGCGACGTGCCGCGGGTCGATACCCACCTCCTCGTGCGTCTCCCGAAGGGCCGTCCTGGCCACGTCCTCGTCGTGTTCCTCCATGCGCCCACCCGGAAAACTGATCTGACCCGCGTGGTGCTTGAGTTCGGCCGAGCGCTGTGTGAGCAGCACCGACAGTTCGCTACCGCGCTCGATGACCGGGATCAGCACGCCCGCCGGGGTTAGCGTTGCGGTCAGGCGCTTCCGCAGGGCCGCGGGCCAGCGCCGACTCCCCGGCGGCGGCGTGACGTCCAGGGGATCTTCAGGTAGCCGGGTCTCTGCGAGACGCTCGCGCAACCACTCCGCCGTCACCGCGCCCCGTTTCCGGAGAGCACTAATGTTTGATACCGCCCTCGGTCAGGCTGGCCGGATCCAGCAGCCGGTCGAGTTCCTCGTCCGTCAGATCCGTCATTTCGCGCGCGACATCCTTGACCGAACGCCCTTCTTTGTAGGCTTTCTTGGCAACAGCCGCGCCTTTCTCGTAGCCAATAACCGGATTTAATGCCGTCACGAGTATCGGGTTGCGACCCAGCGCACAGTCAATATTGTCGGTATTGACCGTGAATCCGGCGATCGCTTTATCGGCAAGGCAAACGCTGGCCGTCGCCAGGATCTCGATGCTCTGAATCAGGTTGTAGACGACCACGGGCAGCATGACGTTCAGCTGGAAGTTGCCCGATTGCCCGCCCATCGTGACGGTCAGGTCATTGCCGATGACCTGCGCGCAGACCATGGCAACGGCCTCGGGAATGACCGGATTGACCTTGCCCGGCATAATGCTCGAGCCCGGCTGCAGCGCGGGCAGCGCGATCTCCCCTATGCCGGCGAGAGGCCCGGCATTCATCCAGCGAAGATCGTTGGCGATCTTGGTCAGGCTCACGGCCAGGACGCGCAGCTGTCCGGAGGTCTCGACTGCGGCATCCTGGCTACTCAGCGACTCAAACAGGTTGTCGGCGCGTCTGAACGGCACGCCGGTGCGTTCGCTCAGCAGAATGGCGACTTTCGGGCCGAATTTCGGGTGCGCGTTGATGCCCGTGCCGACGGCGGTTCCTCCCTGTGCCAGCGCGGTCAGACGCTTCATCGTGTCAGCCAGCCGTTCGCTGGCGTGATCAACCTGTGAACGCCAGCCGTCGAGCTCCTGGCCCAAGGTCACGGGCATCGCATCCATGAGGTGCGTGCGCCCGGTTTTGACGATATCGCGTACCTCATCAGCCTTGTTTTCGAGCGCCTTCGACAGGTGTTCCAGCGCCGGCAGCAGCTGGTTCTGAATGGCCAGCGCGGCGCTGACATGCACGCAGGTCGGGATTACGTCGTTACTGCTTTGGCTCATGTTTACGTGGTCGTTCGGATGCACCTCTTTGCCGAGGCTCTCGCTCGCCAGGTGAGATATCACCTCGTTGGCATTCATATTCGAGCTGGTACCCGAACCCGTCTGGAAGATATCGATCGGGAAATGCCTGTCGTAGTCGCCGTCGGAAACGGCCAGCGCCGCTTTCTGGATGGCCACAGCGATGTCGCTCTGGAGCAGGCCCAGTTCCGCGTTGGCGCCCGCCGCCGCCCACTTGACCAGGCCCAGCGCCGCTATGAACTGGCGTGGCATGGTCAGCCCGCTGATCGGGAAGTTATTTACGGCGCGCTGCGTTTGCGCACCCCAGAGCGCGTCAGCCGGGACCTCGAGTTCGCCCATGCTGTCCTTTTCGATTCGAATTGCCTTGTCTTTCATTCCCACATTGAGAGCTCTCTCTCCAACCGACGGTCGGTACTCGGAAAAGGTCAATGAGCTCCGCGACCTGTTCAGCGAATACGGGCTGATCCGCTTCCGTGTCCTGGTCGAGGTTCGCTGGCTGCAATGCCTGGCCGACGAGCCTGAAATTGAGGAAGTCGGACCCATCTCCTCGGTGATGAAGGATGTACTAAACGGCATCGCTGACGATTTCTCGATCGATGACGCCGAGCGGGTCAAAGCGATCGAGGCAAGCACCAATCATGATGTCAAAGCGGTCGAGTACTTTATTCGCGAAAAACTCGGCGACGGTCCGGAGACGCAGCCACTCAAGGACTTCCTGCACTTCAGCTGCACGTCGGAAGACATCAACAACCTGGCGTATGCCCTGATGCTACGATCCGCGCGATCCGACGTGTTGCTGCCCAGGATGCGCGAGCTGCGAAACCGATTAAAAGCAATGGCGCGGGAGTACGCCGAACTACCGATGCTCTCACGCACCCACGGGCAGACCGCCAGCCCGACCACGCTTGGCAAAGAACTTGCAAACGTCGCGGCACGTCTCGAACGCGCGCAGCAGCAGTTCACGGCCGTGGAAATCCTGGGAAAGTTCAACGGCGCGGTTGGCAATTACAACGCGCATGTTATCGCTTATCCTGACGCAGACTGGCAGGCCATAAGCCATCGCTTTGTTGAATCGCTCGGTGTTCATCCGAATGCGTATACGACACAAATAGAGCCGCACGACTGGACAGCGGAGTATTCGCACGCGCTGCTGCGCTACAACACCATACTGATCGATTTCGCACGCGACATCTGGGGCTACATTTCGCTGGGCTATTTCAAGCAAAAGGTCGCCAAGGACGAGGTCGGGTCTTCGACCATGCCGCACAAAGTCAATCCGATCGACTTCGAGAATGCCGAAGGCAACCTCGGCATGGCGAACGCAATGCTCGGCCACTTCGCCGAAAAACTCCCGATCTCGCGCTGGCAGCGCGATCTGACCGACTCCACCGTGCAACGCAATTTCGGGGTTGCAGCCGGATACATTGTCATCGCGTTACAGTCTCTGCAAAAAGGCGTCGGCAAACTGCAGGTGAATCGCGATGCGATACACGCGGACGTTGCCGGAGCCTGGGAAGTTCTTGCCGAGGCAGTGCAGACCGTCATGCGACGTTACGGTATCCCCGAGCCTTACGAGAAACTCAAAGCGCTGACCCGCGGACAGGCGGTCACCCGTGAAATCCTGATCGAATTCGTCAACACGCTCGATATTCCCGGCGGCGAAAAGCAACGGCTCCTGGACCTGACGCCCGACACTTACATTGGACTCGCCGCCAAACAGGCTCGCGATATCTGAGCTGGCAAGCGGTGCTGAAGTTTTCCGGAGACCTGACGGCAGAGACGTTTCTCGCCCGATACTGGCAGAAGAAACCCCTGTTCATGCCGCAGGCCATCGACGTTATCCGACCCGCGGTTACGCGCAACGAACTGGCGTGGCTCGCCACGCTCGATGACGTGGAATCGCGCATTGTCTTCACGGATCGTGCAGACGACCGGGCCCGCTATCGGGTCGAAACCGGGCCGTTCGATGTCGAATTCCTGCAGGCGCTGCCCAGGCGTAACTGGTCGCTGCTCGTTCATGACGTTGAAAAGCACTTGCCGGCACTGCGCAAGCTATTCAAGCAGGTGCCGTTCATTCCCGACTGGCGTATTGACGACCTGATGATCAGCTTTGCCGCTCCCGGCGGGGGCGTCGGTCCGCATCGCGACAACTACGACGTATTCCTGTGCCAGGGCATCGGCGTGCGCGAGTGGCGAACATCAGCGGCAGCCATTCCTGAGGATGATACGGCGAGTGACGACCTCGCCCTGTTGCGAGAATTCAGCGGCGACGAACATCATGTCGCCCGAAAAGGGGATGTGCTCTACCTGCCACCGGGCGTTGCGCACTGGGGAACGGCAAGCAGGGCTTGCATCACCTACTCCATCGGCATGCGGGCACCGTCTTTTTATGCCGACCCGGACCTGAGGCTTGCCGAGGTTCAGCCGGGCTACCTTTCGCGCGCCGCGCTCAGGCGTGCGGGAAAGCACGCCTCCCGGCTCGGTTGCGCTGTTACTGAACTCAAACAATGGCTGCAACCGCTCGCGCCGAATCCGGATGAGATAACGGCGATGCTGGAAACCCCGGCCATCCTGCACAAACTGCGTCTTCACGGCATGGCGCGAATCGCATTTGACGACAGCAAGCTGTACCTGAATGGCGCCGGCCGGGCACTCCAGGACGGCGACCGGGAAGCGATTGCCGCCCTCTGCGCCCGTCGTCGCCTTGACGGTGCGCTGGCTGCCGCCCTTGGCAAACCGGGCCTGCGCTGGCTGCTGGCTCACGGTGCATTCGAGATTCCTGAGATCGAATGACCATATGTAAAAAAAGGCCGGGCTGGGATTATTCGCGCAAGGTCTCTGAAATGCTTGAATGACGAGGGATGCGAATGATTTTCAACTGGGAAACATGCGCCAAAACGTGACGCAGTTGGCAAGTTGAAATCGCACTCGTCGGTAATATGGATCGCCTATGGAACAGGCAAAGCGAAACAGCAAGCGCTGGGTGATCTCGACACGGGAAGAAATGCGTCAGGCCGCCATCGAGGTGGTGAGCGAAGCCTCTCGAAAAGTTTCGATCTTCACGCACGACCTCGAACCCGGAATTTACGACAATCCCGAGTTCCTCGAGATCATCAAGAAGCTTGTCCTGTCACAAACCTATGCGCG
>CAMYIS010000122.1 GCA_947258485.1 uncultured Woeseiaceae bacterium
GCAATGCATCGCAGGAGTTGGCACCTTTTCAGAATGGTTAGTCCTGAAGGTTGCCCCGGCGTCGTCGGGCCTATCCCTCGACCGGTCTCGATGAGTCTCAGCGAGTGTATGTGGAATAACATTCAAGCGTCAAGGCATTCCGACCCGTTTTATTAGTCTCACAAGTAACCGTTTTTCCTAGGGTTATTCCTGGAAGCCACAATATTTCAAAATTCTCGCACATGGCGGTTGCTATTGT
Source organism: uncultured Woeseiaceae bacterium (assembly GCA_947258485.1). Lineage (GTDB taxonomy): Bacteria > Pseudomonadota > Gammaproteobacteria > Steroidobacterales > Woeseiaceae > UBA1847. The sequence continues at coordinate 239 of CAMYIS010000122.1, forward strand.
CGTTTTAATGTATTAGCGTACTAACACGTTAATACATTGGTTCATTATGAAACCCAACCGCAACGAATCCGCGCGGCAGCAGCACGACGCCGAGGACGCACTTTTCGAGGCCGTCATTAGCCTGCGGAACAGCGATGAGTGCCGTAATTTCTTCAAAGACCTGTGCACGCCGGCCGAGCTGCAGGCTCTCGTCGACCGCTGGCAGGTGGTTGAATACCTCGAGCAGGACCTTCCCTATCGCAAGATTCACGACCTGACGGGCGTCAGCGTTACGACCATAGGCCGCGTGGCGCGCTTCCTCTCCGACGGATTCGGCGGTTATCGCACCCCCGAGCAGCGCATAAAGATTGCGGTGCAAAAAACCGGCCGTCTGACCGAGCACTCCATTGATCTCCTGGAGCGCTGCGGCCTGAAGATCACGAAGAGCAAGGACCAGTTGATTTGCTATGGCGAGAACATGCCGATCGACCTGCTGCTGGTGCGTGATGACGACATCCCGGGCCTGGTCAGCGAGGACGTTTGCGACCTGGGGATAGTCGGCCTGAACATCGTCGAAGAGAAGCGACTCAAGCTGGAGTCCGAGGGCCGCGAAGGCCTGTTCAAGCAAATCTACGAACTCGATTTCGGGCATTGCCGGCTGGCACTGGCGGCACCCGACGCTACCGATTATACGGGTCCGAAATCCCTGGAAAATAAAAGAATAGCAACAAGTTATGTCGGTCTTGTAAGAAAGTACTTGAAGAATAATGGCATTAATGCGGAAACCGTGTACTTCTCTGGTGCGGTAGAGATTGCACCCAAACTAGGCCGAGCCGACTACATCTGCGACCTGGTCTCCACGGGCTCCACCCTCAAGGCAAACGGCCTGACCGAGGTCGACGTCCTGATGGACAGCGAGGCCGTGGTCATCCAGACGCTGGCTCCCCTGGGCGAGGAAAAGCAGGCGCTCGTCGACAAGATCCTGCAGCGCCTGGATGGGGTACTGCAGGTCCGCGAGAGCAAGTACATCATGCTGCATGCGCCGCGCGCGGCCCTGGCTGAGATCAGGGACCTCCTGCCGGGCTCCGAAGCACCTACCGTGCTGCCGCTGGACGGGACCGACGACAAGGTCGCCGTGCACGCTGTGTGCCGGGAGAACGTGTTCTGGGAGACCCTCGAAAACCTCAAAGCTGCCGGTGCGAGCTCCCTGCTCGTATTACCGGTGGAAAAAATGCTCGCCTGAACCATGACCATGGAACCCAAAACCTGGTCCGAGCTGGGCGACGCGCAGCGCAGCGCCCTGCTGCAGCGCCCCGCCGTGGCGGACGACGCTGCGATCCGTGAAGCCGCAGCGGAGATCATCGCGAAGGTGCGTGACCGAGGGGACTCGGCGCTGCGCGAATTGACCGAAAAGTTCGATCGGGCGCGCCTTGACGATTTTCGCGTCACTGCAGACGAAATCGCCGCCGCTTCGGCGCAACTGACACGCGAACAAGTCGACGCAATTGACCTCGCGATCAGGAACGTGCGGCGTTTTCACGAGCAGCAACGCCCGGCGCCGCTCCTCGTTGAAACGATGCCGGGCGTCGTCTGTGAGCGCGTGAGCCACGCCCTCGACGCTGTCGGACTGTACGTGCCGGCCGGCACCGCGCCGTTGCCCTCCGCGGCCATCATGCTGGCCGTGCCTGCGGCTATCGCGGGCTGTCCCACGAAAATTCTGTGTACCCCGCCCCGCGCCGACGGCAGCGCTGATTCGGCGGTACTGGTTGCCGCAACTCGCGCGGGAGTTGAGGACATTTACAAGATCGGTGGCGCCCAGGCGATCGCGGCGATGGCGTACGGCACCGAAAGCGTGCCCAAAGTCAGCAAGGTTTTCGGGCCGGGCAATGCCTGGGTCACGAGCGCAAAAGCGCTCGTCAGCGGCGACCCTGCCGGTGCGGCGGCCGATATGCCGGCGGGCCCGTCGGAAGTGCTGGTCATCGCGGACTCGACCGCTTCGGCCGAGTTCGTGGCCTCGGATCTGTTGTCGCAGGCAGAGCATGGCGTGGACTCGCAGGTTGTGCTGGTCACGACTTCCAGCGAACTCGCGGCGGAAGTTGTCGCGCAACTCGATGACCAGCTGGCCGGACTGTCGCGCGCGAAGATCGCCGAGGAGTCGCTCAAACATGCTCGCATCTTCATCGTTCCGGATCTGGGTACGGCGGTGTCGGTCAACAACCGCTACGCGCCCGAGCACCTGATCTTGCAGGTCAAAAACCCACGTGAGCTGCTGCCAGAACTGCGTAACGCGGGTTCGGTTTTTGTCGGGCCCTGGACACCGGAGTCAGTTGGCGACTACTGCAGCGGAACGAATCACGTTTTGCCAACCTATGGTTTCGCACGAACCTACAGCGGCCTGGGCCTCGACCAGTTCATGCGCCAGATGACCGTGCAGGAACTGAGCCGCGAGGGCCTGGCCAATCTCGGTGGTGCCGTGGTCAGCCTGGCCGGCCTCGAGGGCCTGGACGCGCATGCGGAGGCCGTGCGTCGCCGGTTGAGGTCACCTTCGTGAACATCGCGAAACTTGCCCGTCCCGAGATTCAGGCCTTGCACGCCTACGAAGCGGCTGAGCAGGTTGACGACACCGTGCGCCTGAACGCCAATGAGTCGCCAATCGTCAGCGCCGTCGATCATTTCCGACGTCCATTGAACCGCTATCCTGAAGTCCGTCCACAGAAACTCCAGCGTGCGCTTGCCGCCCGATTCGGCTGTGGCGCCGATAAATTACTGGTGACGCGCGGCTCCAGCGAGGCCATCGATCTGCTCGTCCGCACCTTTTGTCGCGCCGGCAAAGACAGCGTTCTGACAACGTCGCCTTCGTTTTCCATGTACCGGCACTATGCCGAGGTACAAGGCGCCGAATTCATCGAGGTTGCGACACGCGCAAGTGACAACTTCGCCATCGACGTCGATGCTGTGCTGGCTGCCTGTGACGTATCGACGCGCCTGATCTTCATTTGCTCGCCAAACAACCCAACCGGAACGACATTGCCACGGGACCAGCTCGAGAAGCTCCTGCAACGTCGCGGCGATAAGTCAGCCATCGTCGTTGACGAAGCTTACGTCGAATTCGGCGATGTGCCCTCAGTTATTGAACTGCTCGACGGGTACCCGAATCTGCTGGTGCTTCGAACGCTGTCAAAAGCTCTGGGCTTTGCGGGCGCACGCTGCGGTGCGGTAATCGGTCCCCAAGCCGTAATTGGCATGCTGAGCGCGGTGCAAGCGCCCTACGCCCTTGCGACCCCCGTCGTCGAATGCGTTGAGGACGCGTTGCAGGACGAACAACTGGCACTCGCCGAGCGTGCCGTCGCCCGGATTATCGAGGAACGGGAACGATTGATGCGCGAAATCACGAAATTTGATTTCGTGAAAAAAGTCTGGCCAAGCGACGCGAATTTTTTCCTGATCGAGGTCGACGACGCAGCGGAAGTATTACGACGATGCCAGCAGCATCGCGTACTGCTGCGGCATTTCGGCGGCGACCTCGCAGCTTGCATACGCATCACCGTCGGCAGCGTGGACGATAACGATCAATTACTCAGCGCACTCGAAACGTTGAAAGGTTCAGAATCATGTCCGTAAAAGTACTGTTCATCGATCGTGACGGTACGTTGATCGAAGAGCCCGGGGATAACCAGGTTGATGCCGTGGAGAAAGTCAAACTCGTCGACAATGTCATTCCGGCGTTAATTGAACTGGCGAAACACGGTTTTCGTTTCGTGATAGTCAGCAACCAGGACGGTCTCGGCACCGAGTCATTTCCTCAGAATCAGTTTGACGTTTGCCACGCTCATGCGTTGGGCTTGTTTACAAGCCAGGGTATCGCATTCGATGAGATCTTCATCTGCCCCCATTTGCCTGACGACAACTGCGAGTGCCGCAAGCCGCGTACGGGGCTGCTCACGAAATACCTGGCCGCTACCGACATCGATCTTGCCGGGTCCGCGGTCATTGGCGACCGAGCGACAGACATGGAACTGGCCAAGCGCATCGGGGTCCGTGGCTTGCTGGTCAACGCCGGCGATGACGAAGCCCGGACCTGGCCGGAACTGGTCGATCTCCTCTGCCACTCCGATCGCGTCGCGACCGTCGAACGCAATACCAGCGAAACCCGCATCAGCGCGAGCGTCAACCTCGACACAAGCGACCCTATCAGGGTCAGCACGGGTATCGGTTTCTATGACCACATGCTCGAGCAGATTGCCAAGCACGGTGGGTTCGCCCTGACACTGCAGTGCGATGGCGACCTGGAAATCGACGAGCACCACACGGTTGAAGACACGGCCATCTGTCTCGGCACGGCACTTCGCAAGGCGTTGGGCAACAAGTTTGGAATTGGCCGCTACGGTTTTTTGGTACCCATGGATGAAAGCGAGGCAAAAGTCGCGCTGGACCTGTCTGGCCGAGCGTCATTTAGGTTCACGGGTAAGTTCCCGCGCGACACGGTCGGCGAGCTTTCGACCGAGATGGTCGAACATTTCTTTCGCTCACTCGCAGACTCACTCGGCGCTGCACTACACATCGAAGTGACCGGAGAGAACACTCACCACATGATCGAAGCTTGCTTCAAGTCGGTCGGTCGGGCCCTGCGCCAGGCCATCAATCGCGACGGTACGGAGCTGCCGTCGACAAAGGGCACTTTGAGCTAAACCGAATGAGCAACATCGCCATCATCGACAGCGGCGGGGCAAACATCGCATCCCTGGTATTCGCGTTCGAGCGCATCGGCCGAAGCGCGGAACTCACCACTGACGCGACAGTGATTCGATCGGCCGACCGCGTGCTGCTGCCGGGCGTCGGCGCGGCGAAAGACGCGATGGATCGTCTTGCCGAAGCAAGACTAATTGACGTGATCCGCGGTCTGAAGCAACCCGTTCTTGGCATATGCCTGGGAATGCAGTTGCTGCTCGACGGTTCGGAGGAGGAAGACGTCGAATGCCTCGGCGTCATTCCCGGGATAGCTGCGCGGCTACCTGCCAAGCCCGCTTGCCCGGTTCCAAATATGGGCTGGTGCGCGACACGCAAGACGTCCGATCATGCTTTGTTAAGCGACATCCCGGACCGCAGCTATTTTTACTTCCTTCACAGCTATGCCCTGCCCGTTTCGGATTGCACGCTGGCGACGGCCGACCATGCGGAACCGTTTTCCGCTGTTATCGGCCGAGACAACTTCGTCGCCACGCAGTTTCATCCGGAGCGTTCCTCGACGGCGGGCGCTCAGCTGCTGGAAAACTTCCTGGATGTTTCGATATGAAACTCATTCCGGCCATCGATCTCAAAGGCGGCAAGTGCGTGCGCCTCCTGAAAGGCGACTTCGACAAGACGACCGAATACAGCAACGATCCGGTCGAAGTGGCGAGGCGATTCTCGACGCTCGACGTGCAGGATCTTCATATCGTTGACCTCGACGGGGCGCGCTCCGGTGAGCAACATAACCGGGCGATTGTGCAAGCCATCGCGGCCGAGACCGGACTGGACATCCAGCTGGGCGGAGGCATTCGCGATCGCACAACCGTCTCCAACTGGCTTAAGAGCGGTGTGAGCCGCTGCGTGATCGGCAGCATGGCGATCACCGAAGTCGCTACGGTGACCGGCTGGCTGCGTGAGTTCGGTCCCGACCGACTCGTGCTGGCGCTGGATGTGAATCTTCGTGACGACGGCACACCGATGCTGACGACACACGGCTGGACGGAGGACGCCCGCCTGTCGCTCTGGGAGTGCATTGATGCTTACTCCGGCGCGGGCGTCAAACACGTCTTGTGCACGGATGTAAGCCGCGACGGCGCGATGGCCGGTCCCAATATTGAACTCTATGTCGAAATCCTCGGGCGTTATCCCGATTTGCAGCTGCAGGCTTCGGGCGGCGTACGCAATATCGGCGATCTGCAGCAGCTCAGGTCGCACCGCATTCCAGCGGCAATTTCCGGCAAGGCGTTGCTCGACGGTGAAATTACGACAGCGGAGGTGGCGTCATTCCGGCAAAGCGCATAATTCCCTGCCTCGACGTACGCGACGGCGTAGTCGTCAAAGGCGTGCAGTTTCGTAATCATCGCGTGGTCGGCGATATTCTCGAACTAGCCGAACGCTATTGTGCGGAAGGCGCCGACGAACTGGTTTTTTACGACATCACGGCGAGTCCGGATGACAGAAGCGTCGATCGAAGCTGGGTAACAAATATTGCGAGGGTTCTCGACATACCGTTCTGCGTTGCCGGCGGCATTCGAAGCGTTGCCGATGCGGAGGATGTCCTTAACAAGGGCGCAGACAAGATATCCATCAACTCCCCGGCCCTGGCGAATCCCGCCTTGATAACCGAGCTGGCCAAACGTTTCGGATCGCAGTGCGTCGTGATCGGAATCGACAGTCGTGAAGAACACCACAACTACTTCGTGTACCAGTACACGGGCGATCCCGGCAAAACAATCGCCGCGCAGCGGATCACTCTGGACTGGGTTACCGAAGTGCAGCAACGCGGCGCCGGAGAGATCGTCCTTAACTGCATGAACCAGGATGGCGTGCGCAAGGGCTACGACATCGAGCAATTGACTGCTGTACGTACCGTATGCAGCGTGCCTCTGATTGCATCGGGCGGCGCCGGTACAATGGAGCACTTTCTGGAGGTATTCAAGCAGGCAAACGTGGATGGCGCTTTAGCTGCCAGCGTTTTTCACAGTGCTGAAATACCGATCCCGGATCTAAAAAACTACCTGGCGAAAAACCAGGTCGACATCAGGCGCTAAGGAATAATCGTGAGTAACTCGGATATTGCATTTATCGGCAAGCTTGAAACCATCGTTCAGGAACGCCTGAAAGATCCCAGCGATGAGAGCTACACGGCCAGGCTCGCTGCCGCCGGGACAAAGCGCATCGCGCAGAAATTGGGCGAGGAAGGGGTAGAACTGGCGCTTGCTTCAACATCCGGAGATCGCGAAGAGATCATCGACGAAGCCGCTGATCTCGTTTACCACCTGATCGTGTTGCTTGCAGAACAGGGCTTAGGCCTTGCAGACGTTGCGAAACGACTCGAGTCACGGCACTAGCTGGACTCAGTCTTAAACTCGCCTAATTTTGTAGTGACCTTGTCATGAAACTGGCGTACAGTCGGCGCTTGCGAAACGTCGCTCCCGCGATGTTTGCTAACAACAATCAATAACAGACAAGGGGTACAAAAAATGAAATTACGTCAGTTACTGACAGGATTTGTCTTGCTCTGCTTTACAGGTGCCGCATCTGCGGATCTCGAACCCTGGAAGGATTACGACATTAGCGAAGGGGTTACCAGCGTTACTACGGTCAAAGTCGATTCCAACATGATCGATAAGTACCTGGAAGGCCTCAGCCAGACATGGGCACCGGCCAATGACGTCGCGAAAGAGCTGGGTCAGATCGAAGGTTACTGGATTCATGTCAGCCAGCTGCCGAACGGCGGTGATTTCAACGTCGTCCTCGGGATCGATTTCAAGAACGGTGCGTCGGCAATGGCCGCCGACAAAGCGCAATACGAAGCGTTCATGAAGAAATGGGGTGAGGAGAATCAGAAAAAATCCGATCAGATCGTCACAACCTACCCGGATATTCGGGAAATTGTAGGCGAGTACATGATGCGTTCCATCACGTTCAAGTAAGCCAAGTACTGCCAAGGCCTTCCTGGTTTCCGGGAAGGCCTTTTTCTATCCAGCAAGTCTCATCCTGAAAGAACCGACTATCCGCTCGCGATCTCGGTTGCTTTTTGAAACGCCGGTCGCGCGAGACAACGATCCGCGTAGTCGCTGATGTTTTTTGTTTCGGGCAGCATTTCGAACATACGCATGAACACGGCGCTCGAGCCCATCATGACGTCCGCGGCCGTGAACCGGTCGCCGAGTATCCACTTTTTGCCCTCGAGACGTTCATCGAAGATCCTGATCATCGAATCGAAATCACCCCAGCCGTTTCGGCCTCGATTCGGCTCGACGTTGCTGAACTTCTCGGCCATGGCGGGTTCGACAACTGCCGGAGTGTATATCGTCCAGTAGAGGTACTGCCCCCGCGATGCATCATCGATGGCGGGTGCGAGCTTGCCGGCAGCGTAGCGATCAGCGACATAGATACAGATGGCGGCCGACTCCGACATCGCCATATCCCCGTCAACAATCGCGGGCACTTTGCCCATCGGACTTGCCGCCAGAAACTCCTTGCTGTTTTTACGATCGGGGCTACGTATATCGACGAGCTCCATCTCGTACTTGATGCCGGCCTCTTCCAGCATCCAGATAGCCCGCGTCGAACGGGTTTGCGGTGCCCAGAAAAGTTTCATATCACGATCTCCTTCGCGACCTCGCGCCGGTTGTAGTGTGAACTCATGACGTAACCATAAGCGCCGGCATTGGCAACAAGGATGATATCGCCTTCTACGGTTGGCGGTAACAGCCGGTCGCTGCCAAGCCGATCGCCGGTCTCGCAGATCGGCCCCACAACTGTAACGGTCTCACTGGGCGCCTCGCCGGCGCGCGACAGGTTCACGATCTCATGATAAGCGCCATAGAGCGCCGGTCTTATCAGGGAGTTCATGCCGGTACCAACACCGATGTACTGCATTTCGCCTTTGCCCTTTGTTTGGGTGACGCGAGTCAGAAGCACGCCGGCACGTGCGACCAGGAAACGGCCCGGTTCGAGCCAGAGATCGTACTGCGGGTAGGAATCGCGGATTTCGGCGAGCGCCTGGTCCAGTCGCTCGAGGTCAAAAGACCTGTCGCCGGGCTTTTCGGGAACGCCCAGCCCGCCGCCTAAATCTATTACCTTCACCGACGGGAAATGCTCGGCGATCTGGACAAGCTCCGCAGCGACGCTGCGCCAGTTGTCAGGATCCAGGATGCCGCTGCCACTGTGGGCATGGATACCAACAACTTCGGCGCCCGCTGCATCCACGAGGCGTACCAATTCGTCAACCTCGAAACGAGGCACGCCAAATTTCGAATGCACGCCTGCCGTTTTGACATGCTCATGGTGGCCGCGCCCCTGCCCCGGGTCCACGCGAATAAACACCTTCTGGCCCGAGAATAATTCCGGCCATGCCTGCAGCGGATACAGGTTATCGAGCGTAACCTGCAGGCCTTTCTTGAGACCCCACTCGTACTCTTCGCGCGGCGCGAAATTGGGGGTAAACAATATCCGCGTCAAGTCGAGATCCGGGAAAATTTCTTCCAGCCACGCAACCTCACCGGGCGAGACACATTCGAAGTCGACGCCGGCTGCGGCCAGGGTGCGCAACAGCTCGGCATTGAAGTTCGCTTTCACAGCGTAGAGGATTCGCTCGACGCTCTTCAGGTTGAGCAAACTTTTCGCGGCTTGCTCGACGCTTTCCCGATCGTAGACATAGGCGTTCAACTGACCGTCTGCCACTTTGAGCAGTTGATCGCGTTTTTGCATCCACCAGGTATCCGCGTCCCGCGGGATGGGCCCACCAGCCGAAAAAAGCCTCTCCCAGCTTGCTCCAAATACGGTCGACGCGCCCTCCTTGCGAATAATGGATGCGTGCAATTTACTGACCAGGCGCGGTCCTTGCTCACGATCGACAACGAAGCTCAGGTTCAGGTCGTTGGCTGCCTGCGACATCAGGTGGATGCGCTCTTCTTCAAACACTTCGAGCGCGGGCGCCAGACGAGGGATAATCGTGCGAATTTTGCGGCCGACCAGGCTCACGGCCGAACAGTTGGAAATGACGCGAACCCGGCAGAGCTTCTCGAGGTCATGTAACAGTGATGCCTCGACATCTTCGTGCAGCATCCCGTCGCTGGTATCGATCGATACCGTGACATTGGTCTCGGAGGTCGAGACGAGGTCTACCGACACGCCATTATCGCTGAATGCCGCGAATGCCTTTGCAAGGAAACCTACCTCCTGCCACATCCCGACCGTATTCATGGAAATCAGCGTCAGGCCGTTGCGAATGCAGATGCCTTTAACCTGCGGCTCCACCTCTTCTGTTACCGACGACACGACGGTACCGGCTATCTCCGGCGCCGCGGTGCTGCGAACGAATAACGGAATACCATATTCGCGCAATGGCGAAATGCAACGAGGATGCAGCACCGAGCTACCGGCTGATGCGAGTTCCTGCGCCTCGTCATAATGCAGGGCAATTAATAATCGGGCCGACGGCACAACCCGCGGGTCCGCGCTGAACATGCCGGGGACATCCGTCCAGATTTCGAGGCGGCGTGCCGCGAGCATCGCTGCGAAATACGCGGCGGACGTGTCCGAGCCACCGCGGCCCAGTAGTACGGTCGCACCCGCCTTGTTACGCGCGATAAACCCTTGTGTCAGGATGACCTTGCCGTGCTTGGCCAACGCGGACTGCATGGCCTCATCGGGCCCGAAATCGCAGGTCGCTGACAGCTGCTCGTTGACCGGATTGCGACCGGTCTTTGACCTGCTGACCAACAGGTCTCTTGCATCGACCCACTGCACGGGCAGCCCCGAGCGTGCCAGGAATTCTGCCCCAAGGCGCGTCGACATGAGTTCGCCGAGCGCCATGATGCGAACTCGCACTCGAACGCTGACCTCTCTGACAAGACGCACCCCGGCGACGAGTTGCTCCAGTTCGTGCAAAGTGTCGTCAAGCAATGCCGCTCCATCGACTCCAAGTGCGGACGCCAGCTCGTAGTGCTGTGCACGAATAGAGGCCAGCTGGTCTGTCGGATCACCCGCTACAGCTGCGTGCAGGACGTCTTCGAGCGCATTGGAAACGCCTTTCAACGCCGAATGCACAATGACCGGCTTGAGACCATCCGCCAGGCGTCGTTTGACGAGTTCGACTATCGTTGCCCAATTCTCGGCCGTAGACACGCTGCTTCCGCCAAACTTCATCACCACCCACGGCGATTCAGCGATCGGCCGGGGCGCGCCCAGTGACGCGCTGTCATCGAAAACGGCCTCGGAGATCTTCTTGCTCATGCGTTCACTCATTGGCGCACCCAAAAAAAAACCCGCTTTTGTGTGTTTTTTCGTATCAAGTGTGTTGATACGTTGGCACATTACGGGGGTGTCGTAAAAAATCACGTATCAAGTAGAGCGAAACTGGCGCCAAACGTCAAGCCTGCCGACCCTCATCGGTCCCAGTCCGGCGGAATTGTCACCGCGCCCTCGGAGGCCGACGAGACCTCGTTACGGTATTTCGCCAGTACACCGCGCTTTACGGGCGATGGTGGGCGCTTCCAGGCCGCCCGGCGCCCGGCGAGCTCCTCGTCACTGACCGCGACGTTGATTTCCCGGCTCCCTGCGTCGATATTGAGCAGATCGCCGTCCTCGATGAGCGCAATCGGCCCACCCACGGCCGCCTCGGGAGACACGTGCCCCACCACGAAGCCGTGGCTTCCGCCTGAGAATCGACCGTCGGTGATCAGCGCAACCTTGGCGCCGAGTCCTTTGCCCATAATCGCACCGGTTGGACTCAGCATTTCGCGCATCCCGGGAGCCCCTTTCGGACCTTCGTAACGAATAACGAGCACGTCGCCGGCTTTAACCGTGTTGTCGAGAATCGCCTGCAGCGCCTCTTCCTCCGAATGGAACACACGGGCTGGGCCTTCAAAGCGTAACCCTTCCTTACCGGTAATCTTGGCAACGGACCCTTCCGGAGCAACATTGCCGTAAAGAACGGAGAGATGGCTGTCGGGCTTTATCGGGTGATCGAAGTCGCGAACGATATCCTGTCCTTCGGGGTAGTCATCGACGTTGGCCAGATTCTCTGCCAGCGTCTTGCCGGTCACGGTCATGCAGTCGCCATGCAGCAGCCCCTTGTCCAGCATGCGCTTCATGAGCGGTTGTATTCCGCCGATTTCGATGAGCTCGGACATCAGGTACTTACCGCTGGGCTTGACGTCCGCCAGTACCGGCACGCGTGCACCGATGCGCGTGAAATCATCCAGCGAAAGCGGAACATCCGCTTCCCGCGCCATGGCGATCAGGTGCAAAACGGCGTTAGTTGATCCGGCCAGCGCAATGACAACCGAGATCGCATTCTCGAACGCCTCGCGAGTCATGATGTCGCGGGGTTTGATGTCCTCGCGAATGAGATGCATAACAGCCTGCCCGGCACGTCGACAATCGTCGATTTTCTGTTCGGAAACGGCTTCCTGGGCGGAACTGTTTGCGAGACTCATGCCTAACGCTTCGATCGCCGATGCCATGGTGTTTGCCGTGTACATTCCACCGCATGCGCCGGGACCCGGGATCGCGGTTCTCTCAACCTCGAGCAGCTCTTCGTCGGAGATCAATCCTCCCGACCTCGCGCCGACAGCCTCGAATACCGAAACGATATCCCGACGATTCATTCCGGGCTTGATGGTCCCGCCATAAACAAAAACCGACGGCCTGTTCAGGCGCGCCATCGCCATGACGCAGGCCGGCATGTTCTTGTCACAGCCGCCGATGGCAATCAGTCCGTCAAAGCCCTCGGCACCGGCAACGGCCTCGATCGAGTCGGCAATGATCTCGCGCGACACCAGCGAGTAGCGCATGCCGGGTGTACCCATTGATATCCCGTCAGACACGCTAATAGTATTGAATACGACACCTTTGCCGCCGGCGTCGCTTGCGGCCTTAGCGGCCTCCTCTGCCAGACCACCAATGTGCATGTTGCACGGCGTCACCATGCTCCAGGTTGACGCGATACCGATCTGGGGGCGATTGAAGTCGTCTTCGGAAAACCCGACGGCGCGCAACATTGCGCGACTCGGCGCCTGCTCGACACCGTCCACAACGATACGAGAATAACGCCGCAGTTCTTTGTCACTCATGCTACTGGCTTGCTCCGGATTGTGCTGCTTGCGTGCCCTTGGGGACCGGGGCGAAAGTCTAGCAGCAAATCAGGGGCTTTGCGGCTCGTCGTCGCGGATCAGGACGACGATGTGTTGAAACACATTGTTGACTGACACTTCGTAAGGCAGCGCCAGTTTGATTATGAATGTCTCATCGCCCTCGAGAAGCGCATCCTTGACCAGCGGGATCAATAATCGTGCGGACCGTTGACCGGGTCCGAAGGTCACGGAATAGTCCCCCGGCGCGAAATAGTCCTCGCCTTCCGTTGCCGTAACGTCGGTAACGGTATAGCCGGCCACCACTCGGGAATCGTCAGGATTAAAGCGCACCAATTCGATCTGCACCGCTGGATCGGATTCGCGAACTGACGTTTGACCGGCGACGAATGCAATCGTGTTTGTCGGTAGTTGTGCTTCAAACGCTCGTTGGTCATCGTCTTCCAGCGTTACGTAGATAGCCGCTAGTTCGGATCGAGCTGAGTCCACCTCACGCAGGCGCAGTGTCGAAACCTGGTCGGCTTCGCGCACCGAATCGGATGCCATGGTCAGTGTGATGCGACTACGGTCCTGCCCAACGGGAAAACGAACGATGCCCGAATCCGAAAAAGCGTACTGACCGGAACTCCAGGGCGAGCGGTTGCCGCTGAACCCAACTTCTTCAAGTTTAAGGATCAAGGGTGCGCCGAGACCGCTGCTGCGCACGAAATCCACGATCACGGGCTTTCCGTCTTCACGCAGCCGGGTCTTGAAATTGCTTGCCCCCATGGCACCGCGCACAAATGGCACCTCGATATCAGCCGGCGGCAATTTCGAGAAGTCGACCAGCGGTTCCTGTGGCGGTTCGGGAACGCTTGGAACACTGCGTCGTTCTAATGTCATAGTTGTTATCTCGGGTGCGGGTTCCGGATTCGGGTCCTCCGACGCCGGGTCAGCAACAACATCGACCGGTGGCAAAACCGGCTCGACTTGTTCGCGCGCTGCACGGCTATCGGACAAGCCCTCGGCCCAGTTCAACCAGGGGTCCAGGTAGCCGAACTGGTAGGCCGCCCCGGCCAGCAGTGCCAGCATCACGACGACCAGTGCAATCGACCTGCCAATTCCGCCGTCTCTGTTTGTTTCGATGACCTCGCGCGCGTCCACACTAATTGGTTCGTCACTAGTCTCGCTAAGAGCGCTTAAGAAATCAGCAACCGATGTGTAGCGCGTGACACGAGCGTAGGACAGTGCCTTCTTCAATGCGCGCCACTGCGCGTCATTGATACCCTGGGGACGCTGCGGCGTCATTCCTTCCTGGGATGCTTCGGCAGCATTGCGCGGGCCAAATACCCGGTGGCCTGCCAGTAATCGATACAGCAGGCACGCCAGCGAGAAAACATCATCGGAGGCAACCGGCTCATCGCCCGTGAGTACCTGCATGCTTGAATAGGCAGGCGTCACCGCATCCAACACACCGGGGTCAAAATCGGACTGGCTCTGCGTCTGGCGAACCCGTGCAACACCGAAATCGAACAACTTGGCGTCGCCATTCGGCATCAGCATGATGTTATTTGGTTTCACATCGGCGTGAACGATGCCGCAGCGATGCGCA
>CAMYIS010000123.1 GCA_947258485.1 uncultured Woeseiaceae bacterium
AGAGCCGATCGCCACAAAGATCAGGCTGCTGAGCAACCACGCAAGCTTCTTAGGAGATGTCTTCATTGGATGCCCACCCCCGAGTGCACACTCAGCAGTGATATCAACCTCTACGAGCTCCGCAAGTTGTCCATGTAATCCAGACGCCTAACCACACTGCGGTTGGAGCTGGGAGCGAGTTGCTCATGAAGGCTTTGAACAACCTGAGGGGACGCGCCCGTTTCGATCGCATTGGAGACCAGTTGTCTGTGCCCGTCCTGCATGTGAAACTCGCGCCGCATGCTCAAAACTCGACTGATACTGACCCTCTTGTGCTGGATGCTGGTGTTTTCGGCATTCGCCGGGCCTGCTGCGGCGGAAGAGCCCTTCGAGAGCCCACTCCAGCCGCCCGATACCTCGAGCCCACGAGCCACGCTCAGGAGCCTTCTCGATAACGTCCAAGAGGCCTACGAGGTGTTGATGCCTATTTATGCATCGTACCGGGCCGATCCGAGCCTGTTCTCACCGGAATCTGCGCGTGATGCGGAAGCGCGCGCAGGAGAGGCGCTCGAGCGGGCCGTACGCACGCTCAACCTGAGCGAAGTATCCCGAGCACTCACGCCAAAGGTCGGGCTCGAAAGGGCGTTGCTTCTGAAAGAGGTGCTCGACCGCGTCCCGCTGCCGCCTTTCGATGCCATCCCCGGCGCGGCGACGGCCACGGAAAATGGAGAAGGAGGTCCCACTGCCCCGACGGAGGTCGTCCGTTGGACGGTCCCGCAAACCGAAATCACGATCGCCAGGGTCGAAGAGGGGCCGCAAAGAGGCGAGTATCTGTTCACCCCCGCGACCGTCGCGAACCTTCCAGCTTATTACCGGGAAGTGCGTGAGCTCCCCTATCGGGCCGGAGCATGCGAAGGCTTCTACGAGTTCGTGCACGCCGCCCCTGGACTACTGCCGCCCACCTGGTTCGAATGGATCAGGGGCCTGCCGGATTGGACGAAAACCGTGTTCTGGGAGCAAGCCGTCTGGCAGTGGATAGCGCTGATGCTCGCCATCGTGCTCGCTGCGCTGTTGCCGGGGTTGGCAAATCGTTGGCGACGTTACCGCGGCGGGCTGGCCGTCGGCCGAACGTGGAGACGCTTCCTGGTGCCAGTCAGCGTGATCATCGCTGCCTGGGGCGTACACGAGCTCGTCGAGGGGCCACTCAACCTCACTGGCAACGTGCTCGAGGTTGTTTTGCAGGGGACCGAGGTGGCGATGTTCCTGGGCGGCGCCTGGGCGGTGGTCAGCTTCAGCGGCGTCGTTGCCGAGATCATCATCACCTCGCCCCGCATTTCCGAAAAAGGTCTTGACGCCAACCTGTTGAGATTCGGGTTGCGCCTCCTCGGCTTAGTCATCGCGGTGCTCATCATCGTCACAGGCCTCGCGCAGGTCGGCGTGCCCGTCGCGCCCATGGCGGCGGGCCTCGGTGTTGGTGGCCTGGCGGTTGCGCTGGCCGCTCAGCCGACCCTGGAGAACTTCATCGCGAGCCTCATGCTCTATTTCGATAAGCCCCTGAAGGTGGGCGACTTCTGCCGCTACGGCGAAGATCTGGCCTCCGGGTCCTTGCGCATCGGCACCGTCGAGGAGATTGGCCTGCGCTCGACCCGCCTGCGGGGAATCGACCGCACCCTGACCACGATTCCCAACGCCGACTTTGCAAAGCTTCAGCTCATCAACCTGACCTTGCGCGACCGGATGCTTCTGAGAACGACCATTAGCCTGCGCTACGAGACAACTGCCGAGCAATTGCGCTTCTTGCTCGCGAAGCTGCGCGAGATGCTCTTGGCACACCCCAAGATCACCAACGATCCGGCGCGAGTGCGGTTTGCGGGTTTCGGTGATTGCTCGCTGAACGTGGACATCTTCGCTTACGCCGACACGCCGGACTGGAACCAGTTCCTGGCCATCCAGGAGGATGTCTATCTGCGCATCATCGATATCGTCGAGGAGGCAGGAACGGGCTTCGCCTTTCCGTCCCAGACGACCTACCTCGCAAAAGACGGTGGCCTCGACGAGACGAAGGGTGAAGCGGCCGAGGCGGAAGTCCAGGCGTGGCGCGACAACGAAACCCTTCCGTTCCCCGAGTTCGCCCAGGCCGATCGTGAGCGCGTATTCAACACACTGGCGTATCCGCCCGAAGGTGCACCGCCCCCTGCGGCCATGAGCGAAACACCGGTGCACACGGCCCGCAAACGGCTGAGTCTGAAATGGCGGCGCAAGAACGACACCGAGTGATTTCTCGATGAACCGTTCGAGCCCCGGCTCCGCCCCCTAGCGGAGCGTTTCGACTCCGGTCTGGGTCGCGCGGCTAAAAAGCCTGAGGGTGTGCCAAGGGAAAACTGGTTGCCATCAGGCGGGAAAGACCAAAAGTAGGACTAATGATGAAAGGCGGCGCAATGAAGAAAATGATGTGCAAAAGCAGTGTTGTTCTTGCGCTATGGCTTGTGTTCACCAGTCAAGTATTGTCCCAGCAAGTAGAGACACCTTATGTGCATATTCCCGGCACGATATCCCAGGAAGCACAGGCGTTCCTGCGAGCGCTGCCCGATCCGAACCTGGGACCTGCATTCCCGGATCCTGATGAGATCGAAAAATGGAAGGCGGTACAAAAAGCGGCAGAGGCCCGCAATCTCGATATGCAGAAAGCCTTGGTCGATCGTCTACAGCCAAACGTGACTAAGAGGGACTTCGGAGGTGTGCCCGTCCTCGATATTAAGGCCAGGGGGTGGAAAGACAATGGCAAGGTGCTGGTGTACACACACGGTGGTGCGTACACGTTTCAAACTGCCGCTTCAACCCTCGCCAGCAGTGCCTTGGTAGCAGATCGCACCGGGATTCGTGTCATATCCGTCGACTACACACTGGCACCGCACTCAAAGTGGCGACAGACGATCGCACAGGTCATCACAGTTTTCGATGAGCTCAAGAAA
>CAMYIS010000124.1 GCA_947258485.1 uncultured Woeseiaceae bacterium
TGCCGAACGTGAAAAGCGCGCCGTGATTCTGACCTCGGAGGGCGTGCGAGACCAGAAGATTAACGAGGCCGAGGGTGAAAAGCAGCGCGTCATCAAGGAGTCCGAGGCCGTCAAGATGCAGCAAATAAACGAGGCTCAGGGTGAAGCCGAGGCAATCCTGGCGGTTGCGACGGCGACCGCCGAGGGATTGCGCAGGGTAGCCAATGCCGTGGTCGACCAAGGTGGCCCCGAAGCCATGCAGCTGCGAATTGCCGAACAGTACATCAACGAATTTGGCAAGCTAGCGAAGACCGGCAATACGTTTGTCGTGCCCGCCAACCTGGGTGATCTGACATCGATGATGGCGCTTGCTACCGATATCGTCAAAGGCAGGCAGCGGGCGACCGCAGCTACACAGTAACGGGGCTTGGCCATTTCCAGCGGTCGAGCGGCGCGAGGAATTGATTAAGGAACGCCTTGAGCGTTCGGCGCCGGGTTGCCCGGGACCTTTCATCAAGAAATGTTTTGAACAGCAGACGGGTATCGAATGTTTGTGTCTACCTGAGAGCGATGACTATCGTTGAATGCATACTGTATATTCAAGCATTGAGTGAGGATCGTCACGCTATGAAAAAATTCTGGCTCGCATGCAGCTTGGTGCTGAGTACTCCGAGGGCATGGTCGCAGCAAGTGCCGGACTTCGAAATACAAACGACGGAGTTGATGGTAGAAGGCTGGAACGGCTTCACGGATTTCGAATTCCTGACCAACTCGTTTCTGACGCTGACGCTCGCTGGCGTACTTGGCGCAATAATCGCCTACCATCCCAGGCTTACGCGATTGGCGGATACCCTGGAGGAGTTGGAAGCACCGAAGGTCTTCATCATGTATGCGGTTATAGGGGCCCTGATCGGCATCATGGTGGTCAAGTACGGCCTGGTTATCGGATTTGTCCTTTTTGGTATTGGCGGGTTAATTCGTTTTCGAACCGTGCTGCGGTCCGCTCACCATACCGGCCACGTTATTTTTGTGACACTAATAGGTCTTTCCTGCGGCCTGGAACTGCCGCATGTTGCGGTACTAGCGACTGCTTTCGGCTTCGCTCTGATTTATATACTTCACGCCCGTATTACATATCGTATCGACGTCAGAGCTATCCCGCGTGGAGTGATCGCCGAGGCAGCATTGGCCTATAGAGCACTGCTGGAGCAACACGGCTGTCGTATTATCAGCGAGAAGAAGAATCCGGTGAAAGAGAGGGTTTCATTCATCTTTCGGACTTCGCCAGATGTTGCGCGAAGCCAGCTGCAGGAGGTCCTTGAAACACAGATAGACGCGTCGTTGAAAGGCTCCCTGGACTGGGAGATCGATTAGAAGTCAGCGATCGCTTCTGGACTCCAGGATCGCCGGCATGGTGGAAATCCGATGAAGATCAGCGCCAATCACAGGTATTTGCACAACACAGATGCCCTGTATTCTATGTTTACCGATTCGAAGGAGATCAAGGCTAAGCAAGAAGCACTCGGCGCCCGGAATATTCGCGTGCTGGAGTGCGAAAGAGATTCTGACGGCGCAACCGTCAGGTTCGTGCGTGAATTGCCCGCCGAGGTCCCCGGTATCCTGAGCCGGTTCCTGCAGCCCTGGAACAGCGTGGAGCAGTCGGAACGCTGGCGTAGTCTGAACGGCGGTATATTCAAGGCGGATCTTACGATCGACGTTGCCAATGTCCCGGTTACTGTTGGGGGTACGCTTGAGCTAAAATCAGCAGACGATGGTTGCGTCAATGAGGTGCGCATGGTCATCGACTGCGGTATTCCGTTCGTCGGTAAGACTCTGGCTGAGTTTGTTGCTGCAGACTGCAAGCGCCTTATCGCCGCCGAGTACAAATACCTCACCGATCGCCTCGCTTCTGCCTGATACGGACATGCAAGAACGCACAGGGTTTAATTCCCAGTTTGAATTTAGACAATTATGGACAAGCTGAAGAAGCTTTTGACGGAGTTAAGGCGTCGCCGCGTTTTTCGCATGACGGTGATCTACATCGTGGCGGCCTGGGTGGCAGTGCAGGTCGCCAGCGAGGCATTTCCCGCACTGAACATTCCGGGCGGCGCTATTCGCTACGTGTGGGTCGCGGTGCTAATCGGCTTCCCCGTCGCCGTGCTGTTCAGCTGGAAATACGATATCACAGCCTCCGGCATCCGGCGCACGCCGGCTGCTCATGAAGATGACGCGGCGGTCCGCCCGCTGACGCGAATCGATTACGGCGTTCTGGCGGCGCTGGCCGTGGTCATGCTGGCCACCTTGTTCGGGGTAGGGCAGCGCCTTGTCGAAGTCCAGACCGATACCGGACGGGCGCCGACCACCCGCGTAATTGACCCCAACTCCATCGCCGTCCTGCCCCTGGAAAGCCTCTCCCCGAATCCCGATGACGCGTATTTCGCAGCGGGAGTCCACGACGCCCTGATCACCAACCTGTCCAAGATTACGGCGCTGATGGTCACTTCACGCACGTCTGCCGTCAGGGTTGATTCCAAGCTTTCGGTGCCCGAAATCGGCCGCCGACTGGGTGTGGCGAAGTTGCTCGAAGGGTCGGTGCTGATGGACGGTGACCGTGTGCGGGTCATTGTGCAGCTGATCGACGCCGCATCGGACCTGCACCTGTGGGCCGATACATTTGAACGCGAGGTGGGCGATATCATTGCCCTGCAAAACGAAGTGGCGCGAACAATTGCCGAGGTCATCGAAGTCCGGTTGACGCCTAGTGAAGAAGCCGCCCTGGCCAGGGCTACTCCTGTTCGGCCAGATATTTACCGTGAGTACCTGAAAGGGATGTATCAGTTCCGCCAGGAAACGCCGGAGGCTGACCGTCGCGGGGTCGAGATCCTCGAGGAGGTCGTGCGGCAGGACCCGACCAGTGCGTTGGCCCATGCCGGGTTAGCCTATGGCTATGCAATCCTC
>CAMYIS010000125.1 GCA_947258485.1 uncultured Woeseiaceae bacterium
CACTGAATATTGCATTCGCGAATGTGGGCAAAGCGATTGCCGCGTTCGAGCGTACACTCTTGCCCACCGCATCACGCTTCGATGAATACGTCGACGCCGTTGCCGATGGCAATCTGCAAGAGCAGGAGTCGCTGTTCAGCGACGATGAAGTGTGGGGACTGCGTTTGTTCATCGGCGAAGCAAATTGCACGCAATGTCACAACGGAGCGCTCTTTACGAATAATGAATTCCACAATACCGGCGTACTCAGTTCGCCGGGTGAGTTACCTGACAAAGGCCGCGTAACCGGCGTGCAGGAAGTACTCGCCGACCCGTTCAACTGCCTGGGTGAATACAGCGATGACCCTATGCGGCAGTGTGCGGAGCTGATGTTTGTGAGGACAGGAGCAGAACTGATTGGAGCGGTTCGCACGCCATCCCTGCGTAACGTGGAATTAACGTCGCCATACATGCATAAAGGCCAGGTCGCAACGCTTGCGGAAGTACTCCAGCACTATAACGAAGCCCCCGACGCGATGATCGGTCACAACGAAGCCAAGCCGCTAGAGCTGAGTACTCGAGAACTGCATCAGCTGGAGGCGTTTTTGACGACGCTGACAGCTTCAGACGCCGGCCATCAGTTTGAGAGCATGTAGAGCTGCCACAGGTCTTTCTGACTCATTTTGAGAAAGGGCTTCATGGCGAGCAGACCGGTCGTGCCAATACTGGATTCGAGGAACTTGAGTTCCTCGAGTTTGGCTTTCGTTTCCTCGCCGGTTTTGTTCGCAAAGCCAGACTCACGCATCATCAGGAGACCCTTCGCCCGCATCGACAGCTCGGTGTGTAAACGCAAATAGCACAGCAGGTCGACAACGATTGGACCCTCGAACTTTTCTTTGAGCGAGTGCAGGTACTTTCCGACCTTGGAAGTTGAAAGCTCGCCGGAGTTGATCAGTTCGAGCAGCTCGGCATCGGCATCAAAACCCATGCCGAGCCACTCCGAAACCGATTTTTCGCTTTGCTGGAATACGACCGCAAGCAAAATCGGCAGAGAGGCCAGGATAGTGAGCGTATTCACGATCGGTGCGAAGAAGAAGTGATTGAACACCGAATGCACGATGACGGCGACAACGAACCCCGGTATATACAGGGCGCGACCCCTGGTCGGCTTCAGTTCTGCGAGCGTGTGCGACACGATCGCAAATATCGCTGTCGTACCACCGTGCATGAAGGCTGTCCCGAAGCCGCGCACAATCCAGGTGCCCAATTGCGTATCCGGAAGCGCCTGCAAATAGAACAGGTTCTCGAATATTGCGAAACCGGTGCCAACTGCAAAGCCGAAGATCGCGGCGTCAACAAGAAAGCCGATGCGGTTGCGACGCAGCAACGTAA
The DNA here is from genome assembly GCA_947258485.1 of uncultured Woeseiaceae bacterium. Classification (GTDB taxonomy): domain Bacteria; phylum Pseudomonadota; class Gammaproteobacteria; order Steroidobacterales; family Woeseiaceae; genus UBA1847. The sequence goes on from CAMYIS010000125.1 coordinate 1,372, forward strand.
TGATGACCAGTGCCTTTAGCGCCTCTTCAACAATCGGAGCAACGTAGCGAGAGAAAGGGACAAAGCCGATGTCGAACCACTCAAGTCCGGCAACGTTTATTGGATAGCTGATAATTGCCGCAACACAGCCAAGCAAGATCGTGCCGAGGATCCAGCGCAGGGGTATCAGCTTGTAACTGTCCAGGTACATGAGCGCTGCCAGGAAGCAGCAGACAGGAAGAAGCCCGAGCAGGGCGTGTAATAAGAAGTCTCCGGTCATCCTCGTGATGGGCCGTGCGGCGTAAACTTGTTGTCAGACTACAGGATCTTTAGCGATGCCATGAATTCGTCTTCGGAACTCACTCCCTCTCCAAGCCCGACCGCATATCCCAGAGATAATGTCATGTCGAACCGGGAGAGTATTGAGAATCTCAGGTCAATCTGTGCGCCGACGTCGCTGACGTTCCGTCTGATGCTGGTTTCGTCAGGATCGGTAACCAATGTTGCGACAAACAGGGCCGGACGCGCCCAGGTGAGGTGAAAGCCGGCGGTGCCCACGTTTTCAAAGCGAACGGGTGGCAAGTTCCACTCGAGCATTGAACGAAAAAAGGTTCGCCCGCCCACTTCGTTCAATTCGAAACCGGGCAACGCGTAAAACTCCCGATATCTTTTCACTTCGTCGCGATCGACGTAATTATTGCCGAAACCACCGAAGTAGTACTGTGCATTGGGATCTCCTCGCTGACCGTCGGTGAAGCCAGCGGAATTTCGAAGCCAGATCGAGGAGTGTTTGAGAGGCAGCGGAAACCCCATGTCGAAAGTGCCAAAAGCCCTGGCGATGTTCTCGCCATTGATTCGATCGACGGCCCCAACCAGCCTCCACTTGAATCCTTTCTCATCATCCACGTGTCCGAGCGAAGAGCGGATATTTTCGTAATGCAGGTCAATCGTACCCCTTTTTAGCTCGTCGAACGTTGCGCCCACGTTCTGAAAATTAGGTAGCCGATCGAGGTCGCTGTAATGAACGAAATCTATACTCAAACCCAACTGGCGCGGCTCGTCAAAAATAAGCGTCTTGTCATAGCCAACAGAATAAGAACGACCCTTGATGCTTTTCTCAGTAGGCCCTGCGAGATCATAGAAATCAGCATCGTTGTACTTGAAGCCTGCGCGCCAGGTTCCCGACAACGGCGTCGCATTTGCCGCAATGTGCCTGTATTTGATCTCCACGTGATTTTGTTCACCGGATGGCAGGTCGTCATCGGGACTATTGGAGACGGTTACCCGAAGGCTATTCAATCCGATAGGATCCGAAAAGTTTGCGCTAAGCCCTGCTGCGACCGACTCCTTGTAGCCTTCTACAACCGGGTATAGCGACTCGAGTCCGATACTGCCAATGGAATTGTAATTACCCTCGCCGATAATCAGCTCGTCGAGAGGAATATCGGCGGGGGACCCGGCCTGCCATTCAATAAGCTCAGGATATTGTTGAATGATCTGTCGACCCAGAAAAGTGATTGGATTGACGTCTTCGATTATCTCTGTCTTGACAGACGCTGGCACAAAG
>CAMYIS010000126.1 GCA_947258485.1 uncultured Woeseiaceae bacterium
TGATCTAACCAGTTGAGACAACATGGCTCGCACTGCAAGCGAAATAGAGCGCCCGGCTGACGTTCCCGACAAGATCGGTAAATACGTCATCATCAACAAGATCGGCAAAGGCAGTACGGGTACCGTCTACCTGTCTCACGACCCCTATTATCGTCGTGACGTCGCGATCAAAGTCTACAACATCGAAGAAGACCCGAACGCCGAGCGCGCAAAGGTCTCCCGCAAGATGTTTTTTAACGAAGCGCACATGGTCGGGATGTTGCAGCATCCGAATATCATGCCGATCTACGATGCGGGCGAAGAAGACGGCAGCTACTACGTGGTCACCGAGCACATTCAAGGTGCTCGCACTCTCGCCGCGTACTGTCGCCCCGATAATCTGCTGCGCGTCGATGACGTCGTAGAGATCATTTACAAATGCGCCAAAGCGTTGCACTACGCGCACGGCCGTGGCGTCATTCACCGTGATATCAAGCCCAGTAACGTCATGCTGACGATCGACAATGATGTGCGCATCATCGACTTCGGCATCGCTATTGTCAGTGACTCCGAAGTGTCACGCATCGAGGGTATAGCAGGTTCGCCGAGTTACATGTCACCTGAGCAAGTGCAGTCGGAAGAGCTGACGCCGCGCTCGGACCTGTATTCTCTCGGCGCCGTCATGTACGAATTGCTGACGGGCTTCCGTCCGTTCCGTGCCGACAACCTGTCCAAGCTTCTGCACCAGATTGTGTACGCGACGCCGCCGCCGATTCATACCTATCGTAACGACTTGCCTGAGGAGCTCGAGCATGTCGTTATGACGACGATGCAGAAAGACCCGGACAAGCGGCTGGTTACGGGTAATGCGATGTCTGCGGAGCTTACGCGCGTTTACAAGGATCTGCGTCAAAAGTACGACAGCCTCGATAACCAGGAACATTTCGACCTGTTGCGTACGCTGACGTTCTTTCATGAGTTTTCTCACGCTGAAATCTGGGAAGTGCTGCGTGCCTCCGATTGGCACGAATACAAAGACGGTGAAGACATCGTGCGCGAAGGCGAAGTCGATGATCGTTTTTACATTATTGTTGCGGGCGCCGTGGTGGTACAGGCGAACGGCAACAACATTGGCACATTGTCGAACGGTGATTGTTTCGGCGAAACCAGCTACGTCAGCGGCGCCAAGCGCCAGGCGTCCATCAGGGCGGAGGGACAGGTCACGATCCTGCGCGTGAGTTCATCGCTGATGGAGCAGGTCTCGTCGGCGTGTCAGCTGCGCTTCAACAAGGTCTTCCTGCGCGCACTCATCACTCGCTTGCAGGGTAGCGGCGGCGCCAATACCTGATTAGCCGGTTCCAAAAAACCGGGGTCGAACCGAGGTTTTCGAAAACTTCGGTTCGACCCCGGTTGCGTTTTGCGTCTACACTGGGCCGACAACAAGACAGGGGAACCTCACATGACCAAACGCATTGCCATTCTATTGGCGATTCTTCTTGCATTGCCTGCGTCCGCAAGCGACCTCAACGACGCCGTAGGGAAAGACTACGACGGCCACCTCGCGAAGCTGTTCGATCACTTTCATCGCAATCCTGAGCTTTCGATGGTCGAATTCGAGACCGCGAAGCGCATGGCGGAAGAACTTCGGGCCGCCGGATTTGAGGTCACCGAAAACGTCGGTGGCACGGGTGTTGTCGCGATGATGGAGAACGGACCCGGCCCGCTGGTCATGATGCGGGCCGATATGGATGGTCTGCCCGTGGAGGAGAAATCCGGCCTCGACAATGCGTCACGCGCGACGCAAACCGACCCTATTACCGGCAACACCGTTTTCACGATGCACGCCTGTGGTCACGACGTGCACATAACCAGCCTCGTGGGCACGGCGCGCCAGATGGCAGCCAGGAAGGACGAATGGCGTGGCACGCTGATGCTTATCGTGCAACCCGCCGAGGAGCGCGTGCTCGGCGCACGTGCGATGAAAGACGACGACCTCTGGGGCCGATTCGGTAAACCCGATTACGCATTGGCTTTCCACGTGTCGTCGAGCGATGTGGCGGGCATCATCAACGTTTCGGAAGGCAGTCCTTACGCCGGTGCCGATACGGTCGATATAATCATTCGCGGCGTGGGCGCGCATGGCGCCAGTCCGCACCGCGGGAAGGACCCGATCGTGCTGGGCAGCCAGATCGTTCTTGCATTACAGACCCTGGTCTCGCGCGAGCTTTCGCCGCGCGATCCCGGCGTCGTGACAGTCGGTTCGTTTCATTCGGGAACCAAGCACAACATCATTTCCGACGAAGCTCTTCTGCAGCTGACGGTCAGAAATACCAGCGAGGAGACGCGCGCGATCCTGCTCAACGGCATCAAGCGCATCGCGGAGAACATGGGGCGCGTTGCGGGTCTGCCGGAGGATCGCTTGCCCGAGGTCATCATATCCGAGGAAAGCGTTCCGCCGACGAACAATAACGCTGAGCTTACCAGGCGCCTGAAGGTCGCGTGGACGGACGCAATGGGTGACGATGCCGTGGTCGATATTCCGACCAAGGGCATGGGGGCCGAGGACTTTCCGCTCTTTACCGATGACCCGGAGATACCCAGTGTCTTTTGGGCGATCGGCGGAACGCCGCAAAAAGACTTTGACACTGAGATGGCAGGGGGCCCACCCGTACCGAGCCATCATTCACCGTTGTTCAAGATTGCGCCGGAGCCCGCCGTAAAGGCCGGCGTCGAATCGACGGTAGTGGCTTTGATGGCGCTACTGCAGGAGTGATTCTGTAGGAGCGTGCCTTCCCATTCGGGGACAATGCCAGCGCGCCAAGCGTAGCGGCAGCCGCAAGAAAGGCCGGCTACAAGCGTGCGATCAGTCCTCGTCGTCGACGAGGAAGTCGTCGAGATCTTCGCTGCCCGCATTCTGCAACAAGATCTCGACCTTTTGTTCGGCTTCCTTGAGTGCGGTCTGGCAGCCGCGCGTGAGCTTGATGCCTTCTTCAAACTTCTTCATCGCTTTTTCGAGCGGCAGGTCACCGGATTCGAGTTCCTCGACCAGTTCTTCGAGATCCGACAGGGACTTCTCGAGATTGAATTTCTTTGCAGAACTCATGGCATTTTTCCGATTCAAGTTGCGCCGCTACGCTACAGGCCGGCATCTAAATCGTCAATCCTCGTCGTTGCCGGACTGCCGTCTAGCCCGGGTTTTCCACGGTTGACAGCAATAGGGGCGAGGCATAAAGTAAAGCGCTATTAGACTCGGTCTAATTAATAGTCATTTCACTTGAGAGGGTACTAACGTGTCACTAAAAGGCAGCAAGACAGAAAACAATCTCAAAGAGGCATTCGCCGGCGAATCCCAGGCGAACCGTCGTTATCTCTATTTCGCAGCAAAAGCGGATGTCGAAGGCTACAACGATGTCGCCGCCGTATTCCGTTCAACCGCCGAAGGTGAAACAGGCCATGCGCATGGTCACCTCGAGTACCTCGAAGAAGTGGGCGATCCGGCAACCGGCCTGCCCATCGGTGCAACCTCGGCCAACCTGGCCGCCGCTATCGCCGGTGAGACCCATGAGTACACCGATATGTACCCGGGCATGGCCAAGACAGCGCGCGACGAAAACTTCGACGAGATTGCGGACTGGTTCGAGACGCTCGCCAAAGCGGAGCGTTCGCATGCGAATCGATTCCAGAAAGCGCTCGACTCGCTCGACGACTAGCAGTCTCTGAGAATTCCGGGCCACGAGGCCCGGAGTTCCTACAAATCAAGGGATTCGATGAGCAAACCTGAAGGCAGACGCGAGGGAAGCCTCGAGGCGCCGACTCGGCACCCCCTCGACTGGAAGTCTGACGAGTTCTACGACGAAGAGCCGCTGTTTGCAGAGCTCGAGCGTGTGTTCGACATCTGTCACGGCTGTCGCCGCTGCTTCAACCTGTGCAATTCATTTCCGACGCTGTTCGATGCGGTCGATGAGTCCGAAACGATGGAAGTCGATGGCGTGCCGAAGGAAGTCTACTGGGACGTTGTCGATCACTGTTACCTCTGCGATATGTGCTACATGACGAAATGCCCGTACGTTCCACCACACGAGTGGAATGTCGACTTTCCGCACCTGATGCTGCGTGCCAAAGCGGCACGTTTTAAGAAACAAGGCGCTTCGCTGCGCGACAAGGTCCTCAGTGCGACTGACAGGGTCGGGAAACTCGCGGGCATCCCGGTGATTGTAAATGCCGTCAATGCAACCAACCGCAGCAAGACGGGCCGCAAGCTGATTGAAAAAACGCTGGGCGTGCATCGCGACGCGCCCGTGCCCGACTATCATTCGAACACGGCCCGGAAGCGGCTCAAGCGACTCAGAAATACCGGCGATATTTCTGCCGAAGCCACGACAAGTACGCGCGGCAAAGTCGTGCTCTATACGACATGCTATGGCAACCGGAATCACCCGGCGATCGACGAGGACCTCGTGGCCGTATTCGAGCACAACGGAATCGCGATGGCGCTGGCCGAAAAAGAGGCCTGCTGCGGCATGCCCAAGCTGGAGCTCGGTGACCTCGAAGCCGTTGCCAGGGCCAGGGAAATCAACATCCCGGTACTCGCGGCTATGGTCGACGCAGGCTGGGACATAGTGACGCCGATTCCATCGTGCACGTTGATGTTCAAGCAGGAGCTGCCGCTCATGTTCCCGGAGGACGCGGATGTTGCGAAGGTCCGCGACGCCATGTTTGATCCGTTCGAGTACCTGATGCTGCGCCACAAGGACGGCAAGCTCAAAACGGAGTTCAAGAAGTCCCTGGGGAAAGTGACCTACCAGGTACCGTGCCACCTGCGCGTGCAGAATATCGGCCTGAAAACGCGTGACATGCTGCAGCTGGTTCCCGATACGACGGTCGAAGCGATCGAAAGATGTTCGGGACATGACGGAACTTACGCCGTCAAAAGGGAATTCCATGAGATCTCGAAGAAAATCGCGAGACCGGTTGTGAACAAGCTAAAACGTGCGGACGCCGACCACTTTGTCAGCGACTGTCCGATGGCGGCAGAACAAATCGTTCAGGACCTCGATGATCACGAGGCGAACAACCCGATGAGCCTGTTAAGAACAGCCTATGGAATATGAACAGCATGCAAAAACTGACACGTGACAACCTGATCAGCCTCGAAAAATACGCTGAGGAACGACCGGCGTTTCGGCAGAAAGTCATTGCGCACAAGCGTAATCGCCGCCTCGACCTCGGCACCAACGCGGCACTGTATTTTGAAGATTTCCTGACCATGCAATACCAGGTACAGGAGATGCTGCGCATCGAGCGCATCTTCGAAGCCGATGGCATCAACGAAGAGCTGAACGCTTACAATCCCTTGATTCCCGATGGTTCCAACTGGAAAGCGACATTCATGATCGAATTCCCCGAAGTCGAAGAGCGGCGTGCGATGTTGTCGCAACTTCGGGGCATCGAAAACCGGGTTTATGTCCAGGTTGCAGATTTTGATCGCGTTCTGGCTATCGCGGACGAAGATCTGGAACGAAGCGATGATGACAAGACGTCCGCCGTGCATTTCCTGCGTTTCGAGATGCCTGCGGAACAGGTTGCAGCGCTCAAAGGCGGCGCGTCGCTGGTTGCCGGCATCGATCATGAGAACTATCGCGTGGAAGTCAGTCCGGTTGCTGACAATATCCGTCAATCGCTAATTGCCGATTTTGACTGAGAGTTCGACTGATATTCTTTGCCGTTGCCTCGTTATTGCGGGTGCACCCGCTATTCATTCAGGCTAGAATTCCGCCGGGCACCTTTCTGGCAATCTGATTACTGGCCATCTGATTGATGAGTAGACGATACGACGCTGCGGACATCGAAGTCCTTAGCGGACTCGAACCTGTTCGGCGTCGGCCGGGCATGTACACGGACACGACGCGGCCAAACCACCTGGCTCACGAGGTCATCGACAACAGTATCGACGAAGCCCTTGCAGGCTTTTGCAAGAAACTCGACGTCACGATTTACAAGGACGGCTCACTCGAAGTCAATGACGACGGCCGTGGCATGCCCGTCGACAAGCACCCGAAGGAAAAGATCCCGGGCGTCGAACTGATCCTTACGCGACTGCACGCGGGCGGAAAATTCTCGAAAGATACTTACCAGTACTCGGGCGGACTGCATGGCGTCGGCGTGTCCGTTGTCAACGCGTTATCGAAGAATCTCGAGGTGTGGATTCGTCGTGGTGGCAAGGAATACAACATGAGTTTCGCCGGTGGCAAGAAGCGCGGCAAGCTCGAGGTGGTCGGCACGGTCGGAAAAGCAAATACGGGCACCACCCTGCGATTTTGGCCCGATCCACAGTACTTCGATTCGGTAAAGTTTTCCGTTGCGCGCCTGAAGCATGCACTGCGCGCGAAAGCCGTCCTGTGTCCAGGCATCACGGTGCGCCTGAAGATCGAGAAACCCAAAGAAAAGTTCGAATGGTGTTATTCGGGCGGCCTCGAGGAGTATTTGCTCGAGGAAATCGGTGGCGGGGAGACGCTTCCGGCAGAGCCGTTCTCTGGCAGCCTGACCGGCAATAACGAGGCCGTCGACTGGGCACTCGTGTGGACGGCCGACGGTGGTCCGAGCGTCACCGAAAGCTACGTCAACCTGATTCCGACGCCGCAGGGTGGTACGCACGTAAACGGTTTGCGGACGGGTCTGACGAACGCTTTGCGGGAGTTCTGCGATTTCAGAAACCTGCTGCCACGAGGCGTCAGTATTGCCCCGGAAGACGTCTGGGACGGGCTCAGCTTTGTATTGAGTACCAAGCTCGAAGACCCGCAGTTTTCGGGGCAGACCAAGGAACGCTTGTCGTCACGGGAGTCTGCCGCGTTCGTCGCCGGTGTCATCAAGGACAATTTCTCGCTGTGGCTGAATCAGCATCCCGAAACCGGCGATCAGATCGCACAGCTCGCGATTGGCAAAGCGCAGAAGCGCCTTAAGTCCGCGAAGAAAGTCGTTCGCAAAAAAATCGTCTCGGGCCCGGCGCTGCCCGGCAAGCTCGCGGACTGCACCTCGCAGGAACCCGAACTTTGCGAAATATTCCTCGTTGAGGGCGATTCCGCGGGCGGCTCGGCAAAGCAGGCGCGCGACCGCAACACGCAGGCCATCATGCCGCTGCGCGGGAAGATCCTGAACACCTGGGAAGTTGACTCTGCCGAGATTCTGGCGTCGCAGGAAGTGCACGACATCTCGGTCGCACTGGGCGTCGATCCGGGCAACAATCGCCTCGAAGGTCTTCGCTACCACAAGATTTGCATACTGGCGGACGCCGACTCTGACGGCCTGCACATCGCGACGCTGCTTTGCGCCCTGTTTTTGCGACATTTCCGGGAGCTGGTAATGGCCGGCCACGTCTACGTGGCGATGCCACCGTTATACCGCGTCGATGTCGGCAAAGAAGTCTATTACGCGCTGGACGAAGGGGAGCGCAAAGGCATACTCGATCGTATAGAAGCAGAGAAGAAACGTGGCAAGGTCTCCGTCACGCGTTTCAAGGGCCTGGGCGAGATGAACCCGGCGCAGCTCAGGGAGACCACGATGAATCGCGATACGCGCCGGCTGGTGCAACTCACCGTCAGCGCCAAAGACAATGCCGAGCAACTCATGGACATGCTGCTCGCCAAAAAACGTGCGAAAGACCGCCGCAAATGGCTTGAGACCAAGGGCGATCTCGCGGAGGTATAGAGGCCCAATATGCAAAACAGTCTTAACCTCGAGGGCGTGGAACGACAGGCGCTCAAGGACTACACCGAGAAGGCCTACCTCGATTACTCGATGTACGTGATTCTCGACCGCGCATTGCCACAGATCGGTGATGGTCTGAAACCGGTGCAACGCCGCATCATTTACTCTATGAGCGAGCTCGGTCTTTCTGCCAGTTCCAAGCCGAAGAAATCGGCGCGCACGGTCGGCGACGTGATCGGCAAGTTCCACCCGCACGGCGACTCGGCGTGTTACGAAGCCATGGTGCTGATGGCGCAGGATTTCTCGTATCGCTACCCCGTCATCGACGGGCAGGGCAACTGGGGGTCGACCGACGATCCCAAATCATTCGCGGCGATGCGGTATACCGAATCCCGATTGACAGCGTATGCAAAGAGCCTGCTGCAGGAGCTTGGCCAGGGCACGGTCGACTGGGTGCCGAACTTCGATGGCACGATGAGCGAGCCCGTCGTTCTTCCGGCACGCCTGCCCAATTTGCTGCTCAACGGCACAACCGGCATTGCGGTCGGTATGTCGACGGATGTACCGCCGCACAATCTCAACGAGGTCGCCAGCGCTCTCGTGCACCTGCTCGCCAATCCAAAAGCGACCGTCCGGCAACTCATGAAACACATCAAGGGACCGGATTACCCAACCGGCGGAGAACTCGTCTCGTCCCGCGACGAAATCCTGGACATGTACATGACCGGCAGCGGCACGCTGCGCTTGCGCGCGTCTTACAAAATCGAAAATGGCGACATCATCATCAACTCGCTGCCACACCAGATTTCGGGCAGCAAGATTCTCGAGCAGATCGCAGCGCAAATGCGCAACAAGAAGTTGCCACAGGTCGACGATCTCAGAGATGAATCCGATCACGAAGATCCGACGCGCCTTGTTATCAGCAAGAAGCGTGGCGTCGATGTCGATCAGCTGATGTCGCATTTGTTCTCGACGACGTCGCTCGAGCGAACAGCGCGCGTCAACATGAACATCATCGGGCTGAACGGCAAGCCGCGGCTGTTCAACTTGCTCGAGCTGCTGAAAGAGTGGCTCACATTTCGCAAGAATACGGTCAAGAAACGCCTCGGTTACCGTTTGCAGATCGTCAATGATCGTCTGCACGTACTCGATGGCCTGCTGGTCGCGTACCTGAACATCGACGAAGTGATTGCGATTATTCGCAAAGAGGACGAACCAAAGCCGGTACTCATGAAGCGCTTCAAGCTCAGCGATATCCAGGCAGAGGCTATCCTCAACCTGCGTTTGCGAAATCTCGCCAAGCTCGAGGAAATGAAAATCCGCGGCGAGCAGGACGAGCTCGCGGAAGAGCGTGATGTACTGGAGAAAACACTTAAAAGTGCCGCACGCCTGAAGACACTTATCAAGAAGGAAATTCTCGCGGATGCGGAAGCCTATGGCGATGATCGTCGAACCGAAATCGTCGAGCGCGAAGCCGCGCAGGCGCTTGATGAAACGGAACTGGTCGCGAGCGAGCCCGTAACTGTCGTGTTGTCACAGGCTGGTTATGCACGCGCCGCCAAAGGGCATGAAATCGATCCAACGACGCTCAGTTACCGTTCGGGTGACAACTATCTCGCGGCCGCGCAGGGTCGCAGCAACCAGCTGGCGATGTTTATCGACAGTAGCGGACGCGTTTACAGCGTCATCGCAGGCACCTTGCCTACGGCACGTGGGCAGGGCGAACCGCTGTCGAGTCGATTCAAACCACCCGACGGCGCCGCCTTCTGTGGCGCAATGATTGGCGATGCCGAGAAGAAGTACCTGCTTGCGAGCGATGCAGGCTATGGCTTTATCGCCACGCTGGGCGACCTGGTGTCGCGCAACAAGGCGGGGAAGGCAATCCTCAGGGTTCCGGCGGGAGGCAAGGCTGTCGTGCCGTCGCCGGTCCCGGCCGGCAAGGAGTGCCTGATTGCCGCCGTCAGCTCGATTGGCCGCCTGTTGGTGTTCGAGATGGACGAGCTTCCTGAACTTGCAAAAGGCAAGGGCAACAAGCTCATCAATATTCCGGGCAAGAAATATCAAAGCGGCGAAGAAAAGATGGTCGCGGCCGCGGTCATTCCCGAAGATGGCCATCTGCAGGTGCATACGGGCACTCGGGTCATGACCATTCGGTGGGATGACATAGACGATTACTATGGCGAACGGGCGTTGCGTGGCAGCCTGTTGCCGAAGGGATGGCGGAAAGTCGAGCGCCTGGTCGGCATCGAGTAAGCGGTCACCCAGCACCCAGCATTCACCACCTGTTTGTACGGCGGCGTCGATCGCCGGGGAATCTCAGTCGCTCGGACAGCTGCTTCGCAAACTCGCTTGGTGAGACACCCCGGCACTCACCGCCGCCGTTCAATCGACGCCGCGGTCGGATGCCAGGTGGTGGGTGACAGGTACCAGGTGGTAGGTCGTAGTAGGGCTAGGCGCCTTTGGTGCCGGACTTGCCGCCGTCGACTTCCATTTCCGTCGTATCGTCGTCGTTGTCCGCGGCGGGCATCTCGATCGTGGCCGCTTCGTGGATACCGGTTTCGTCCGCGTCGTCTGCCTTCTCGTCGCCTGCGGCCATTTGTGCCGTGCTGTCGAGTTCGGTTACGGAAGCCAGCGGCGGCATCTCGGCCGTTGGCCCGGTCGCAGTCTCGTCGTCTGACCCGCCTTCTCCCAGGTCCTTGGCGAGTTCGGTAGCAGCGCGCTTGATTTCGACGTTCAGCGCCTGAGTTGCCGACAGTTCGTCCTCGTAATCCTGCTCGAGGATGTTGAGTTCCACTTCGTCGTTGATCGTATAAGCGTCCGTCTCGCTGGTGTCATCCTCGGGAGTGACTTCAACCGCCTGCAGGTCACGGGCCGTGATGTCTTCGGGTTTCGGCATCTTTGTGGCATCGAGAATGACAGACAGGTCGTAGTTGTCGTCATCGGGCAGGACTTCGCTGTCGAGTATCGTTTGTTCGTCGGTGTGGAGGGGTCGCCGCTATCGGTTATCGATGGTTCAGGCTCGAAAGGCAGTTCGATATCGATCTCTGTTGTCGACGCGAAACCGAAATCCGAGGCGACCTCCATGTCCCCGCTTGCACCCAGTCCGGTGCCCATATCGAGATCGGCGTCCAGCGTGAGGTTCTCTTCGGTCGGAGCGTCGTCGTCAAGTTCGCTGCTCAGGGGCGGAATCGTTTCGACGGTCCCGGTATCGGCATCAGTCGCACGGCGCATCCGCTGATCGGCTATCGCGCCTTCGCCGGGGCGGCTGCGCATGAGTCGGCCGAACAGCAACAGGCCAATGATGATTGCGATGCCACCACCCGTGAGCCACATCAGCCAGGAAGTGGTCGATGCTGTCGATGTCTGCCCGCCGGTATTGATAATGGCGGTCGGGACATTTGGCGATGTAGAACGGGTCGTCGGCCCTGCGAGTTCGGTATCCGGGATAACGATGGTCTCGCCTGCGGTCTCTCTGCCGTCGACAAACGGATTGTCGGCATCGACTACGATGTCTCCCGGGCTCAGGTCGGACGTGGTATCGATAGTGGCTGCTGCCGTTCCCGTCGGAATTACCTCAGCTGTTTCTACAGTCGCGGTCTCCGGGCTCGTAACTGTCTCCGCGACATTCTGTTGCGCGCGGCTTTCGGTTACGGCGACGTTTTCAGGTGAGCTCACGCTCGCGGCCGATGCCGCACTGCTGGTAGCTGTCACCGAGACTACGGGTTGGCTCCCGTCGAAACTGGGGATGGTCAACAAGCTGCCGGCCTTAAGCCTGTCTGGATCGTTACCCATGAATGCGTCGGGATTCGCATCGAAGATCGCGGTTACGGCTGGCCAGAGGCCAACGGGACGATTTTCAATTCGTTCTGCGATGCGCGACAGCGAGTCGCCAGGCTGCACGCGATAACGCGTGGACTTGCCGATAGGCTCCCGGCTGTCGGTGCGGGGGGGCTGTGTGCGTCGCGTGGCGACGGTTGCGCGTTGTGTCGCTACGGGTGTCGATCGGCGCGCGGGTGCAGCAGGCGTTGCCGCGGTGGCCTTGACGACGGCCTGTGAGTCCTGCGCTGAACCAGCCGGATCGATAAACAGCATGTACTCGCGGCTTAGGTTCGCGGTGTAAGCGCAGTCGACAATAACTTGTGCGGCGACCATCGGTTCGCGCATGGCCGAGTTGCCGGTCAAAACGATGCTGCCATTCGCAATGCTGATTGTGGCGCGGCCAATACCCGGAAGTCCGCTGGCCACGGCGCCCGTGCCCAGCGTCACACAGGAGCTGGTCAATTGCTCGTTGGGAGCCAGCGCAAAGGCGATGCTCGCTCGCAGCGGCTGCCCGAGTCGCGACTGTACGGTCAGGTCACCAAGTTCGAGCGCGCTGGCCGGGAGGCCGGCGAGGCTGCCGCCCACAGCAACCAGCGGCAATAGGGTCCGTTGCGCGCGCGTTGCGATGCGACTCGTTCGGTTCTGCTTGGATGGTGCGTGTTTCACAGTCGGATTCCCCGCTGGCATGGTGATCAACAGATTACGGCTCGGTTGACCTTTAAAACATGACGCCATTCTATGTTTTGACAATACGTGGCTGTTAGCGCCTGGTTCCGCGGGCAAAGTGTGATAGGAGTCACACTTTCAGAGCGGCGCCATGGCCGGTAAAGGCTAGCCGCTGTTTGCGGTCGCCAGCCCGGCGAGTGTATTCGGTGCAGCACTGCCCGTGTCCTCAAGCACGACCTCCGGCTCGTGAACATAATGCCCCTGCATGAAATCCAGCCCGAGCTGGAACAACACAGCCATGGCGTTGGCATTCTCAACACGCTCAGCGATGGTCTTGATGTTACGTTCTTTGGCGGCGCTGACGATCCTGCTGACGGCGCCCTGAACCGTCTTGTCCGTCGTCAGCGTGTGCATGAGCTCGCCGTCCACTTTTATGTAGTCAGGTTTCAACAGGTCGAGGATCTGAAAGCGTTCCTGATCGATACCGTAGTGTTCGATGGCAAAACCGATACCGATTTTGCGAGCGTGATTGACGATTTGCCGAGTTTGCTTGATGTGCTTGGCCGCATCGCGTTCCGGCACCTCGATAACCAGTCGTGAGCAGTCGAAACCATCCCCATCGAGTTCTTGCTCAATCCAGGCGGCGGTTAGCGGATCTGTAAGCGACTGTTGCGACAGTCGAACAAAGACCCGGTCAGCGTTGTTCTTGCCGCAGAAGTGCATGGCGGCTTTCAGCATCCATCGGTCGATGTTCTTCATCATGTTATTGCGTTCCGCGGCCGGCAGGAACTCTGAGGGCAACACCGAGTTGCCCTGCTCGTCGATCATCCGAACCAGCAGGTCATACATTTGTATTGAATCGCTGCGCAGTCCCGCGATTGGCAGCTGCGCCAGGCGGAAGCGGTTTTCCATCAGCGCGGCCTTGAGATGCCTAACCCAGATGGCGTCGAATTCTCGCTGCTTGGTATCTTCTTCAGCGCTTTCATCCAGGAACGACCCGTTGCCCCCGGCTTCCTTGCCAATCTCGTATGCGGCGATGGTTGCTGCAATGAACTCCTCGAGACTGCTGAATACTTCGCTGACGGCGCAGGCGCCGACCGTGCACGTCATGGATGTCGACTTGTCGTCGATTTCAAATGTCATCTTGCCTATATGGTCAACGAGCTGTTTGCCCCAGACCTGCGCGTCCCGCGCCGTGCCGCGCTCGAGCAATATCATGATCGATGTACCTTCAAAACGTCCGGCCACATCGCGTGGATGCAAGCGCTTACGCACTTCCTCGGCGAACAGGCCGAGAATTTCTTCAGAAGCCAGGATTCCGATCTTGTTCTTGAGTTTGCTGAAGCTGTCGGGTTTGATATAGACCAGGCAGTGGGTACCCGATGCGGGCTTTCGCTTCAGCCGTTTGGTGATGCGTTCGAGAAACTGGGCGCGATGAAAAAACAACATCGTTGGATCGCGCTTGAGGGCATCGTGGACGAGTTTTGTCGGTTCTTCAGCGACCTGCAGTCTTGGTGCGATTCGGATTTGCACGCACGCTCCGTCATCGAGGTCGATCTTGCCTAACTGCAGATGCAGCTCCTCGGCATCGCCTGAGTCGATATGGGCTTTGACGATCAGTTTTGCGCCTTTCTGCCACTTGCCCTGAATGGTGGCGACCAGCGCACCTTTGAGGGCTGCCTGGCTTTCGGACTCGAAATTATCCATGACGGGTGTGCCGATCAGGTCGTTCTTGTCCTTTAGTTTGAACGTCTGCAGCCACGAATCGTTTACGTCCACGAAGATGCCTTCCTGCACCAGAGCAATCGAACTGCTGGAATAGTCCCGGTGATCCTTGAGCTGACGTTTGTATTCGGTCGCCGACTGTAGCGTCGAGTTCAAGGCACGTTCGACCCGCAGCGCGCGAAGCTCGCGACTCACGACCGATTGCAGTCGTTTCTTGAGACGCAGGGAGATGAGATCACAGGCACCGGCACGCATGGCACTTTCGATGTCCGACTCTTCGGCCTTGTCCTGCATGGCGATGACAGGCAATTCCGGGTTATAGCGGTCTTTTTGCTTGACGACCTGGCGGATCGTGTCGGGATAGCGATCGCAATTGAGAATGAGTAGCTCGACGTTTTCGGCCGCCAGCGTGTCGGCTAACTTATTGGGGCTTGATATCCAATGGCAATGCGCGGCATGGCCTGCGTCGCGCAACGTACTGTTGATCAGCTGAACATCGTCCTGGTTGGTGGTCAGGACGGCT
>CAMYIS010000127.1 GCA_947258485.1 uncultured Woeseiaceae bacterium
GGCGTATATTCAGTTGCAGTCACTTGAAGCGCTGAAAGCCATCTCCAAGGATCCGGCAAGCAAAGTGTATTTCCTGGATGGTTCGAGCCCGAGTCCGCTGCCGTTGATGCACCTGGGCGATACAAAGCAATAGCCTCGAAATCGAACCAGGATCGATAAGAACGGGAGGCGGGTGACCGACTCCCGTTTTGTTTTCCTGAAAAAAACCGGAACAAACAAGAATAATGAGTAACGACAAGATCCTCATGTGTCCACCGGACTTTTTCACCGTGGACTACGTAATCAATCCATGGATGGCAGGTCAGGAGGAATCGCTGAGCCTCGAGCGGGCAAAGCAACAGTGGGAAACGCTGCGCGACAAGATCGGAGAATTTGCGGACATCGTGACGATCGAACCCCAGCCCGAACTTCCGGATATGGTGTTCACAGCTAATGCGGGCGTCGTTTACGGTGACAAGGCGATCGCGAGCCACTTCATGCCGCATGAGCGACGACCCGAGGAGCATTACTTCAAGAAGTGGTTCCGCGATAGCGGTTACGACCTGCTGGATCTTGATGACAAGATCGGGTTCGAAGGTGCCGGCGATTGCCTGCTGGATCGCCGTGGCCCATGGCTATGGACCGGATACGGATTTCGAACCGAAATCGAAGCCCATGCCGAGATTCGCAGGTTTTTCGATATAGAAGTCGTATCCATACGCCTGACCGACGCACGTTTCTACCATATTGACACCTGTTTCTGCCCGTTGACGGATGGCTTTCTGATGTACCATCCGCCGGCATTCGACTACGAATCGCGCATGGCGATCGAAAGCCGTATCCCGCCGCACAAACGCATTGTCGTGGACACAATGGACGCAGGTAATTTCGCGTGCAACGCCGTCAATATCGGCGACAGGGTTATCCTCAATAAAGCGTCGGATCCGCTGAAAGCGCGACTGATGCTGGCCGGTTTCAAAGTACACGAAGTTGAGTTGAGTGAATTCCTCAAGGCCGGTGGTTCTGCGAAATGCCTGACACTCAAACTCAACGAGCCAAGACGTTAAACGACGATGACTACGAACGCAGCGCACGCCTATCGAATCTGGCCCAAGGATCCTGCCGCGCACCTGTTTGAGGTTCGCGTAACGGTCCGGAATCCGGACCCTGACGGCCAGATTTTTGCGATTCCGGCATGGATTCCCGGAAGCTACATGATTCGCGACTACGCCAAACACGTCGTTGCGGTTCGAGCGGAAGCTGACGGCCGCGACGTTGCCGTCAGGAAGCTCGACAAAAGCCGTTGGCAGGCCGCAAAAACCAGCCGCGAGCTGACTCTGTTTCTCGAAATTTTTGCACACGACGAGAGCGTGCGCGGTGCCCATCTGGATGCGAGCCACGCGTTCTTTAATGGCACCTGCGTTTTTCCGGCGGTAGAGGGCCAGGAAGAGCTTGGTTGCGACGTCGAAATCGCGGCACCGGAGGCGCCATTCGGCAAGGGATGGCGCGTCGCAACGTCCATGCGGCGAAACACCGCAGGCGAGTACGAATTCGGCGGCTACACGGCAAGCGACTATGCGGAACTCATCGATCACCCGGTCGAGATAGGGGAGCTATCCATAGGAGAATTTGACGTGCGCGGCATTCCACACGCGATTGCCATTCGTGGCAAAACGCGTGTCGACATGGCGCGGCTCTGCCGGGACTTGCAGAAGCTGTGCGAGCACCAGGTATCGTTTCTTGGCGCCCCGTCGGATCTCGATCGCTACCTGTTTCTCCTGAATGCGCCCGGCAGTGGATATGGCGGACTCGAACACCGCTGGTCGTCGAGCCTCATTTGCGGCCGCGACAACCTGCCCGCGAGAGGCGACGAAGGTGTGTCCGACGAGTATCGAACATTCCTGGGCTTGGTAAGCCACGAATATTTTCACCTGTGGAACGTCAAGCGCATGAAGCCGGCGGCGTTTACGCCGTATGACCTGTCAAAAGAAACCCATACAGGACTGCTTTGGGTGTACGAGGGGATTACGTCGTATTACGACGATCTGATGCTGGTCCGCTCCGGCATAATCAGCATCGAGAGTTACCTTGAATTGCTGGGGCAGACTGTGACACGCGTTATGCGTGGTAGTGGCCGGCGCAAACAGAGTGTTGAGGAGTCCAGCTTCGACGCATGGACCAAGTTTTACAAACAGGACGCCAATGCGACGAATGCCGTTGTCAGTTACTACGCGAAAGGCGCGCTCATTGCTCTCTGTCTCGATCTTAAGCTGCGCAACGAAACGGCGGGGCGCGTATCGCTCGACGACGTGATGATAGAAGCGTGGAGTCGTTGGGGCGAGACTGGCGAGGGCATGCCCGAAGACGGGTTCGAACGCTTATGCATTGAAATCTCTGCTGCGGATCTCGAAGATTTCTTCAACGCGACTGTTCGTGGTACCGGCGAGTTACCGCTGGATTCCTTGTTGAAAAGCCATGGTGTGGAACACCGCCTGCGGTGCTCAATGGGCGCCAAAGACAAAGGCGGCAAGCCGCCTGGTGACGCAAACTTGCCCACGGTCTGGCTTGGCGCAAACCTCGGAGATCGGGCCGGGAAGCCGGTGTTTCTCTCGGTTAACAATGGCGGGCCTGCGGAGCAGGCCGGCGTGTCGCCCGGCGATGAGCTGGTCGCCCTCGATGGTCTGCGAATGGACCTTGCCGGTTGTGAGGCACGGACACGCCGTTACCGTCCCAAAGACATTTCCCAGATCACGGTATTCCGCGGCGACGAACTTGTATCAATGCGGATGAAGTGGGCCGAGGCCCCGACGGATACCTGTTACCTGCTGCTTGATGACGAGGTCGAAGACGCCGTGAAGTCACGACGTGGTGATTGGCTGGGACAGTAATGCGCATACTGGGCAGTCCAACGTTGCGGCTGTTTATTG
>CAMYIS010000128.1 GCA_947258485.1 uncultured Woeseiaceae bacterium
CCTCGAAGGTGACGTCCGCTACGAGGACCCGGGCACGCAAATTCACAGTGACCTGGCCGAGTTCTCCTATGAGAGCGGCCGCATACGCTTCGAAGGCGCTGAATTCTCGCTCGGCAGCAGTAACGCACGCGGCGCCGCTGACGTACTCGAGATCAATCAGGAAGGCAAGTTGATACTTGAAGGCGTCGAATACACGACCTGTCCGCCCGGATCCGAAGACTGGTTGTTGCAGGGCAAGTCCATAGAGTTGGATACCAGCAAGGGCGTTGGTACAGCCAAGGGCATGAAGCTGCAGTTCAAAGGCGTGCCAATTCTGTATGCACCGTACATGACATTCCCGCTCAGTGACGCACGCAAGTCCGGCGTCCTGGCGCCCGAGGTCGGCAGCTCGGATCGCAGTGGCAACGAGATTCGTTTGCCTTACTACTGGAACATCGCGCCCAATTACGATGCGACAATAACGCCACGCCTGCTCAGCATGCGCGGACTGCAGCTGGAAACACAGTTTCGCTACCTGACACCTCGCAATGACGGCATCATCGGCGCCGATTACCTGGCCGACGACAGCACCTTGAACCAGCCGCGCCACCAGATGCGCCTCCAGCACCGAACGTTGTTCGAAAACGGCTGGCGCAACCGGATCGACTACCGGGAAGTCTCGGACAACCAGTACTTCGAGGATCTGGGCGGCACCCAGAGCATCTCCAGTATCACGCACCTCGACCGGAGCGTGCGATTCGACTATTTCAGCGAGCGATATTCCCTGTTTGGACAGCTGCAGGACTACCAGACTATCGATGATGCGATTCTGCCGATAGATGAGCCGTATCGGCGTGTTCCGCAACTGCTGGCCAGGGGTTCGTGGCCTCTCGCGTTCCTGCGTTTCGGTGCGCAGGCCGAAGTGGTCAATTTCGATCGCGATGTCGGAGTCACGGGCTGGCGAGTCAATGCCGCACCTTCCCTCGAACTGCCGATTGCGAGGCCCGGCTGGTTTATTACGCCAGCCGTTTCGCTCGATCATACGCGCTATCAACTCAGTGATACATTGCCCGGAGCGGAGACGGATCCGACCCGTACCGTACCGATCGCCAGCCTCGATACGGGCATGGTACTCGAGCGTACGTTGAGTGGTGCCGATCGCCTGCAGACAATCGAGCCGCGGCTCTTGTATGTGAACATCCCGTACCGCGAGCAGGCGGGCCTGCCCGTCTTCGACACGATCACACCAGACATCAATCTTGTGCAGCTGTACCGCAAGAATCGATTCCTCGGCGTCGACCGTATTGGAGACACGGAACAACTCAGCATCGGCGTAACGTCACGCATTCTCGACGTTTCGTCGGGTCGTGAACTCATGACAGCAACCGTCGGCCAGACGCGTTACTTTGGCGATCGCTTCGTTACCTTGCCCGGAACAGCTGCATCAACACTTGAAACTTCCGATTACATTGCACAGCTGCGCTTTCTCCTCTGGAAGAATGTCAATTTCGACTTCGGTCACCAGTGGGGTACCGGCGACAGCGGCACGACCAAATCGGAAGCGCGCCTGCAATACCGGCCGGCTAACAAGAAGATTCTCAACCTCGCCTATCGTTTTCGGCGTCAGTCCCTGGAACAAGGCGACCTGTCATGGTCCTGGCCGGTTAGCACGCAGTGGAACTTCGTCGGTCGCTACAACTTCTCTTTCCGCGATCAGGAGGTACTGGAGCAGTTTTTCGGCCTCGAATATGAAAGCTGCTGCTGGGGACTGAGACTCGTTTCCCGCCGCTATATTTCCACCCGTGATGGAACTCGGGATTCGTCATTCGGTCTGCAACTGGTATTGAAGGGAATGACGAGCGTTGGCACAGCGGCAGACAAACTCCTCGAACGTGGTATTCTTGGCTATTCTCCAGACCTGCGGTAAAAAATTGTGATAAAAATCAAAAGCTTATGCGCATTTATCGCATTGGCCGCTGCGCCCGCCGTGGTTGCCGCCGATCTCTCCGAAACCGGGGATTTCCTGGACGGCGTGGCCGCGATCGTGAATGAAGGCGTGGTTCTCAAGAGTCAGTTCAATGAGCAGATGAACCTGATCCTGGAGCGCGCCGAGAATCAGGGCATGCAGCTGCCACCCGCCAACGTTCTCGAGGAACAGGTTCTGGAACGGCTGATACTGAGCGAAATTCAGCTACAGCGCGCGCAACGGATCGGACTACAGGTTTCGGATGCGATGCTCAATAACTCGATCACACGCATCGCCGACCAGAACGGCGTGCGTTTCGAGGATATGCCCGCCCTGCTCGCGAAGGATGGCGTCGATTACGGGGATTTTCGTCGCAGCCTGCGCGACGAGATCACGATCGAGCAGTTGCGGCGCATCGAAGTTGGCCAGAGCATCAATGTCTCCGATCGCGAAATCCAGCAGTGCATCATCGACCTCGAAACCAATGTCGTGGTCAATTCTGATTGGGCGTTGTCGCATATCCTGCTGCCGATCGGCACGTCCGCAAGCACCGAAGAGCGAGATGAGGTCGAGAAGCTGGCCAACGAGATTTACGCACAGCTCCAGGACGGTGCCGATTTCCGCGAACTCGCGGCACGTTATTCCAAGGGTCCGACCGCGCTTGAAGGCGGTTCACTTGGCCCCATGCAGGGACAAAACGTCCCGACCCTGTTTGCGGATATTTTGCCAGGCATGAAAGCTGGCGACGTGTCGGAGCCGTTTCGCAAAGGGACCAGCTTTCACATTGTAAAAGTCGATAACCTGAAGAGTGCGGTCGAACGCAGCGAAGTAAACCAGGTCAAGGCGCGCCACATCCTCATAACGCCCAACGAGATCATCGATGACGACACGGCCAAACAACGCCTGTCCGAAGCACTTGAAAAAATCCGGGCGGGCGAAGATTTCGCCGAACAAGCGAA
>CAMYIS010000129.1:0-11361 GCA_947258485.1 uncultured Woeseiaceae bacterium
ATGCTATCGGAACCACCCATCATCTCGACATAAAGTGGCGCGGATTCAGCAGGAGACAATGGCGCAAGTGTCGCGGGATTGCCGTCCCAGTAGCCGAGATAGCGATTCAGCACGGCGCGTGAATTATGAAACTCGGAGCCGTGGTACTGGCGCACGGACCACTGCTTTTTCAGGCTTTCCGGTACCGCGTATTCATTATGGATTTCGTTGATTGTGACGCCCTGGTTGGCGAGATGCAGCACCTGGTTGTTCAGGTTCGCATAGGCATCACGCTGCGCACGCATAACTTCCTGAATACGGTCGTTGCCCCACCGCGGCCAGTTGTGCGAGGCGAGCATTACCTCGGCATCGACACCGAAGCGATACAGCGCGTCATTGATCCCTTTTGACCACTTGAGTGCATCGCGAACCAGCGCACCGCGCAGCGTGTATACGTTGTGAATCGTCGCCGTGATATTTTCAGCCGCCCAAAAGGCTTTGAGGTCCGGGAACCAGGTATTCATTTCGGCCGGCGCTTCCGTCCCCGGCGTGTTCTGAAAAACCATGCGGACACCGTCAATGGTGAGTTCTTCGAAATCTTTTTCGATGACCTTTGTCGGCGCAACGAGGCCGAGTGTGCCGCTTGCGGTCGCTTTGCCGATGGCCGAATCGACCTGGCCGAACGGGCTGACTGGCAGCACGCGACCGTACTGGTAGGACGCTCGCCGCGTCATTGCATTGCCAGCGTAAACGTTTTCTGCGATCGCATTTTCCATGAATCCGCGTGGTGCGATGATCGGCACTTTTCCGGATTCGATGTCGGCTTCGTCGAGGACGCCGCGAATGCCGCCGAAGTGGTCGGCGTGCGAGTGCGAATAGATGACGGCGACGACCGGCAAGTCATCGAGCTCAGTTCTTGCGAATTCCAGCGCGGCCGCTGCCGTTTCCTTCACCAGCAGAACGTCGAACAGGATCCAGCCGGTGTCCCCCCTGATCAACGTCATATTCGACAGGTCAAATCCGCGTACTTGGTAAATCTTTCCGGGCACGACCTCGTAGAGACCGTAGTTCATGTTCAGCGTTGCCTGGCGCTGCAGTGACGGGTGAATGCTGTCGAGGTCCTCGCCTGTGAGCAGAAAGTCGTACTGGCCGATGTCCCAGACGAGGTCGCCGGATTCGTCGGTAATTTGCCGGTAGCCGGGTGCGGCGATGAAGCCGCGCCGATGCTCGTCGAAGTCACGTTGATCGTCGAACGGCAAACTGTCGCGCAGCGCTTCTTGATGCGCGACGGTGTGGGTGGACGGCGGATTGACGTCAGCACCGGCAGCCGGTAGTGAGTCTTCGGCGCAGGCCGCACAGATCAGCATCGTGATGGCCAGGGCGGATCCAGCGATTGTCTTAATAATGATGCTCCCTGTTGTCAGGCGAAAGTGGCAACAGTAAGTGGCGTTGTCGTCGATACGCAGGCGCGCTTCATGCCTTGAGAATTATAAGGCATCGCGATTTCTCCGCTGCGCGTCAGTGCGATGACGCCTGCATCACCGCCGAGACGCTTCACCTCGTCGAGCATTTCAGCAATCGAATCATGCAGCGAGATACCGGAGCGATAACGAAATGCGATGGCCGTTGCGCCGCCGGCGCGGATGATGTGTTCGCCTGTGCCCGTACACGAGACGGCGATGTTGTCGTCGGCCCAGGTTCCGGGGCCGATTAGCGGCGTGTCACCGATACGGCCGTGCAGTTTACCGAAGGTACCGCCAGTCGACGTCGCGGCAGCCAGATTGCCATGAGTATCGAGGGCCACGGCGCCGACGGTGCCATGTGCCTGCCCCCGAATATCGTCGCTGGTTACGCCGACGGGCAGCTTGTAATAGCTCAACGGATCGCGTACTTCCGTGAAGCCCTGGCTGCGGGCGAACTCCAGCGCGCCGTCGCCGGCCAGCATGACATGCGGCGTTTTTTCCATCACGCCGCGAGCGACCTGCACGGGGCTGACGAAATCTCGCAGGGCCGCGACCGCACCGGCCTTGCGAGATTCGCCGTCCATGATCGACGCATCGAGTTCGACATGGCCGGCGCTGTTCGGCGCAGAACCGCGGCCCGCAACGTAAAGTCCCGAAGCCTCGAGTTCGGCAACGGCCCGCTCGACGACGTCGAGTGCAGTACGGCCGTCGGCGAGCCAGCCCCGGCATTCTTCGGCGAGTTCCCGAAGGTGCTTTTCCGTCACCGCATAGTCGCGACCCGCCACCGCACCGGCGCCGCCGTGCAGTGCCAGCGCGTAGTCTGTATCGGAATTGGCCATCGCCTTAACTTACTCGGCTTTGGCCAGTGCGTACACAAAATCGACGTATGCCTTTTCAATCTCGGCGAGACCCGCGGCAGCGACACCCTCGGCAGGCTCAATCAGCATGATCTCGTTAGGTGCGTGCGCTCCCGTGCCGAAACCCATGCCACTTGGTACCAGCGGTAGCCCTAATCTTGCCGTGAACTGGTAGAACGGAGAACTCGCGACCAGGCCGTACGCTTGATCGGTCGCGAGTTCATACTCCGGCCTTTCAGTCTTCTGTATTGACGTTGACTCGATCCGCACGTCGCAAGCAGAAAGAGCGATTGCAATACTAATCAGCAAGGTTGCTTTCATCACGATTTTGTCGCGGCGACAAAACCTCGTTCTGCGGTGTTGTCGGACCGGTTGCGGGTCCCGGCGCGATATCCGTGCTTCAGGCGTTTTGTATCTTTTTCGCAACGTTGACCCAAAATCGAATATTCGAAACGGTGGGGTTCCTGAATGCCGCCTTAACTATCTGAAAAGTCTATAAAAATCCTGTACAAGATCGTACACTTTGCCATTAATTGGCTGACTATGTTCCCGAATAGGGGGGCCTTGCTGAAAACAGGTTGACGAAAAAGCGACAACCTGTGCTAAAGTTACGGCACTCCGCAGATTACCCCGGCGAGAATCACTTGTGTACTCCGAAGGGGGAAATGCCGGGAAGTTGCTCTGAGTTCTGCGTGACATTGACATTATGACTCTGCAGCTACCCGAATTAAATCATTTGTCGGCAAATGGATTTGCTGCATCATATACAAGGGGAAAAAGAAAGATGAACATTTATTCATTGCAAAAGGCCCTGTTTTCAAAGACGGCCAAATCGGCGTTGATAGCCGGCGTGGCGCTGGCGATGGTCGGGCCATCATCGACGTTCGCGCAAGAACAAGACGAAGAAGTACTCGAAGAGATCGTAACGACAGGTTCGCGGCTCGCGGCGAATCCGAATCTCGCGGCTGCTGTTCCCGTGTTGAGCGTGAGCGCCGAGGAAGCCGTGATCCGTGGCAATGTCCGGATCGAAGACTTCGTCAACGTTCTGCCACAGGTATTTGCCGCCCAGGCTTCCGAGGTGTCGAACGGCGCCTCAGGCACGGCGACCCTTAACCTGCGCGGTCTGGGTACGGAGCGGACGCTGGTGCTGATCGACGGCCGGCGGCTTCCCTACGGCTCGTCGCAAATCAGCTCTTCCAACCTCGACGTTATTCCGCTGCAGATGGTTGAGCGTGTGGACATCCTGACCGGTGGCGCCTCGGCGGTATACGGCTCGGACGCCATTGGCGGCGTCGCCAACTTCATCCTCAAGCGGGATTTTGAAGGCGCCGAGTTTGGCGTTCAGTACGGCACCTCCTATAACTCAAACAGCGACGGCTTCTGGGAACAGGTTCTCCAGGCGGGCGGTCAGCCGGTGCCCGGCAGCTATACCGACGGGGATGAGATGCTCGTTTACGGAATGATAGGTGTGAATTCCGGGGATGGGCGTGGCAATGCGACCATTTTCGCTTCTTACGAAGATCGTAAGGCCATCAGACAGGCGAATCGTGTGTACTCCGGGTGCGCGCTCGGCCAGGACACCGGACCCCAGAGCTTCGGCGGCTTCGGGTGTGTCGGCTCGGCGAACTTCCGTCTATTTGGCGGTCCCGGCGGGTTTGCCTTCCAGCAAGAGAACGGCAGCATCGATGCCTTCGCGGGTGGGCCCTCGCAGACCTTCAACTTCGGTCCGTTCAACTTCTTCCAGCGTCCCTCGGAGCGCTACACGATTTATGGCAAGGGCTTCTTCGAGGTGACCGATAACATCGAGGCATTTGGCGATATCTCGTACACCAACAATCTCAGCGATGCCCAGATTGCGCCGACGGCCTCCTTCGGCATCGGGGCATACTCCATCAACTGCGACAATCCGCTGATCCAGAATAACCCCGGCAGCCTGCAGTTGACGGACGTTTATGGCTGTACCGCTGCCGATATTGCGGCCGGCACGATCGTTAGCGGCGCTACCATGTCGCACCGCAACGTCGAAGGCGGCGCGCGTAATTCCCGTCTCGAAAACAGCGCCTTGCGCTTAATCGCCGGACTTCGCGGCAGCATCGCCGACGATGTCTGGGATTGGGAAGTCTTCACTCAGCTCTCGGAAACCCGCGACCAGAGTGAGTCCACGAACGACTTCGTCGTGGCAAACCTCCAGCAGGCGCTCCTGGCAACCACCGATGCGAACGGCAATGTGGTCTGTATCGACCCCACGGGTGGCTGTGTCCCTTACAACATCTTCCAGCGCACAGCCAGTGGCGGAACCCGCGTGACTAGTGCAATGACCGACTTTATCCAAGGGGTAGGACTCGTCAACGGCTCCACCTCGCAGATCGGGTACGGTGGCACCATTCAGGCCGACCTCAGCAAATATGGCTGGCAAGTGCCGTCCGCCGACTACGGCGTCCGCGCGCTCTTCGGTTTTGAGGGACGCAGGGAACAGCTCGACGCACGGCCCGACGAGATCAGCCAGGTGGCCGGCGGTGGTTTCACAGGCGTCGGCGGCGCGACCCTCCCGGTTACGGGTCTGGTCACCGTGACCGAGTTCTTCACAGAGTTTGAGGTGCCGCTCGTATCTGGCGTCTCGGGCATCGAGGAACTCACGCTGCGCGGTCAGTACCGCTATTCGGACTACGAGGGGTCGGGCAACAACACGCTCAATCCATTCACTACCGATGCCTACGGCCTCTCGCTGGCGTGGTCGCCCATAGACGAGCTCCGCGTCCGGGCCCAGTACCAGCGGGCTGTACGCGCACCGAATGTGATCGAGCTGTACACCGGGCAGAACACCAACCTGCCAAACCTCAGCCCGGCGGGTACTAACGCCAACGGCGTTCAACTGTTCGACCCGTGTGCCACCGATGCGCCAATCGCGACACTCGCGGCGTGCCAGAATACCGGCGTGACGGCGGCTCAGTACGGCACGATCCTCGACGTGATTTCGGGCCAGACCCAGTCTCTGACTGGCGGTAACCCGTTACTCGATCCGGAGGAGGCAGATACGGTCACCTTCGGGTTCGTGTGGACGCCGAGCTTCGTTGAAGGTCTGTCCGTCAGCGTTGACTACTTCAACATTCTCGTCGAGGATGCCATTGCGTCCGGAATCCCTGCGCAGACCACGCTCGACAACTGTCTTGCCACCGGGAATCCAGCCTTCTGCGGCCTGATCCAGCGGTCTGCGGTCGGCTCGCTTGCTGCCGGCACGTTCGGCGTCGGCTTCCAGCAGACCAACATCAACATCGGTGAGCTCGAAACCACCGGTGTGGACCTCCAGGTCGTGTACGATTTCGATGTTGGGGTGCATTCGTTCCGTGTGGACTACGCTTCGACGATTCTCGATCAGCTGGACCTGGTTCCGTTCCCTGGCGGCGACCCAATCAAGTGTGCCGGCTTCTTCGGTAACAACTGTGCCGGCGATCCCGAAAAGGGCCCCAGCCCTGAGTACCGGCATCGCGTGGTCGGTACCTGGACGACGCCCTGGGACGTTGACATAGGCGCGACGTGGCGTTTCTTCGGCTCAACCGATAATGATAACCCGGCTGAGACGCTCGAGACGAAGCTCGATACGGTCAATTACATCGACCTGACCGCCAACTGGACTGTCATGGACGACATCTCGATCCGTGGCAGTATCCTGAACGTCCTCGGCGAGGATCCACCGATCTTCTCGGGTGCCGGTCCGGCCCTTGGCAACGGCAATACTTATCCGACCGTGTACGACACCGGTGTTACGTATGTCTTTGCCTTGAAGTTGGCTTTCTAGACTTTGTAAATAGTCTGGTTTGAGAAAAAAAATACCCGCAGTTCGCTGCGGGTATTTTTTTTTGAAATCGAAACGATCCCTACTCGCCGCGCCGCGGTATGTCCTCGTCCAACATTAACGCGCGCACGAATCGCATCGGCGGGGAACCGTAAGACAAAACCTGGTCGTGGTAGCGACGCAGCGTGAACTCGTCTCCCCAGAGTTTCTCCACGGCCGCACGCATCTCCAGGTGCTCCTGGTAGCCAACGAAATAGGTCGAGAGCTGTGCCGACGTTAGCTGTGCCCGCACCCACTTGCCGGCCGCCTCGCTTTCTTCCTGGAACCCGCCTTCAACCATGAGCTTCATCGCCGCATCGCGCGTCATGCCGTCGACATGAATCGCCGAGTCGATGATCGCGTTGGTCACGGCACGCAGATACCATTTCAGGTTGATCAACTTCATCAGCGGATCGTGATTCATGTAGCCCTCGGCTATCATCATCTGCTCGGCATACACGCCCCAGCCTTCGACGAAAGGGCCCGACCACAGGACGCTGCGCAATGTCGACGGGTAGCGATTGCTGAGCGCGAGCTGCAGGTAGTGGCCTGGTACGCCCTCATGAATCGTCAGGTCCTGGATGGACAGCATGTTGTATTCGCGCAGGAAGGACTCGACCTGTTCTTCCGTCCAGTCGGTCGGCAGCGGCGCGACCGCATAAAACGCAGACTGACCTTTGTCGAGCGGGCCGGGCGGGTCGAGGTAAGCAACCGTTACGCCTCGCTGGAATTCCGGCATGATAATAATCTCGACCGGATCCTCGGGCATCGTTACGATGTCGTGCTCGATAACAAAATCGGTTGCTTGCTGAAGATACTGTTTGGCTACGTCGACGATGCCATCGCGTGGCGGGAGCTTCTTGTATGCTTCTTCGAGCGCCGCCCGAATGATCGCCTGTTTGTAGGCCTCGTCCGGGTTGTCCGGGAACGAAGTATATGGATGCTTCGCGACGTAGACCTTCCTGGCAACGTCATACATCTCGTTGCGCACGGCTTCGTATTCATTCTCGGCCCTTGCCGTGATCTCCTTGCGATTCAGCGGCGAGTTGAGCGCAAACGCGAGCTTGACGTCATAAAGTTCTGCGCCAATCCGGAAGTCGCCGTTGGCCCGCGGCAGCAGGTCTTCCTCCAGCCACGTCTGGTGCTCGGCAACCGCATTCCTGGCTGCTTCGATGGCCGCGTTGAGCCGCTGCTGTTGTTCCGGCGACAGCGCGCTCATTGCCGGGACGATCATCGATTCGACAATAGAGACCAGGCCGGGATTTTGTTGTACGGCGGTTTCGGCATGGATTTTCGGTACACGCGGTGGCTCCAGGGACGTTCTCGCTTGCGCGAGAAAGCGGGGTATTTGCTCGAGACGCGAGGTCGCGTTGAGCAGCCTGGTCTCGATCGGCGCGAAGTCACGCGCAACCAGGCTATAAATCGCGCTGCCGGCGAGGTTGACATAGTACAGCGGGTTCCAGGCCCACTCCTGTAACTCATCGAGCGCCCAGAGGCTGGATTCGATCTCGTGCAGCAACAGTTCTGCGTCGACCTGGTTTGCGCGTGACAGCTGTTTCAGGTCGATCCCGCCAAGCGCCTTTTTATAGTCCGAAAGCAGCGCCCGCGTTTCCTTGCGCGCGCCGTCATCAACCTGGTCCAGCTGTCCGTCGGCCGCGTGGTCGCCGATCAATGTCGCATGAACCGGGGAGAAATTCGTGAGGTCACTAATGTACTCGCTGGCGAGGTTTTCGAAGGCCTCGTCGGCGGTAGTCGCAGCGATTGCGGTTCCGGCCAGCAGGAGGAAGGTCATTGCGAAAATAAGGCGTTTCACGGCATTGCCTCGGACGTTGCGGGAATGCGGCAGACCTTAGCATGGTCGCGGCGACGCTGTAATATCCAGCCATGCCTCGCTTCCATTCATCTCTCTTGTTGCTTTGCCTGGTTCATATCCCGGCCCAGGCGGATGAGCGGATACCTGCTTACCTGGTCCGGCTTCCGCAGTCGGTCAGGACCGTCTTCGTGGCCGAGACGTCGGCAGCGGCGTTTCACCGATTCGAGAACGGGGCGGGGCCTGAGGTCGACTATTTGGGCGCAACCGACATGTCATATGGTGAGAACGGTGATGGCAAACAACGCGACGGCGATCGACGTACCCCGCTGGGAATCTACTTTGTTACCGAACAACTGGACACCAGCCGAATGCATGAAAAATACGGAGTGACGGCTTTTGTTCTCGATTATCCCAACGCGCTCGACCGTCGCTTGCAGCGAAGCGGTGACGGCATCTGGATACACGGCGTCGATCCTCGCGGCGGCAAACGACCGACACGGGATACGGATGGCTGCATAGCGCTGCCTAACGAGACTCTGGAAATGATCGAGGGCGGGTTTTTTCCCAACGCAACGCCGGTCGTTATCGCGCGTGAAGTCAGCTGGGTCGAATCAGGGCAGCTGGACGAGCTGCGCGGTGAATTGGATGCCGCGATCAATCGATGGGCGAACAGCCTGCAGCGCGGAGACATGCATGCCTTCCTCTCGCTGTACGACGCCGATTTCAGGCATTGGGGCATGAACAAGGCGGAGTGGACCGCGTTGCTCACAGAGACCTACGGGTCGCGGTCAATACAGAAAGTGACGGTCAGAGACGTCTTGCTGCTGGGAGACCCTCTCGAGGACGGAATCTACCTGAGCCGTTTTCGCCTGAGCATGGAAGAGGAGTCAAATACCATTGAGCTCACCAAGCGCCTGTACTGGCGACAGGCCGGGCCCGGTGTCCTGACCGTTATTGCCGAGGACAGCGGCTAGGTGTGTCGTGCTAGCGCAGGCCTTCGCGAACCGTTAGCTCGTCGATGACTTCTATCAGTTTGGGGTAGCTGCCGCCAGCCTCTGTTGCGTTCGTCCGGTACTTGCCGTTGACAACGATACTTGGCACAGACCTGACGCCGTAGCGTCGGAGAAGGTCGCCCGCAACACGCAATTTCTGGTTGACCTCGAACGAGCCCCATGTCGCCTGGAACTGCTCCGCGCTGACGCCGAAGCGAGCGAACAGCTTCTGGATAGCGGCTTCCGACGTCAGGCGGTTTCCGCGGCGATGATATTCCTGAAAAACCGCGGCACGGAATCCCGCGGGATCCTTGATTACACCGTTCCGTACCAGCACCTCCTCCGTGTAATAAAGCTGGCCATGGAGGCGATACACGGCGTTAAATAACGCGGGGATACGCACGAACCGGACATTGGGATCCTTGGTCTCTGCCCATTTATTGATGTGCGGCTCCAGGTCGTAACAGGCGGGACAGCCGTACCAGAACAACTCGGCGACCTCGATCTTGTCCGCGCTGCCAACCGTGGGCTGAGTCGGGACCAGGCGAACATAGTTCTGGCCTTCCTTGAACTTCCAGTCGCGTTTTGCTGCGGGTGTCTCGGCGACAGCGAGCACGATTGCTTCATCAACGGGCTCCGCTTCCGAGGCGGATTCCTCGACGAGCTCGAGCGTTTCAGATGCTGCTTCTTCGGCACTTGCGACGGGGGCTTCATCCGCGGCTTCGGTCGATTCTTCCGAAACATCCATCTCTTCGACAGGCGCATCAGGCGCTTCTTCCTTGCTGCATGAAGCCAGGCTGAGTAGTCCCAGAACAAGCACAAGGGGACCAAACCATTTCAGGTGTTTCATAAGAACGTCCGATATTCAGTCGTGGGAGATTATTTCAGACCCTGCACGTAAGACGCGACGGCTTCGATATCTTCTTTGTCGAGACGTGCTGCGATCTCGCGCATCATGCGAGTTTTACCATCGGTCTCGCGCGTCCCCGCCGCGTAAGCCTGCAGCTGTTTAGCGGTGTAGGCTGCGTGCTGGCCGTTTAATGCCGGGTATTTTGCCGCCGGATTTCCTCGTCCGGTCGGACCGTGGCAGGCCATGCACGCGGCGGTGCCATTGCCCACGTCGCCACCCCGGAAAAGTGCTTCACCGCGAGCAACAAGGTCCGCATCGGCAACCGCCTGGGCCGCGGCAGGGAGACTCTCGAAGTACACCGCGAGATCAGCCATATCTTCAGCCGACAGCAACATGGCCTGGCTCGACATGAGCGGATCCTTGCGGCTGCCGTCCTTGAACGCCATGAGCTGCGCGAGAGTATAAGAAGCGTTCTGTCCGGCAATGTTCGGCCACAGGGCGTTCGAGCTATTACCCTCGGGCCCGTGACACGCAGTACAGGTCAGCGCTTTGGCTTTGCCGGCATCGGCCGAGCCATCGACCAGGCTTGCCGCCTGTGCCGGATTTGATGCCAGTACCAGTCCGGCGAATGCGAAGATAGGGGCGAGCTTGTTTTTCATAGGTTTTAACCGTTACATCCCTGCGATCGCCGCGGCGGCCGCCTGATTTGATGTCTTTAGTTTATATCGACAGTCTGAGCCACACCGGACAAAGTCGGCTAGAGGTCGGAAGGCATTTGAGCACCTTGCTGCGCGACCCTGAACCCGTCAAACTTGCTTCCCGGTTCTGAACTCAGCGCCCGAATTATACACACAATCGTAGCGCCCGAATTATACACACAATCGTCAGGGCGTACCCCAATGTCAGACTACCCAGAAGCCCAGTTTATCAAGAGCGCCAACGAGCCCCGGCAATTCGTCCCGGACACCGGGGCGGAGGTTGCGTTCGCGGGCCGTTCCAACGCGGGCAAGTCCAGCGCAATCAACGTAATCGTCAACCGGCGACAGTTCGCCAGGACCAGCAAGACGCCAGGCCGGACGCGGCTCGTTAACTTCTTCAGCTTGCGAGATGAGCAGCGCCTGGTCGACTTGCCCGGCTACGGCTTTGCAAAAGTGGCGGACAAGATGCGTCACCACTGGGCGGACCTGATGGCGGATTATTTCGAAATGCGGCGGAGCCTCCGCGGCATGTTTCTGATCGTCGACATTCGTCGCCAGTTGACTGATTTTGATCGGCAGATGCTCAATTTTGCCGAGTCGGTCGGGTTACCGACGCACGTCCTGCTGACGAAGACCGACAAACTGAAACGCGGACAGGCGGCCAAAGCCTTGCTCGAAGTTCGTCGAGACCTCGGTGAGGCGGCGACCGTGCAACATTTCTCGGCGCTCAATCGGTTGGGAGAGGATGAGGCCCGGGCCAAGCTCGAAGAATTCCTGAGCCTGCCACTCGAGAAATAAAAAGCCCCGAAGCACCTTCTTCAAAGGCGCCCCGGGGCCAAGAAACGCAACCGGCTTGGGGTTGCCGGGTTGCACGCCT
>CAMYIS010000129.1:11397-13077 GCA_947258485.1 uncultured Woeseiaceae bacterium
GAAGCACCTTCTTCAAAGGCGCCCCGGGGCCAAGAAACGCAACCGGCTTGGGGTTGCCGGGTTGCACGCCTGCTTAAGGGAGGTAAACAGGCGAGTGACTAACGCACTCGAAAGATTAGAGTGCGAAGCCGAGAATCGGTTCCGGGATTTTTGTAAATATATGAAAAATAACGAATTATAGTTTAGATAAAGTCTAAACGGTGCCGACGCGGGACAGCTTGCGTCACACGCCGGCCGTTGGCCGGCTACAGATTCCGCAACCTGCCCGCATCGTCACCTCCACCGGGCGTGAGCCACCTATCGCTCGTCGTTTGGGCAAGGTAGGTGGGGCGGCAGACATCAGCACTCCACCCAACTTACTCACAGCGGATGGTGCTGTGGAATGGTAATGGCCGGGCTATGGCGGTGGTGGCGCTTGTGCTACGGAATCTGTAGCCAGCCAGGCACGGCATTTATTTCTTGACAGTGGATGATTGGCTGGCGTGTGACGTAGTACAAGCGCCACCATCGCTCGAACCATGCTAGTGCGCTTCATCCCAATTCGATCCGACGCCCACATCGACCTTCAACGGCACCGACAATTTCGCCGCCCCGTTCATCAGGCCAATGACACGGTCACGCACTTTATCGACCTTGTCTTCCTCGACTTCGAATACCAGTTCATCGTGTACCTGCATGATCATGCAGGCGCCGGGCTTACTGCGCCTCAGCCAGTCATGGACCGTGATCATGGCCTTCTTGATGATGTCGGCCGCCGTACCCTGCATGGGCGCATTGATGGCGCTGCGCTCGGCGTACTGGCGTCGTTGCGCATTGCGCGCGTTGATCTCGGGCAGATACAGTCGGCGACCGAATACGGTTTCGACATATCCCTGCTCGCTGGCCGTCGCCCGGATATTGTCCATGTAGGCTTTAACGCCGGGGTAACGATCGAAGTACAGATCGACGTAGGCCTGCGCCTCACCGCGCGGAATGCCGAGCTGTTTCGCGAGGCCGAACGCCGACATTCCGTACATCAGACCGAAATTAATGGCCTTCGCCGAGCGGCGCTGATCAGCTGTGACTTTATCTAAAGCCACCTCGAATACCTCCGCCGCCGTTGCTCGGTGCACATCCAGCTCCTTCTCGAAGGCCTTGACGAGTCCCTTGTCGGCCGACAGGTGCGCCATGATTCTGAGTTCGATCTGGGAGTAGTCGGCAGCAAGCAGGACCCGACCTTCAGGTGGCACAAACGCCTGGCGGATGCGGCGTCCTTCCGGCGTGCGGATGGGGATGTTCTGCAGATTCGGATCTGTCGACGACAATCGCCCGGTTGCTGCGACGGCCTGGTGGTAAGAGGTGTGAATACGCCCGGTCCGTTCGTTGATTTGCAGCGGCAGCTTGTCGGTATACGTGCTCTTGAGTTTGCTAACGCTGCGGTAGTTGATGATGACTGCAGGCAGCTCGTAGTCAGTGGCGAGCTCGACGAGCACATCCTCTGCCGTCGACGGCTGTCCTTTCGGCGTTTTCCGGATGACAGGAAGCTCAAGTTGCTCGAACAGGATTTGCTGCAGCTGTTTCGGTGAGCCAAGATTAAACGGGCCACCGGCGAGTTCGTGTGCTTCGATTTCCAGTTCGGCCATTTTCTTCGCAAGTTCGCCGCTCTGCCTGGTCAGCATCTTGCGATCGACTTTCACGCCG
>CAMYIS010000130.1 GCA_947258485.1 uncultured Woeseiaceae bacterium
TCGATAAGTTCTCGGATATCTGCCTTATTCATCTATGTTCTGTGACACCGTTCCCGATACGGTCGGCAGATCGCACCTCATGCCTCAGTAGTTTGGTGTTTTTTCTAGTGTTATAGCCATGTTAGCAGCTTCAAGGGGTACCTCCAATGTGACGCCAGATTACCTGTAAACGGCGCCAGTCATCACTCTCCCGGCAGCGACCGCGAAACGGCTCGGCGCAACGGCGCCCCTCGCTCGTTTCGAAGAGTATCCAGCCTACCCTCCTCAACAGCACGCTTCCGGACAATAGCCGGGCCGGGTGCCAGGCGCCCTCGGCATCGAGCAGCAGGATTTCGCCGCCTACGGAAATGCGCACGCGGCGGCAATTCGCAAAACCGCGGCAGGCAACGACGATTTCACAGGCGCAGCAAAGCAACCAGCCGATGGAGCCAGCGATCAATATGGCCGGGTGCAGCGGCAACGTGACAATCAGGGCGACGCCGAGCAAAGCAAAGCCGGCGCCGGAGAGAAGTACAATCCGGCGCAGCAGCGCATCAGGATGGAGTTCGGCTGAGAATCTGCCGGATGACATTTGCGATCGGCTCCGCTGCTGGCACTTGACGTTGCAACAAGTAGCCGTTCAATTCCGGGTCGGCAAGCGCCAAAACGGCCTGAAAAGCCGCTTTTTCATCGTCATCTGCCAGCGGATAGCGCTCCTCGAGATACTTGAGCAGGAGTTCGTCGAGTTCGCGCATGCCACGTCGGCATTGCCATCTGAGTCTGGAATTCTTCATTGGTCCCTATCGGAACGGCATTGCCATCTGAGTCTGGATTCTTCGCTCATGGCTCAGAATGCCTCAGGGTCGCGGCCTTGGGCCGCTCCTACACTGGTATTTCCGCCAAGCTCAGGGTCGCGGCCTTGGGCCGCTCCTACACTGGTATTTTCGCCAAGCTCAGGGTCGCGGCCTTGGGCCGCTCCTACATTAATATTTTCGCTCCGCCAGCATCTTCTTGGTTTCGGCGATGGCTTTCGCCGGGTTGAGATCTTTGGGACAGGTTTGCGTGCAATTCATGATCGTGTGGCAACGGTACAGGCGGAACGGATCCTCGAGCTCATCGAGCCTCTCGCCCGTGGCATCGTCGCGACTGTCGACCAGCCAGCGGTAAGCCGCGAGCAAGGCCGCGGGCCCGAGGTAGCGATCGCTGTTCCACCAATAGCTCGGGCAGCTCGTCGAACAGCAGGCACACAAAATGCAGGCGGCCGGCTCATTGATCAGCTCCTGGTCCTCTTTGCTCTGCAATCGTTCCTGGTCCGGGGGCGGCGGCGTACGGGACTGCAGCCAGGGCTTGATCGACGCGTACTGCGCGTAAAAATTGGTGAGATCGCCGACGAGGTCTTTGACGATTGGCAGGTGCGGCAGCGGGTAAATCTTGATGTCGCCCTTTACGCTG
Organism: uncultured Woeseiaceae bacterium; assembly: GCA_947258485.1. GTDB lineage: Bacteria > Pseudomonadota > Gammaproteobacteria > Steroidobacterales > Woeseiaceae > UBA1847. The sequence goes on from CAMYIS010000130.1 coordinate 1,432, forward strand.
TCGATCGAACGCGTGCAGGCGAGCGTGTTGCCTCCGTCGATATTCATCGCACAGGAACCGCAGATGCCCTCCCGACACGAACGTCGAAAGGTCAAGGTCGGATCTATCTCATTCTTGATCTTGATCAGCGCATCAAGGACCATCGGTCCGCAGCTGTCCAGGTCAACTTCGTAGGTATCGAGGCGCGGGTTGTCGCCAGTGCCCGGATCATAACGATACACGGCAAAACGACGAACATTGGATGCACCGTTCGCGGCGGCAAAATGTTTGCCTTTCTTTATGCGCGAGTTCCGGGGAAGTCTGAATTCAGCCACAGTCGAGCACCCCTGAACAGTTAGTAGACACGTGCTTTTGGTTCGACATAGTCGACCTCGTCAGTCAGGGTCTTTTCATGCACCGGCCGATAGTCAAAGCGGACCTTGCCGCGATCGTCGACCCAGGCCAACGTGTGTTTCATCCAGTTTTCGTCGTCGCGGTCCGGAAAATCTTCTCGTGCATGCGCGCCGCGACTCTCCAACCGGTTCGCCGCAGACTCGATGGTCGCCGTTGCATTAAGCAACAGGTTCTCGAGTTCCATTGTTTCGACAAGATCGGTATTCCATACCAGCGAACGGTCCGTCACGGCAACGTCGTCAAAACTCGCAAACGTCTTGCGCAGTAGCTCGACGCCCTCATCCAGCACTTCACCAGTTCGGAACACGGCGGCGTGGCCCTGCATGACCTTTTGCATTTCCAGGCGAATCTCGGACGTCGGTCGGCCGCCATTGGCGTTGCGCAGTTTGTCGATGCGCGCAACACTATCTTGGCCGGCGTCGGCAGCAAATGGCTTGTGTCGTGCGCCCGGCGTCATTTCGTCGGCACAGAAACGCGCAGCTGCACGTCCGAAAACAACAAGGTCAAGCAAGGAGTTGGAGCCGAGACGATTCGCGCCGTGCACGGAAACGCACGCAGCCTCGCCAACAGCCATCAGGCCTTCGACAATCGACTCAGGATCACCGTCTTTCAATGTCGTGACCTGGCCGTTGAAGTTGGCAGGGATGCCGCCCATGTTGTAGTGCACGGTCGGCAGCACGGGAATCGGTTGCTTGGTGACGTCAACACCCGAAAAAATCCGTGCCGATTCGGCAATGCCGGGCAGGCGCTCTTCGATGACCTCCGGTCCCAGGTGCTCGAGGTGAAGATGGATATGGTCTTTTTCTGAACCAACGCCGCGTCCTTCCCGGATTTCTATGGTCATTGAGCGGCTGACGACGTCGCGGGACGCCAGGTCCTTCGCGTTAGGCGCGTATCGTTCCATGAAGCGTTCGCCGTCCGCGTTGGTCAGATAGCCGCCCTCGCCTCGTACCCCTTCGGTGATCAGGCAGCCCGCACCATAAATGCCGGTCGGATGGAACTGCACGAACTCCATATCCTGCACGGGCAGGCCGGCTCGCAGCACCATGGCATTGCCGTCGCCAGTACAGGTATGT
>CAMYIS010000131.1 GCA_947258485.1 uncultured Woeseiaceae bacterium
ATCGCCCCAGTATCATCGCGTCGCCGATGTCGCTGACGAAAAACTCGTCGAAGCACAGAACCCGGGTGTGGTGCGCAATATCTGCCGCTACCTTGTCGAGCGGGTCCTCGACATTGCCCAGCGCTTTAAGGCGATCATGCACCTCGTGCATCATGCGATGGAAGTGCATGCGTTGCTTCGCTTTGATCGAGAGGGTATCGAAGAACAGGTCCATGAGAAAAGTCTTGCCGCGACCGACTCCGCCCCACAGGTAGAGGCCACGCACGGGCGGCCTTTCTGCATCGCGCCTGCGCCTGAAAATCGTGCGCCAGCCGCCCCGCAGGGGAGTGCTTTCGGCCAGGCGCGTCTGCAGGTCCTCGAGCTGCGCAATGATTTCCGCCTGCGCCGGATCTTCGACATGGCCTTCACGGCGCAGGCTTTGCTCATAGGCTTCGCGAATGTTCAATCTACCTTTAATCCTGTATTTGCTGCGGCGGGGTCGCCCTGCAAGATTACCCTGCGCATTTATGGGTCGCCATAGAGGCTGCTAAGATACGCGATAACACGAAAGGGAGTTGCGGACAAAATGTCGGAAGCGAACGAACGCGAGTCGATGGAATTCGATGTGGTAATTGTCGTCCGAAATCGGGGCACATATTTTGTCCGGTAACGTGTTCGAGCCAACAGGACTCGACGAGCTCTTTCCTGACTGGAAAGAAATGGGCGCACCGGTAAAAACAACCGTAAGCGGCGACCTTGTGCACTACCTGACCAGCCAATCCAAAGCGGTGCGAGTGCCCGGTCTGTTCTTGCCGCGGCCGATGCACAACAACGGCAACTACATTATCAGCCTGGGGCAGCTCTGCCAGTGGCTGGGCGAACAAGCCGAGGCAATGGGCGTGAACATTTTCCCGGGCTTTGCGGCCTCGGAAGTACTGTACGACGGCGATGGCAGGGTCACAGGCGTCGCGACCAGCGATATGGGTATTGGCAAGGATGGCCAGAAAAAGAGTTCCTACCAGGCCGGTTACGAATTGACGGGCAAGTACACGATTTTCGCAGAGGGCGTGCGTGGCAATCTGAGCGAGCAGGTCATGGCACGCTTTGCATTGCGCGAGGACGCGGATCCGCAGCACTACGGAATAGGCATTAAGGAAGTCTGGGACATCGACCCGGCCAAGCATCAGGAGGGCCTGGTGGTTCACACGACCGGGTGGCCGCTCGACAACCATACCGAGGGCGGTGGCTTCCTGTACCACGCCGCCAACAACAAGGTTTTCCTCGGCCTGATCATCGCCTTGAATTACAGGAACCCGCATCTTTCGACGTTTGACGAATTTCAACGCTGGAAACTGCATCCGAAGATCCGTACCTATCTCGAAGGGGGCAAGCGCGTGGCGTACGGTGCGCGGGCCGTCAACAAGGGGGGATTGCAGTCGCTGCCGAAACTCGCATTTCCCGGCGGTATGCTGGTTGGCTGCGGCGCGGGCTTCTTAAACGGTGTGAAGATCAAAGGCGCGCATACCGCTATCAAAACAGGGATGCTTGCTGCCGAGAGTATTCACAAGGCTTTGTCCTCGGGCGATTCCGGCCAGTCGGAACTTGGGGATTTCGAGGCGAGTGTAAAAGCATCCTGGGTACACAAGGAGCTGCATAAGGGACGCAACTTCGGGCCCGGGCTGCATAAACTCGGCGTCTTCTGGGGAGCGGCGTTTGCGTTTATCGACCAGAACATCTTTTTCGGCAAACTGCCGTTTACCTGGCACAACAAAGATCCGGACCATGAGTCGTTGGACAAAGCATCTGACGCGAAGCCGATCGATTATCCGAAACCCGATGGCGTCATCACGTTCGACAAGCTGTCGTCAGTATTCCTGTCGAGTACCAACCATGAAGAGGACCAGCCCTCTCATCTGAAACTGAAAGACGATTCAGTGCCGATAAGCTACAACCTGCCGAACTATGATGAACCGGCGCTGCGATATTGCCCGGCTGGCGTCTACGAAATCGTGGAAGTGGGCGGCGAGAAGCAATTCCAGATCAATGCCACGAACTGCGTGCACTGCAAGACCTGCGAGATCAAGGACCCGGCGCAGAACATCATCTGGGATGTGCCCGAAGGCGGCGGCGGACCGAATTACGCGAATATGTAAGCGTCACCACCCACCACCCACCATTCAAGATGGGCAATCGGCCGCGGCGTCGATTACCGGGGAATCTCAGTCGCTCGGACAGCTGCTTCGCAAACTCGCTTTGTGAGACACCCCGGCACTCACCGCCGCTGCCCCATCGTGCTGTGTGAGGCAAACATCTCGGTCGGTTGCCTCAAGAGAGTCATCGATCGACGCCGCAGTTGGTTGGTAGTTGGGTGGTAGTCGGTTGGTAGCCTACTTCGGCTGCATGCGGATCGCGCCATCGACCCTTATCGTCTCGCCGTTGACCATGGCGTTCCCGTAGATAAACGCCACCGTATCGGCGTACTCCTCGGGTCGACCGAGGCGCGGTGGAAACGGTACCTGCTTGCCGAGCGATTCCTGCACTTCCTCAGGCATGCCGGCCATCATCGGTGTCATGAAAATGCCGGGTGCGATCGTATTGACCCGAATGCCGAACTGCGCAAACTCGCGAGCCAGCGGTAACATCATGCCGACGACGCCACCTTTGGAGGCCGAGTAGGCGGCCTGGCCGATCTGGCCCTCGAATGCAGCGATCGATGCGGTGCTGATAACGACGCCACGCTCACCGTTCTCGTTCGGATCATTGAGCTGCATCACTGCCGCTGCTTCCTTGGTCACGTTATAGGAGCCGACGAGGTTGACCTGGATTACCCGGTTGAAATTCTCGGACGGCCAGGGGCCCTCACGACCGAGTGTACGACCGGCCGTCGCGATGCCGGCACAGTTTACGGCCAACGTAATGCCGCCCATGGAATCGTCCGCCGCTCTAATCGCGGCTTTGACGGAGTCTTCACTTGAGACGTCCGTATTGACGAACCGGGCATCCACGCCGAGTTTCGCAGCGGCAGCTTCACCGTGTTCGTCGTTGATGTCGAGAATAACGACCTGGCCGCCAGCCTTGATTACGCGCTCGGCTGTCGCCAGCCCGAGCCCGGACGCGCCGCCGGTAATGACGGCTTTGGCACTGGATAATTGCATTCGGTGTCCCCTTCTTATTCGATTTCGAGAGCGATGGCGGTCGCTTCGCCACCACCGATACACAAGGATGCGATGCCGCGTTTCAGTTTTCGGGCACGCAGTGCGTGCAGCAGCGTCACGATGATTCTGGCACCGCTGGCGCCGATGGGATGGCCCAGCGCACACGCGCCGCCGTTGACGTTGACCTTCGCGTGATCCAGC
>CAMYIS010000132.1 GCA_947258485.1 uncultured Woeseiaceae bacterium
AAGCCCTAAGGGGATAGCCAGATCCTTGAAATACGGAATCAACAATGAGGTCTGCACCTCATCGGTTGCCGTAACGTACAGAGCAATGGCGGCAATGAGCGCCGCACTAGACTGCCAGAAGAGTTTTTGCTTTGCCGAAATGCCGGCAGGGTCCTGCAATACGAGTTTTTTATAGTCATCGACATAGCCGATGACGCCGAAAGCCAGTGTGACAAACAGCACGATCCAGACGTAAACGTTCTCGAGATCCGCCCACAGCACGGTACTGACAGCGATTGCGGTCAGAATCAGCGCGCCTCCCATTGTCGGCGTACCCGCTTTGAGCAGGTGCGTGTCCGGGCCTTCTTCGCGGACCGGTTGACCGATCTGGTTAACGCTCAAACGCTCGATCATTCGCGGGCCGATAATAAACGACAACAGCAGCGCCGTAAGCGCGCCGAGAATTGCGCGCATCGTGAGGTAGTTGAATACGTTGAAACCGGATTCAAACTGCGCAAGGTATTGTGTGAGATAGAGCAGCATGATCAGGCCTCTCTTCTCACGGGTTCGACTTCCCGCAGCGCGTCGACGACACGAACTCGTCGACGAGCGCATCGATGCTGCCATACCAACTTGCATGCTCACCAAATCCTTCGACCGTGTTGCGCGACAGGTCCCCCAACGCAAACAGGCGATCGATACCGCATGCGCGTGCCGCTTCTCCGACCTCGCGATGCAGTGCCGCAGCATCGGGCCCGAGTTCTTTCATGTCGCCAAGCACGAGCCAGTTCTCGCCGGAGAGCTGTGACAGGAATTCTGCTGCTGCGATTACCGACAGCGGGTTCGCGTTGTAACTGTCGTCGAAAAGTGTCGCGCCGTTCGTGCCCTGCAGAGCCTGCAAACGGCCACTGACCGGGCTGACGCCTTCGAGTGCCCTTTTTATCTGTGCCGCATCGATTCCGAGCGACCAGGCAACGGCTGCTGCCGCGCAGGCATTCCTGATATTGTGGACACCGGCCAGTGGCAGACATACATCGACCTCTCCACCCGGCAGGTGCAGCCTAAACTGCGATTGCTCAGTGCCTGCAACAATTGCATCGGCGTACACGTCCGCCGACGAGCTGCGCCCGAAACTAAGCACACGAACGTCTTCAACCAGTGCAGACCAGTAATCGAAGTAATCGTCATCGGCATTTAGAATTGCGACCTTCGGCCGCTCGGGGTTCTCCAGTATCTCGCCTTTTGCCCGCGCCACGCCGTCGATCGAACCAAAACCCTCGAGATGTGCTGCGGCCGCATTGGTGATGACGACTACGTCAGGCTTCGCGAGCGCTGTCAGGTATGCGATTTCGCCGGAGTGATTGGCTCCCATCTCGAAAACGGCGAAGCAATGTTCTTCCTCTATTCGCGCCAGCATCAGCGGCATGCCGATATCGTTGTTGAGGTTTCCCTGCGTCGCCAGGGTTGGCGCCTGCTGCGACAGGCAGGCTTTGACGAGTTCTTTGAGCGTCGTCTTGCCATTGCTGCCGGTAATACCGATGACCGTTACATCGTGCTGCTTGCGCCACGCCGCGCCGAAGCGGCCCAATGCCTTGCGCGTGTCATCTACCTTGATTTGCGCGATGCTTTCGTCGACGAGGCGAGACACTACCGCGCCGGCTGCACCAGTCGCCTGGGCGGTGCCGAGGTAGTCGCGGCCGTCGAAGTTCGGACCCTCGAGCGCGAAGAACAGCTCGCCGCCACGCAGGGTGCGTGTGTCAGTGCTTATGCCGGTGAAAGCACGATCCTCACCATGCAGCACGCCGCTCATACTCTTCGCCGCCGCGCTCAACGATGCGATCATTGCGCACCCCCTTTTGCTTTGGCGAGAAGCGCAGCCTGTGCTACCGCGTAGTCGGAAAAGGGGCGTAGTTCCTGACCAATCTGCTGGTAGGTTTCATGGCCTTTGCCAGCAATCAATACAACATCAGCGTCGGCCGCCTGGCCAATGGCCCACGCGATGGCGGCGGCACGATCCTCGATGATCGTTGCTCGCTCCGGCCGCGCGAGGCCCGACATTACCGCGTCGATAATCTGCCCGGGTTCTTCCGAGCGCGGATTGTCGCTCGTGATTACGACACAATCAGCGAGCCGCTCCGCCGCCCTGGCCATCAGCGGGCGTTTGCCAGCATCCCGATCACCGCCGCAACCGAACACACACCAGAGCTTGCCGCGACAGTGCGCACGCAGCGCGCGCAACGCGGCTTCGAGCGCGTTCGGCGTGTGCGCAAAGTCGACGTAAACTGTCGCTCCCTTCGCGGCGACGCGCTCCATTCGTCCCGGTGGCGCATGCACTTTTGACAACACGTCGCACGCCGCGTCCAGTGCAACGCCCTGCTGCAGCATCAGGGCGAGAACAAGCGCTGCATTTGCGACATTGAAGTCACCCGGTAGCGGCAAGCTGAAACGTCCGTCACCCCACGAACTGACAAACCTGACGTCAGACCCTTGCCCATGGGCAACGACCGAACGAACGAACACATGAGGTCTGCCGTTCGCAACGCGGTCGAATTTCGTCGAGACGGTGACGACTTCCTGTCCACAGCGAGCCGCCAGCTGAGTCCCAAAATCTGAATCGAGATTGACAATTCGATTCCGGGTATCCGAGTCGAGAAACAGACGAGCCTTGGTCTCGAAATAGTCCCGCATGTCGCGGTGATAATCGAGGTGATCGCGCGTCAGGTTTGTAAATAGCGCCGCCTCAAAGCGCACACCGTCGACGCGGCCCTGCGACAAGGCGTGAGAAGAAACCTCGATTGCGGCAAAACTTGCACCTTGCTCGGCGAATCTTGCAAGCCGGCCGTGCAGCTCCACGGCACCCGGTGTCGTCATTCCGCGCGAATCTTCAATTTCGTCGACGCCGTATCCCAGAGTGCCGAGATAGCCGCATCGCTCACCCAGTAGCTGAGCGCATTGCGCGACGAGCCACGCCACCGTGGTCTTGCCGTTGGTACCCGTGACGCCGACCACGCCGAGTGTTTCCGATGGCCGGCCGTAAAAGCGATTGGCTATTTCACCCAGTTTTTCACCGAGCTTATCGATCGCAATCATCGGCACACCAATGTCCTTTGGCGAAACCGATGTTGATGCGTCGTAAGCAACCGCGCTGACGCCGGCCGCTTTCGCATCTGCCAGGTAATCGAGCCCGTGGCTATTCATGCCCTGGCAGGCCATGAATAGAAATCCCTGGGTGAGCTGGCGGCTGTCGCTGGCGATCCCGTGTATCGGAACGGGCGGCGCGTCCGCGTAGCCCTGCAGCAGTTCAGCGAGGGTTGGAATTGAGGG
>CAMYIS010000133.1 GCA_947258485.1 uncultured Woeseiaceae bacterium
GACGACATGCCGGTCAAGCTGTGGAACCAGACCTGCAACCGCTTCGGCTGGTCCTCATACCTGGCTGGTGCCACGGGTGACGACGTGCACCCACACGCTGCACCATCCCGCGCCGAAGACCTGTCCGGCCTACCGCCGGCGTGGATCGGAGTCGGCACGCTGGACCTGTTTCACGACGAAGACGTCGAGTACGCTCGACGCCTGAAGGAGGCTGGCGTGCCCTGTGAACTGAAGGTGGTCGAGGGCGGCTACCACGGCTTCGAGGCGGCGCTCAGCGCCCCGGTTGTGCAGGACTTCCACCGCAGCCAGATCGACGCACTCAGGGCGGCGTTTGATCCAGACCCGGCAGGCTGAGCGCCGCCTCGACAACCTCGATGTCTATGTCGCCAAGCCAGCCTGGCTCCGCCAATTGGCGGTCTCGAGCAAACCTTCCCGACCGAGCGCCGACGTGCCGTTCCCGGGCACTTCGAGAGATGTGCGTTATGACGCGAGATCAGGGTGATCTCGGGCGATAGGTGGCTCACTCGCCTTCGACCGCCGTGGAGGTTTGAGTCAGCTCTCCGACACTTGGAAAATCCTGAGCGGTCAGGTCCTCGTCACCCCGCTCAATAGGTGCCTGATAGTGCGGCTATCCAGACGGCTCGGGAACTGCGGTTGTCGGAACCGGCCTGAACACGTTTTCTGGATTCTCGGGGAAGAGATCACAGCCGAGCCGGGCCTCGACGACTTCACTCAACGCACTCGGAAGCCACGGGGTGTCAGCGAACACCCCGCGCTTGGCTGTGGCATCGAGCCTCGTCTGAAATTCGATACAGACTTGCTTTCCCTCGACTAGCGCGGCTCGGTAGGCCGCCACCTCGGCGCTTTCTGAGAACTCCTCCCACCCAGTAACAGTGCCCGCCCGAGCCGCCAACGCCTCTTCGATCGGAAGTAACCGCTTCTCCCAGGCCAGGAAGAGCTGGTGGAGATCGGCGATTTGTTCTGGGGGGTCGAGTGCCTCGGTGGCTTGCACGGACTCGATCCGGAGAACCACCATCCGTTCCATGGTGGCGTTGACGTCTCTCGGTGTGGTACTCCGCTCCAACTCGGAGATGAGAACCTCCGCTTGCGGGAACGTGCGGTCTCCAATGGCATTGAGACGATCGACGTACCCGGTCAACGACAACCCGCCCCCGCCACAACCGAACAGAAGCAACCCAACACCAATCCCGGCCATCACACGCCGCATTAGAAACCACCTAGCACCCATCCAGCCCAGTCTTCCCGATGCCCCCGAGCCAGCCAGAGGCAAAAGTCAGTTGACGTCCGGGGCTTCCCCTCCCCGGTCTGGGAGCGCTAGGTCGCGCTCGCTACGACCGGATCAGGGCTGCGCTCAGCTGGGTCCGTCCGCCAGGTCCAGGCAAGACCGATGATCGCCAGCAGGGCGAGGATCTCGACGACGAAGAACCAGATGTCGTCGAGGTCGCCCGGTGGATTGGCCACCATAGACGCGATGGCCACGACGGCAAGAGCGGCGTTGGCCCAGCGGGCTGCGGTGGAAGGCAACACTCGGTTCAACACGATCATCGAGATGAACAGGCTCAGCACGATCCCGGATGCAAGCAGCAGTCCTTCGGCAACTTCCATCGACATGAGTTCTTCGATCCAGCCCGGACGAGCGAACTCGTGGATGTCACGGAAGAGCATGTTGAACAAAACGAAGATCCAGAGTGAGGACAGCACTCCCCGACGGTCTGCGTTGATGCGGTTGCTGATGGTGTCCTCCACGGTCGACTCCTCCTGGGACAGTCCCAGTTGCGCCATAACCGAGACTTACCTTGTACGATAGATTGGGACTATACACAGGAAGCCGATGGTTGCAGAGACTGGACCCGTAGTAGAGCATCGCATCCCTTTGAGCAAGGAGCGGGTGCTCCGCGCCGCGATCACAGTTGCCGACCAGGGCGGCATCGAGTCGCTGACCATGCGCAAGCTTGCAGAAGAGCTGGGGGTCGAGGCGATGTCGCTGTATCACCACGTGGCCAACAAAGAAGCTGTCCTCGATGGCGTGGCCGATGTCATCGTTGGCGAGATCGAAGAAGCCGCGGGCGGTTTCGAGGTCCCCGACGACGGAGTCGATTGGCAGTCAGCCGTACGCCAGAGGATTCTCACGGCCCGGGAGATCATGCTGCGTCACCCGTGGGCGCCTGTTGTCTTCGAGACGCGCACCACCATAAGTCCGATCCTGATGCGCTACTTCGACACGCTGCTCGGACTCCTTCGAGAGGGAGGCTTCTCCTACGACCTGGCCCATAACGCCATGCACGCCATGGGTAGTCGTTCCCTCGGGTTCAGCCAGGAGATGTTCAAGCCAGACAACGCGGAGCAAGCCGACGAGGACGCCGCGGCCATGCTCGAGCAGATGGCAGAACAGTTCCCCTACATGGTTGGGATGATGATGGAGATCGCCCACGACGACCCTGACTCGACCCTCGGCTGGTGCGACGACCAGACTGAATTCGGATTCGCACTCGATCTGCTCCTCGACGGTCTCGAGAGGCTTCGCGCCAAAGCCTGACACTCGGCACCTTTCAGTCGTCGCCGCTTTGTAAGCAACCGTTCCGAGCTTGCCGATTTGGCCCCTTGACAATCTTACGTCGTATGGTTATCTTACGTCGTACGCTTACAACGTACGAACGGTGCGGGGCGTCATGAGGAGGAACAAGAACCCATGAACAAGGCATGGTTCGACTCCACCTCGCTTGTAAACGCTCAGATCGACGGTTTGATCAACAGTGCTCATCGCACTGCTGCGCACGCCCAGACAGAGGAAGAAACTCTAATGAACCCATCCAACAAGCCGGCGGCTCGTCCTGTCGGCAATGACATGATCGAGGCCCGTGGCCTCACC
>CAMYIS010000134.1 GCA_947258485.1 uncultured Woeseiaceae bacterium
GGGATTTGAGCGAGCTTACTTGGACGATTCGCGAATGAACTTGACCGGGTTGACCCGGCTGCCATTGTGCAATACCTCGAAATGCAGGTTAGGCCCGGTCGCTCGACCGGTTTCACCCATGAGCGCAACGACCTGTCCCTTCTTGACCTCGTCTCCGACGGAGACCAGGTTTTCTGAATTGTGTGCATAGCGTGTCGAGTAGCCGCTGCCGTGATTGAGCTCGACCATGATGCCGTAGCCATAGCGTTTGGCAGACCAGGTAACGACACCGTCGGCAACGGCGACAATCTCGGCGCCCATCTTACCGGCAAAGTCGATGCCCGTATGATTTGCCGGCTTACCGGTAAACGGATCCGTACGCCTGCCAAAATAGGATGAGATCCAGCCGGCACCTACCGGGCGTCCCTGTGGATACACGCGATCCTTGAGGTTCTGATTCATCAGAACACTCTCGAGAACATTGAGCTGAGCCTCGCGGTTATCGAGCTGATCGCCAAGCGACTGCATCGCGTCAACAACCTCGGGAACTGCGACATTGGATCCCGCCGCCATCGGTTCTTCGGGACCACCGAGCGCAGGATCCGACTCGAAATCGAATTCCCCGTCATCGATATCCGCCATCTCTGTCAGGCGACGGCCAAGTGCGTCCAGCCGGATCATGCGGGCGTTCATTTGTGCAATGCGAATCGCAAGCGCGTCCAGCGTGTCCTCGTTGCCTTGACGGATCTCGGCGATCTTGCCGCGCTGCTCCTGCAATTCGCCTGTCAGGTCAGCCAGTTCATTTGTGCTGACCCCCGAACCGGTCTCGGCTGAGTACCAGTATCCGCCGCCGAATCCAGCGATTATCACGATGCCGACAAGAACGGCAATGCCCAGGCCGGCCCTGAAGCCAGACAGGTTCAATTGCCGGGGTTGTCCAAACCCCTTGCCGAAAATTACAACATTCATCGGGCACGCCTCGGATGCGTTTCAACTGCCATTAGGACTCTCATGCAAGCCACGAATTCGGAGGCAAGGCCCCCGCGACCGCTTGTTCGCGTTATTATCAACTTGCAGCACCTGCTCACTTCGGTAGCCCCGCTGCCCTGGTAATCAACCCAGGGCCGGTGGTTTTGCGTCCCCGCCTCACAGCGGGTTTGCCCTTATCGTGAGCAACAATATGCATAATGCCGGTTTTTATTACAAGGTTCCCATCCTGAACGGTGACTCGAGTCACTCGGGATGGCGAAAAAGCGCTACCTACGTCACATTTTCTATGGCCACAAAACAACTCGGAAATCTGCTGAATCCCAGTAATGACGGGGATCTGGCCGATATTGTCCGGCGCGCCCGCGAGATGGGCGAGCTGACGGACGTCCTGGCCCGGGCGCTGCCCCCGGAGCACGCGGATGGGATCGTCGCCGCAAATGTGCGAGAAGGCGGGGAGCTCGTAGTAATCGCGGCCTCGTCGGCCTGGGCGAGCCGGCTTCGATACGAAGCCGATACGCTGCTCGAGGCGGCCCAATCAGTGGGCATAGAAGCCCACATCTGTCGAGTTCGAGTCAGCCAGGGCTGACTGCCTCGCACCCACCCTCCACCACCAAGCATCCGACTGCGGCGTCGATCCCCTGCCGCCCACCCCTACCATGCCCGCAGCGGCGTCGATCGCGGGGGAATCTCAGTCGCTCGGACAGCTGCTTCGCAAACTCGCTTTGTGAGACACCCCCGCACTCACCGCCGCTGCCCCTCCATGCTGCGTGAGGTCGTCGGTTGGGGAGTTCCCCGAGCGTCGTGCGCAGCGCAGCGACGCAGGACGCCAAAGCAAGCGGAGCCCGATGCGAGCGAGGCAGGGACGTCGAGCGAGGTTAAGCGAGAGGAGCTCCCCAATCGGCGACCCTGACCATAAAAGAGTTGGGCAGTGCGTAGTTGGGTGGTCGGTTGGCGTTTACGCGTACGCGGGAGTTGCGTAGGAGATCGGCGCCTTCTTCGGATCCGTGAACGTGACTTCTTCGTAGCTCGATTCATCCTCGAGCATCGCCCGCAGCAGACGATTATTCAGCTCATGCCCCGATTTGTACGCACGCAGTTCGCCGATAAGACCGTGTCCCAGCAAATAAACGTCGCCGATGGCATCGAGGATTTTGTGAATCACGAATTCGTTGGCGTAGCGCAGACCATCTTCATTGAGAATTCGATAGTCGTCGAGCACGATCGCGTTATCCATGCTGCCGCCGAGGGTGAGGTTTAGCTCGCGCAAAGCCTCTACATCGCGCAGGAAACAGAAGGTCCGTGCACGGCTCACTTCTTTCAGGAAGGACGTCGATGAAAAATCGATCGTTGCATGCTGACTGATCTTATTGAATACCGGGTGGTTGAAATAGACTTCGAAGTTAACTTTGAAGCCATTGAACGGAACGAACTCTGCCCATTTGTCACCGTCTTCAACACGCACTTTCTTTTTAATGCGTATGAACTTCTTGGCGGCATTTTGTTCTTCGATACCAGCCGACTGCAGCAGAAACACGAACGGTCCGGCACTGCCATCCATGATCGGAACTTCCGGCGCCGACAGGTCGATATGCAGGTTGTCGATACCGAGTCCTGCCAAAGCAGACATCAGGTGTTCAACGGTCGCCACCTTTACGTTGTCCTTGATCAGTGTCGTACCGAGCATCGTCTCTCCCACGAGACGCGGATCCGCCGGGATATCGACAGGGTGATCAAGATCCACACGACGGAACGTGATACCTGAGTTCTCCGCGGCCGGGCGCAAGGTCATATAGACCTTCTCGCCCGAATGCAGGCCGACTCCGGTCGCACGAATAGTGGTTTTGAGGGTGCGTTGTCTCAGCATGGCGGGCGCAAGACTATCATAGGCAGGAAAAACTCTTCAATATTTCAACGTGTTAGAGAATAGCGCTACGGCTTTGGTGAGGTACCTGCAGCCGCGGGCAGGAAGGGTGCCGGCCCGGAGTCATCCGGGCCGGCAAGCGGAGAAAAGACCCTGGCGGTGAGTGAGTGGCACCCCCGGGGCAGACCCTTTTTGCTCAGTCGGCCTGCCGCCGCAGGAACGCCGGAATGTCCAGCAATTCTTCCTGCAGCCCGGCCCCTTCCAGGCCATCACCAACGGCGCGTTTGCGCTGCACGGTCGGCTTGTCGAGCGTGTGGTAATTAGGCTCTGCCTGCGCAGCCGGGCGACGCACAATGCGCATCGGCGATTCGGCGTTGGCCGCCTGCTGCCCAAGGCCCGTCGCAACGACCGTAACGCGTATCTTGTCCGTCATTTCCGGATCGATCACGGTGCCTACGACGACAGTCGCATTCTCCGACGAGAACTCCTTGATCGTAACGCCCACTTCCTGGAATTCACCGATGGACAGATCCGTGCCCGCCGTAACGTTGACGAGAATACCGTTGGCGCCAGCCAGGTTGATGTCTTCGAGAAGTGGGCTCGATACAGCCGCCTCAGCCGCTTCGCGCGCGCGATCTTCGCCCGACGACACGCCGGAACCCATCATCGCCATGCCCATCTCCGCCATGACCGTGCGTACATCCGCAAAGTCGACATTGATCAGGCCGGGCCTCGTGATGAGCTCGGCGATGCCCTGCACTGCCCCCTGCAACACCTGGTTTGCCGATCGAAATGCGTCCAGCAAGGTCGTTTCGCCGCCAAGTACGGTCAGCAGCTTTTCGTTCGGTATCGTGATCAGAGAGTCGACGTACTTGCCGAGTTCGCCGATGCCGTGCTCTGCGATCTGCAGCCGCTTGTTACCTTCCATCAGGAACGGTTTGGTAACTACTGCCACCGTCAGAATGCCAAGTTCCTTGGCAACCTGCGCAACGATCGGCGCGGCACCTGTACCGGTGCCGCCGCCCATGCCAGCCGTGATGAACAACATGTCCGCACCCTCGACGACTTCGAGAATGCGGTCACGATCTTCCATCGCGGCCTGGCGGCCTATATCCGGATCGGCACCGGCGCCGAGTCCTTTCGTAATGTTGCAACCAATCTGCAACGAGGTTCGCACGCGTGATCCTTTGAGCGCCTGCGAATCCGTGTTGGCACAAATAAAATCGACACCTTCGATGCCGGTATCCACCATGTGGCTAACTGCGTTGCCACCGCCGCCACCGACACCGATGACCTTGATGATCGCAGTCGAGCTATGCGCGTCCATTAATTCAAACATTGAGTCTTCCTCCGCTTGTTTACTTTCCCTGTGGGGTACTCACTGAACCCCGTTTCTAAAAATGGCCCTGGAACCACGATTTCATGCGGTCCCACACCTCACCTAAGTTGCCGCCGATCGGCGTACTGCGCCGATCGCGTCGCGACAAATTTTCATTGCCGTACAAAAGCAGCCCGACGCCCGTGGCGTGTATCGGATTGCGAATGACGTCCATCAGCCCTTCAACGTATTGCGGCGTCCCCAGTCGGACCGGCATATGGAATACTTCTTCAGCCAATTCGACGGCGCCTTCCATCTTTGCGCTGCCGCCCGTGATAACGACGCCGGCAGCGATAAGCTCTTCAAAACCACTTCTTCGAAGTTCATCGCGCACCAAACCGAAGAGCTCTTCATATCTGGGCTCCACGATTTCCGCGAGCGTTTGACGGGCAAGCCGCCGCGGTGGCCGCTCGCCAACGCTTGGAACCTCAATCGTTTCGTCAGGATTTGCCAGCTGCGACAGCGCGCAGGCGTACTTGATCTTGATCTCTTCGGCGTACTGAGTCGGCGTGCGCATCGACACGGCGATGTCGTTGGTTACCTGGTCGCCCGCGATCGGAATTACGGCCGTGTGCTGGATGGCCCCGCCGAGGAACACCGCGATATCTGTCGTGCCACCACCGATGTCGACGATGCAAGAACCGAGCTCTTTCTCATCGTCGGTCAGCACCGCGTAACTGGAAGCAAGTTGCTCGAGAACAATGTCATCAACCTCAAGTCCGCAACGTTGCACGCACTTGACGATATTCTGGGCGGCACTTTCAGCACCCGTCACCATGTGCACCTTTGCTTCCAGCCGCACACCGGACATACCGATCGGCTCGCGAATGCCTTCCTGGTTGTCGATAACAAATTCCTGAGGGAGGATGTGCAGGATCTTCTGATCGGCCGGTATTGCGACGGCTCGAGCCGCATCGATCACTCTGTCGACATCGCCGGAACTCACCTCTTTGTCGCGAATGGCGACAATGCCGTGCGAGTTGAGACTACGTACGTGGCTACCTGCGATCCCGGTGTATACCGAGTGAATGTCACAACCGGCCATGAGTTCGGCCTCTTCCACGGCGCGCTGAATCGAATGCACCGTCGACTCGATGTTCACGACAACCCCTTTCTTCAGTCCACGCGACGGATGTGAACCGATGCCAACAACCTCGATGTTGCCGTCGTCGTTTAGCTCTCCGACGATCGCGACGACCTTTGACGTGCCAACGTCCAGGCCGACAATCAGGTTCTTGTCAGGACGTTTGCTCACTCAGTCCGTACCCCTGGCTACGAGCATTTTTTCCCCGGCCCGCTGCGGATCGGAAACCGGAGAATCTGGTCCACCGTTCCACCCGATCGTGAATCCGTTTCCATAGCGCATGTCGACATAGTCGATTTCCTTGGAATGACCCGTGATGATGTCGGTGACGACATCGAGGAACAGGTTGGTACGCTTGGCAACATTGCGACGACCGAGTCGTACTTCGATGCCGTTATTGAGGGTCATTTTCCAGGAGCCGCGAGCATCCAGGTGCACGCGACGTAAATCGAGGCCGGCCGGTATCAGCTGGTCACGAACAGCCAGGTAGCGCGTCGCGACCTCGGCGGAACGGTCATCCGGCCCACTGAGCCTGGGCAATTCGGCGGGTATGTGCCGGGCCGCGGCGACGAACAGTTCGCCCCGGGTATTGAGCAGTCCGCTTTCGCCCCAAATGGCAGCCGGTACCTGTTCGGTCACCGTGATCGAGATACGACTTGGCCAGCGACGCGCCACCCTCGCCTGATCGATCCATGGCAGCGCGACAATACGTTCCTGAATTCGATCAAGGTCTGCACCCACAAAGCCCGCGTCGATTTCTTCACTGATCGCCTCTTCTATCCGGAGTGCGCTTACGCGCTGGAACGGGCCGCTGATTTCAATGGACGATATCGTTCGATCGAGCATCGTCAGGCTCAGCTCGTAGGTTCCGAAAACGATGCCGACTGCGACCAGCGGAGCGACGATATGGCTTAGACGAATCGTCGGCATCTCTATCTGTTTCGCGATTTTTGGCTTGCGACGCCTGGCTTGTTTACGGGCCATGTGCTGCCACCTCCATAGTTTCAACCGCCTGCTTGGCGCGGAAACTCGTCTCGAGAATTCGCCAGCAGAGCTCGTCAAAATCGATTCCATCTTTCTTTGCTGCTATCGGTACAAGGCTGTGACTGGTCATACCGGGAACCGTGTTCACTTCGAGTACCAGCGGCTGACCGTCCGCATCCGCCATGAAATCCACTCGGCCCCATCCGGTGCAGCCGAGTTCGTTAAATGCCGCAATCGCGAGATCCGCATAGCTTTGCTCCTCCGCATCGCTCGAGGTGCCGCGACAGATGTACTCGGTCCGATCTGATTCATACTTCGCGCGATAGTCATAGAACACGCGGGGCGTGACGATTCGAATGCTCGGCAACGCACGCCCCTGCAGTACTCCGACAGTCAATTCGTCACCGGTGATGCAGGATTCGAGCAATGCCGTCGCGTCGTACTGAAGTGCAAGATCGACGGCATTATTCAGATCGGCACGTTCAAAAATTTTCGACATGCCGACGCTGGACCCCTGCCCTGACGGTTTGATGATGAGCGGAAAACCCAGTTGCTCGGCACCAAGCGATGCATCCGCATGTGAACGAATCACGGCATAATCGGGCGTCGGAATATCGCGGGCACGGAACAGGTGCTTGCTTCGTACTTTGTCCATCGCGAGCGCCGACGCCATGACACCACTGCCCGTATAAGGAATATCGAGCCACTGCAACGCACCCTGCAGCGCGCCGTCCTCACCGCCCGGCCCATGCAGCGCGATCCAGACACGATCGAAACCTGCGTCGGCAAACTGCGCCATCGTCTTTTCGGCCGGATCCCAGGCATGCGCATCAACACCTTTCGATTTCAGGGCTTTCAGAACTGCAGCGCCCGTATCCAGCGATACTTCTCGTTCGGTCGACAATCCGCCCAGCATTACGGCGACACGACCGAACTCGTCGGCATTGGCGATGACGTGTCGTTGTTCATGAAGCGTCATTGCGTCAGTCATGATCGCGCCTCACCGACAATGCGCACTTCGTGCCTGAGGCTTACGCCGTGTACGTCGAGCACTGTTTCGTGAACGTGCTCAATCAGTTCTTCAATATCACTCGCCGACGCCTCAGCGCGATTGATAATGAAATTCGCATGCTTGGTCGACACTTCCGCACCGCCGATACGGTGCCCCTTGAGTCCTGCCGTTTCTATCAGCCTTGCCGCGTAATCGCCGGGCGGGTTTCGAAACACGGAGCCGCAGCTCGGTAACCCGAGCGGCTGTGTTGCCCGGCGACGCTCCAGCATGTTCTTCATTTCATCCATGCTCGGCACAACATCGGGATCAAAGCGGAAGGTCGCTTCCAGGAACCATTCGTTCACCGGGCCTTTCACACTGCGGTAGGCGATTGTGTAATCTCGCGGCGTACGTTCATGCAGTTCACCGCCGCGATCGATCGTTTTCACAGACTCAACCCGCTCCCAGGTTTCGCCGCCGTGTGCGCCTGCGTTCATGGCCAGCGCGCCGCCGACCGTTCCCGGAATCCCGGCGAAAAACTCCGACGGGCCCAGTTTCCAACGAATGCACTGGCGCGCCAGCTGCGTGCAGGGAACGCCGGCGCCGGCCGTGACACGCTGATCACCGGCACGTTCGATGTGCTTTAACATCTTTGTCGCCGAAATCACGACACCTGGAATGCCGCCGTCGCGAACCAGCAGGTTGCTACCAATGCCGAGCCAGAACACAGGAGTATCTGCGTCGAGTTCTGCAAGGAAGGTCGCAAGATCATCAATGCTTGCGGGTATGAAGAATGTCTCGGCCGGCCCGCCGGCACGCCATGACGTGTGGCGACTCATCGGTTCGTCATGTCGAATCTCACCGTGCACTTCGAGGTCTCTTGCCGCCGCCATCATGAGTGCACCTTGAGCGTCGGGCCGTCTCCGAGAAGCCCGGGCAAGCCGCCTGCATAAGCGCCGATATCACCGGCACCCATCGTCAGGACCAGGTCGCCTTCAGCGAGCAGGTCCTGGAGAACCGGAAGAAGATCGTCGAGCGATTCGACGAAAACCGGTTCGACGGCGCCGCGAGTGCGAATCGCGCGAGCCATGGCACGGCCATCAGCGCCGGCGATCGGATCTTCACCTGCCGCGTACACATCCAGCAGAATCAGGACGTCAGCATCCGACAGCACGGTTGCGAAATCGTCCATAAGGTCGCGCGTGCGCGTGTAGCGGTGGGGCTGGAAGATCAGCACTACGCGCCGCTCGGGCCAGCCTGACTTCGCCGCAGCCAGTGTCGCCGCAATTTCGGTCGGATGGTGGCCGTAATCGTCGACCAGCAAGACCTTGCCAACTGCTGTCTTAATTTCGCCCAGGTTCTGGAAGCGACGATCGATGCCTTCGAATTTCTCGAGGGCACGAACGACTGCTTCGTCGCCTATTTGCAGCTCATCCGCCACCGCGATTGCTGCAAGAGCATTTCGCACGTTGTGCATGCCGGGCAACATCAGACTTACGTGCAGGGCTGGGGACAAAGCGTCAGCTGTGTCCACGTGCGAAGGTTCGACCTCGGAAGAACGTTTCTGCCGAATGACGTCAAACTCAGTGCGCGCTTCATCGAAGCTAATATTCACCGCCTGCACATCCGCGCCGTCGTCAACTCCGTAGGTCGTCACGGATCGTCCTATGTCTGCAAGGATGTCGTTGACGCCAGGGTCATCGCCACAAACGACGGCCAGCCCGTAAAACGGGAGGTTATGCAGGAACTCGATGAAGCCACTCTTGAGTTTTTCAATATCCCCGTCGTAGGTCGACATGTGATCCGCATCGATGTTGGTGACAACGGCCAGCATCGGCTTCAGGTGCACGAATGAAGCATCACTCTCGTCCGCTTCTGCGACCAGGTAGTCGCCCTGTCCGAGCCTTGCGTTAGCGTCGGCGCTTTTGAGCCTGCCGCCGATCACGAAAGTGGGATCAAGGCCGCCTTCGGCCAGCACGCTTGCAACGAGACTCGTCGTCGTTGTCTTGCCGTGAGTACCGGCGACAGCGATCGAATACCGGAAGCGCATCAACTCCGCGAGCATCTCTGCGCGGCTGACAACCGGCATGAGTTGCTCTCTCGCTGCTGCGACTTCGGGATTGGTTTCATCGACCGCGCTGGAGACGACGACGGCGTCGGCATCGCGAATGTTGTCAGCAGCGTGGCCGATGAATATGGTGGCGCCCTGATTCTCAAGGCGCCGTGTCTGTTTGTTGCGTTTGAGGTCTGAGCCCTGCACGGCGTAGCCGAGGCTCAGCATGACCTCGGCAATACCTGACATGCCCGAGCCGCCTATGCCGACAAAGTGCACGCAGTGAATTCGGCGCATACGCTTTATCATCCGGTTCTCCCGACCCATCGCAGGTGTGGGTCTGCACGGCGGCTCATGCCAATCCCCCCGCCTGTTGCAGGCACAGCTCGGTGATCCGATGCAGCGCGTTCGGGGACGCCAGTGCACGCGCTTTTTCGGCCCGTATCAGCAGGGCTTCGCGGGATTTCAGCCACTCGCGCAACAGATCCGCCAACAGCTCTGGTGTCAGCTCGGCTTCCTGGATAATCGCGGCAGCACCCGCCCGTGTCATCGGGCCCGCGTTCGCGGTCTGGTGGTCATCGACGGCCGCCGGGTAAGGTACGAACAGCGCCGGCAGCCCGGCTGCACAAAGTTCGGCAATCGTCAGGGCCCCAGCCCGGCAAACCACGAGATCCGCCCAGGCGTAGGCCTCTGCCATGTCCTCGATAAAGGGCAGCAGCTCAACGTCGATACCGGTATCGGCATACGCTTGCCTGGCCGTATCGAGAGTGCGTTCACCGCACTGGTGGCGGACGACCGGTCGCAGCTCGGCGGCGAGCTGAACCAACGCCGCCGGAACGGCACGGTTCAATGCAAGCGCCCCCTGGCTGCCGCCGAGCACGAGCAGCCGTAGCGGGCCCTGTCGCTGGCCATAACGATCAGCCGGAGCCGCTATGGCAGCAATGTCTTCGCGGACGGGGTTGCCGACCGTTTCCGCATTGACAGTGGAATTAAAACTGCCCGGGAAGGCTTGCAGCACAACCCGGGCAAGACGCGCCAGAAGACGGTTGGTCAGCCCGGCAGCAGCATTTTGCTCGTGGATCACGAGGGGTCGCCGCGTTAGCCAGGCGGCAACGCCGCCGGGCCCGCTGACGAACCCACCCATGCCGAGCACCGCTGCGGGGCGGCGACGAAGGATGACGCCGAGCGACTGCAATAGCGCCCAGCCAATTTGTAACGGTGCGATCCTTCACGCTAATCCATTCAATATCGATGCCGGCAGCCGGCACGACGCGGGATTCCAGGCCGCGGTGGGTCCCGAGCCACACGACATCACGCGAACTGGCCTGCAGGGCGCGTGCCACGGCGAGCGCCGGATAGACATGTCCACCGGTGCCGCCCGCCATCACGAGGATCGGTCGCGTGCTCATCTTCTGCGACCTCGCTTGCGGTTGACCGGCTTCGCGTCGACAGCCAGCTCGTGATGGATCCGCAGCAACAGGCCGATACAGATCATCGTCATAATCAGGCTGCTGCGGCCATAGCTGATCAATGGCAACGTCAGGCCCTTGGTTGGTAACAGGCCCATGTTCACGCCGACATTGATAAATGCCTGCAGCCCCAACCACGTTGCAAGACCGATCGCGATGTACGCTTCAAAAAAGCGCTCCGCACTGGCCGCCCGCATGGCAAGTTTGAAAACGCGCCAGAGCAAAGCGAGAAACAATGCGATCAGGACCAGAGATCCCGCGAGACCGAACTCCTCGGCGAATACGGCAAAGACAAAATCCGTGTGCGCTTCGGGCAGGTAAAACAGCTTTTGCACGCTCTCGCCGAGGCCGACACCGAACCACTCACCGCGGCCAATGGCGATGAGCGACTGTGTCAGCTGAAACCCGGAGTCATAAGGATCCGCCCATGGGTCCAGGAATCCGGTCAGTCGCTTCATGCGATACGGCGACGTTATCGCCAGGGCGGCCATGCCGATTACTGCGGCCGAGAAGAACACCAGGAAATCGCGGATACGCGCACCCGCGACAAACAACATGACGAGTGCGGTCGCGAGCAGCACCAGCGCCGCACCGAAGTCCGGCTCTTTCAGCAACAGGACACACGCCAGAGTCAGCACCAGCATCGGGCGCAGGAAACCCACGAATTCCTCGCGCAGAGACTTGCTGCGACGGACGAGGTAGCCGGCGAGGTAGAGCAGCAGGCAGAGGCGCGCGGGCTCCGATACCTGCAGATTCATGAAGCCAATGCGCATCCAGCGAGTGCTGCCGTTTACTTCGTAGCCAATACCGGGGACAAGCACCAGGACCAGCAGGGCCAGACCGGCGAACAACATCAACGGCCCGAGGGTCTGCCATACCTGCATCGGAATAAACAGGCAGATGCTACCGGCAACCACACCAATCGCCGCTGCGAGCAGCTGTCGCTGTATATAAAAGAACGGGTTGCCAACGGCGTTCTCCGAGATCGATATCGATGCCGAAGCCAGGATCACGAACCCGCCGAGCAGCAACGCCAGTGCGATCGCCAGGAGGACCGAATCAATCTGTAGCTCGGTCTTCAGGCGCGCCGGAAATGGCATTGTTGCGGTATGAGAGCTCATGATTTTAACGCCCGTACCGCTTCACAAAACGCGTCGCCTCGCGCCATGTAATTCTCGAACTGATCGAAACTCGCGCAGGCTGGCGCAAGCAGCACCGTATCGTCTGACGCGGCGCAGGAAGCGGCCAATTTCACAGCTGCAGCCATGTCTGCGGCGAAAAGGACAGGCATGACCGTGTCGATTGCACCTGCAATTCTTTCTGCGTCGGTTCCAATCAATACGGCGCCACGCAATTTTCCGTCGAGCGCCTGGGCCAGTTCGCGGAAGTCGCCGCCTTTGCCGTCGCCACCAGCGATCAGCACGAGCATGCCATCAACAGAATTTATGGACGCCACGGCGGCGGCAACATTGGTTGCCTTTGAATCATTGATATAGTCGACAGCACCGACACGTGCGACAAACTGCATGCGGTGCGGCAAACCCGGAAATTCTGCGAGTACCTGCAGCATGGCCGGCATGCCAAGCCCTATCAGTTCGCCGGCAGCCAATGCCGCCAGCGCATTGAGCTGGTTATGTACGCCATACATCGCGAGATCGTTGGCCGAAATAAGCAGCGAATCGCCCCGCGCGAGAAAAGTCTCACCATCCTCGATACGCAGGCCAAACTGGTTCTCGGTCGGCTCATCAAGACCGAAGCTGATCACGCGATTGCAGTGCCGGGTGTGTTTCGCGGCTTCTGCATCGGAGCGATTGATCACGGCGGCCTCCGCTTCGCGGTAGATGCGATACTTTGACTTGCGATATTCAGCTTCGTCGCTGTGCCAGTCGAGATGATCGGGTGACACGTTCAGAAGCACGGCAACGGCGGCCGGCAGCGTCTGCGTTCGATGCAGCTGAAAGCTGGACAGTTCAAGTACGTAAAGCTGCGGCTTGGGATGGTCCAGGAGATCGAGCGCGGGCTCACCGAGATTTCCGCCAGCCAGGGAATCACGACCATCTGCCCGGCACATAAGATGAATCAGCGTCGTAACCGTGCTCTTGCCGTTGGAACCCGTGACGGCAACAAACGGGGCTTTTGCCGCACGCGCGAACAGCTCGATGTCGGAAACGACCTCGAGGTGTTTTTTGCGCGCATTCGCCAGCAGCGGGTGACGATCCGAAATGCCGGGTGAAGCAATGATGCGCGCCACACCAGCGGGAAGCTTCACGTCGCCAAGCAGGACCTCGGCATCCGGCCATACTTCGCCAAGTTCCTTCATGCCTGGCGGCTCTGCGCGACTGTCGAAGAACATCGCATCGACTTCGCTTCTTCTGAGGTAGCGCGCGATTGAAAGGCCGGTCGCACCGAGTCCCACGACGAGGTCTTTATGCGCTGTTGCTCGTGCCGCGGTCATCGTATTTTTAAACTCGCGAGACCGATCAACACGAGGATGACCGTGATAATCCAGAATCGAACAATGACCTTTGGCTCCGCCCAGCCTTTCAGTTCGAAGTGATGGTGCAGCGGCGCCATGCGAAAAACGCGTTTGCCGGTCAACTTGAATGAGGCCACCTGGATGATGACGGACAGCGTTTCGACGACGAATACACCGCCCATGATCGCGAGTACGATCTCCTGGCGCACGACGACCGCGACAACGCCGAGCGCGGCGCCGAGCGACAGTGCGCCGATATCGCCCATGAAAACCTGCGCCGGGTAGGTGTTGAACCAAAGGAAGCCAAGACCGGCGCCCGCCATTGCCGTACAGAAAACGAGGATCTCGCCTGTGCCTGCAACATACGGT
>CAMYIS010000135.1 GCA_947258485.1 uncultured Woeseiaceae bacterium
GAACTGGCGGACAAGGTCGGAATTCGCGGTTTTCAATTCGTCCGGGCTGCCTGAGGCTGCGACCTTGCCGCCCGAGATCAGGAAACTGCAGTCGGCAACCGTCGAGACTTCGGCGACGTCATGACTCACGATAATACTGGTAATCCCAAGCGTATCGTTCATACGACGAACCAGACGGACAATGACCCCCATCGAAATGGGATCGAGACCCACAAAGGGCTCGTCGTAAATAAGGATATCGGGATCCATAACCATCGCCCGCGCCAGCGCCACTCTGCGGGCCATTCCGCCGGATAACTGCGATGGCATCATATCGGCTGCCCCACGCAGACCCACCGCGTGCAGCTTGGTCAAAACGACATGCCGTATCAGCCGGTTGGTGAGTTTCGTGTGCTCCCGCAACGGAAATGCAACGTTCTCGAACACGTTCAGATCCGTGAGCAGCGCACCGTTCTGGAACAGCATCCCGAAGCGCTGTCGCAGCAGGTAAAGCTCGGCCAGGTTGAGTGTTGCGATATCAATGCCACCGATGTGGATCGTACCGTGCTCGGGTATCAGCTGACGCGTGATGAGCCGCAGCAGCGTGGTCTTGCCCGTGCCGCTGGGACCCATCAATGCCGTGACTTCGCCACGTTTGATATTCAGGTCGAGGCCCTCGAATATCACGCGGTGACCTCGCGAATACTTGAGATCGCGTATTTCGATCAGGTTTTCCGACGATTCATCCAGCAGTTTCATTTCTTGTTACTTTTTGGGGCTCATGGCGCATAAACTGCGGCTCCGCGACGGCGTAGCATAGCAAAATCGCTCCAGCAAAGGCGCAAGAAATCCGCATTCGCACTGGCCTGCGGCGTTAAATAGGACTAAAATAGTCCTTTATCTGACTGGAACAGGAGCGGACGGTGCTCAGAATCAGCAAACTCACCGATTACGGGACGGTGCTGCTGGCCCACCTGGCGGCAAACCCGGCCGGCGTCTGCAGCGCCGCGGACGTCGCGGCCGCCACAGGCATCGCATTACCGACGGTAAGCAAGCTTCTCAAATCACTGGCGAAATCCGGGCTTGTCACATCAACGCGCGGCGCGAACGGCGGCTATGAGTTGTCGCGCAGCCCGGCAGCAATAAGCGCGGCCGACGTCATCGATGCGCTCGAGGGGCCTGTGTCAATCACGGAATGCAGCTCGATCGACAGCCTCTGTGAGCATGAAGGCGTCTGCAGCGTAGGTGGCGCGTGGCAACGTATCAATGTGGCGATCCGCCGCGCATTGGACGATATCACCTTGAGCGATCTGCTGAAGTCCCAGAGTCCGGTGCCGCGGTTCAATTTCGCCGGCATGCCGATCAACATTGAAAGCAAGAACTGAAACTATGGCTACAGAATCTGAAAACCTCGAAAGCCTTGTCAATAGGCGTTATGAACACGGCTTTATTACTGACATCGAGACCGACAGCCTGCCGCCGGGTCTCAATGAAGACGTCGTGCGCGCAATATCGGCACGCAAGAACGAGCCAGCCTTCATGCTCGAGTGGCGGCTACAGGCATATCGGCAGTGGCTCGAGATGAAGGAACCCAAATGGGCTCACGTGCATTACCCCAAGATCGACTACAACGAGATATCCTATTTTTCTGCGCCCAAGTCGGATGAAGATCGACCAAAAAGCCTCGATGAAGTAGACCCGAAGCTATTAGAGACCTACGACAAACTGGGAATCCCGTTGCACGAACGCGCGCGACTCGCGGGCGTGGCCGTGGATGCCGTGTTCGACAGTGTCTCGGTCGCGACCACGTTCAAGGAAAAGCTGTCCGAGGCCGGTGTCATCTTCTGTTCTTTTTCAGAAGCGGTACAAAACCATCCCGAGCTCGTGCAGAAATACCTCGGCACGGTCGTACCGCGGCGTGACAATTTTTTTGCGGCCCTAAACGCCGCTGTGTTCAGCGACGGTTCCTTCGTCTATATCCCGAAAGGCGTGCGCTGCCCAATGGAGCTGTCGACCTACTTTCGCATCAATGCTGCCAATACGGGGCAATTCGAGCGCACGTTGATCATCGCGGATGAAGGCAGCCACGTCAGCTACCTGGAAGGCTGCACGGCACCGATGCGCGATGAAAACCAGCTGCACGCAGCCGTCGTGGAGCTCATCGCGCTCAAAGATGCCGAGATTAAGTACTCGACGGTGCAAAACTGGTACCCCGGCGACGAAAATGGTGTTGGCGGCATTTACAACTTTGTGACGAAACGCGGTGATTGTCGGGGCGCCAATTCAAAGATCTCATGGACACAGGTGGAAACCGGGTCGGCGATTACGTGGAAGTACCCGAGCTGCCTGCTGCGCGGTGATAATTCTGTCGGCGAGTTCTACTCGGTCGCTGTCGCCAATAACATGCAGCAGGCGGATACCGGTACGAAGATGATTCACATCGGACGCAATACGAGCAGCACGATCGTGTCCAAAGGAATTTCCGCCGGGCGCGCAGAAAACGCGTATCGGGGACTGGTGCGCGTCATGCCGCAGGCGCACGGCGCGCGAAATCACACGCAGTGCGACTCGCTGCTCATCGGGAAACAGTGCAGTGCGGTGCGCATACTTTCCCGTACATGGAAATCAAGAACCCGTCCGCCAGGGTCGAACACGAAGCAACAACCTCCAAAATTTCCGCCGATCAGCTGTTCTATTGTCGACAGCGTGGCCTCTCGGAAGAAGACGCAGTCAACATGATCGTTAATGGGTTCTGCAAGGAAGTGTTCAAGGAATTACCGATGGAATTCGCGGTGGAAGCGCAGGCGCTCCTCAACGTTAGCCTCGAAGGCGCCGTCGGATAGGCAAAAAAAGGTCAGGAATTCGAAATGCTTGAAATAAACAACCTCAAAAGCCGCATAGGCGATTCAGAAATACTGCGCGGGCTGTCACTGTCCGTCAAAGCCGGCGAGGTGCATGCCATCATGGGACCGAACGGCTCCGGCAAAAGCACGCTGGCTCAGGTCATCGCGGGCCACGAGGATTACGAGGTTACGGGCGGTACGGTCACGTACAACGGCCAGGACCTGCTCGAACTGGCACCCGAAGAACGCGCCCGCGAGGGGATCTTCCTCGGTTTTCAATATCCCGTCGAAATTCCGGGCGTCAACAATGCTTACCTGCTGAAAGCCGCTGTCAATGCCAGGCGCAAACATCAGGGCCTCGGCGAAGTCGACGCGTTCGAGTTTCTGAAGCTTGCCCGGGAAAAAATGGCGACACTCGGGATGGACCCGAAGTTCCTGAACCGTGGCGTGAACGAAGGTTTCTCGGGCGGTGAGAAAAAACGCAACGAGATTCTGCAAATGGCGATGCTCGAGCCCAGCCTGGCGATCCTGGATGAAACCGACTCCGGACTTGACATCGATGCGCTCAAAGCCGTTGCCGCCGGCGTGAACGCGTTGCGAAACCCTGAACGCGCCATCATTCTCGTGACGCACTACCAGCGCCTGCTCGACTACGTTGAGCCGGATTACGTGCACGTGCTGTCGCAGGGCCGGATCGTCCGCTCCGGGGACAAGTCGCTCGCGCTCGAGCTCGAGGAAAAAGGGTACGAATGGGTTCGCGAGGCCGCAAACGCATGAAACAAGCCTCTCTTTCCATCGACAGTCTCAGGGAAGTTGTCAGAACTTTGCCTAAAAACGGGCTGACGCCCTCCCGGGAGGCGGCCGTAGCGCATCTCGACGAACACGGTTTGCCCACGTTGCGCGACGAGGACTGGAAATACACTGACCTGTCGCCGCTTGTCGAAATCAGCAATCGCTGGCTGACCGCGGGAGGACAGCAACGGCCGCCCCAGCTACCAAGCGCTGCGATCAAAGCAATTACGGACTCGATCGATGCGATCTGGCTCGTGATCTCGAACGGTACGATCGATGAGCAATCTATAGGTGCCATCAAGCACAGCGGCATCGAGGTCACGCGGTTCAGCGACGCACCGGCCCCGTTCGTGATGTCACGACCACTGGCCGATCTCAACGCGGCGCTGTTGCAAGATGGGCTGCGCATTCGGGTTACCGGGTCGATCGAGAAACCCATCGGAATCCTCATCGTTGATCGTGCCGGTGAAAGTGTCGCTGTCGCGCAGTCGTGCGTCGAAATCGAAGTCGCATCCGGCGTTGCGGCGGAGTTCATCGAGTACCACGCTTCGGAAGGTGACGCAGACCACTATGCCAACACCGTGTTGTCTATCGCCGTCGGCGACAGCGCGAACGTAAACCATGTTCGTATTCAGAATCGATCGATCAGGCACGTGCAGACCGGCCGCACTTCGATTGCACTCGGACGAGACGCCCGACTTCGCATGGCCAGTTACGATCTGGGCGGCAGTCTCGTTCGCAACGACATCGATATCGACCTCAGCGAGCCAGGCGCAGACATCGCTTTCGACGGCCTGTACCTCGCCGGCGATGGCCAGCACATCGACAATCACACCCGGGTCGACCACCGCGTGGGCCCGGCAACCTCGTCGCAGGAATATCGGGGCATACTCAACGGCAACTGCCGCTGTGTCTGGAACGGTAAGGCGATTGTGCATAAAGGTGCCGACGGCACCGATGCCAGCCAGGCCAATCACAACCTGTTGCTGTCCGATAAAGCGGAAATCGATACGAAGCCGGAACTCGAGATATACGCGGACGAGGTCAAATGCAGCCACGGCACCACCGTCGGTCAACTGGATGAAACCGCTCTCTTCTACTTGCGCACGCGTGGCCTCGACAAACGTGACGCTACCCAGGTTCTGACCCACGCTTTTGCCGCCGATATCGTTCTGCGTGCGCCCGTCGCCGGTGTCAAAGACGCGATAACTGCCATCGTGGAAGCTCGCCTTGCAGAACTCATTGAGGCGGATGCTGCAGCGGACTTACTGTCATGAGCCATGCACAGCGACAACCATCCTTGGCAGCCGCCGACTGGCGCAAGGACTTTCCGATACTTGGACAGACGGTCAATGGCCAGCCACTCGTGTACCTGGATAGCGCCGCATCCGCACAACAGCCGGCATCGGTCATAGATGCAGTCGCTCGTTACCAGCGTGAAGACCATGCCAACGTCCATCGTGGCGTGCACACGCTGAGTCACCGGGCAACGGATGCCTACGAGGGTGCTCGGGACAAGATTCGCGATTTCATCAATGCCACGACTCGATCGGAAATCGTTTTGACCAGCGGTACTACTGAGTCGATAAACCTGGTCGCCCAGAGTTACTGCCGCCCTCGGATCGGACCCGGCGGCAAGATATTGGTCACGCATCTCGAGCATCACGCCAATATCGTGCCGTGGCAGTTGGTCTGCGAGCAAACCGGCGCCGAACTGATCGTGGCCCCGATCGACGACCACGGACAGCTTGAGCTCGAGGCATTGCGCTCAATGATGACGAACGATGTGTTCCTGCTCGCTATCGGCCACGTGTCCAATGCGCTCGGTACCGTAAACCCGGTCAAGGAAATCATTGCGCACGCCAGGCAATGCGGTATCCCGGTCCTGGTCGACGGTGCGCAGGGCGTACCGCACATGCCCATTGATGTGCAGGACCTTGACTGCGATTTTTACGCCTTCTCAGGTCACAAGATGTTCGGCCCGACAGGTACAGGCGTTCTCTATGGACGCGAGACTCTGCTGGATGAGATGCCGCCCTACAAGGGTGGGGGTGACATGATCCTCGAGGTTAGTTTCGAGTCCACGATCTACAATGAGCTGCCCTACAAGTTCGAAGCCGGAACGCCGAACATCTCTGGCGTCATTGGCCTCGGTGCCGCGATCGACTATTTGCAGTCTGCTGGCATGCAGCGCATCGCCGCCTATGAATCTGACTTGCACGACTACATGCTGTCGCAGCTTGGGCGTGTTGACGACATTCGCTTGATTGGCACGGCCGCCAACAAAGCCAGCGTTCAGTCCTTTCTTCTCGGCGACATTCACTCACACGATCTTGGTACGATTCTCGATCATCAGGGAGTCGCTATTCGCACGGGGCACCACTGCGCCATGCCGGTGATGAAGCGCTTCGGCATTTCGGGCACGGCGCGGGCATCCCTGGCTTTCTACAACAATACCGACGATATCGATCGCCTGGTTGCAGCGCTCGAGAAAGCGAGGCAGGTTTTCAAATGACCGGTCATGCCGCCGTGACGCACGATATCCTCGACCTGTATCGTGAGCTGATACTCGATCACGCGCGCAGTCCGCGGCATTTCGGTCGCCTGGAGAATGCCACCCATAAGGCCCAGGGCATCAACCCGCTCTGCGGCGACAAATTGTGCGTTTATCTCTGTATCGACGACAACGAGCGCATTGAAGCCATTAGCTTCGAGGGCTCCGGCTGTGCCATCTCGGTGGCGTCAGCCTCATTGCTCACCGATACGATCATCGGACTGTCCGTAAAAAAAGCAGAAGCTATTTTCAGCGCGGTAACCAAGAGACTGACTCATGGCGGTACAGATGAGCCAGGCAACCTGGACGTCGACCTCGACAAACCGCTCGAGAAAATCAAAGCACTCGACGGTGTGCGGGAATTCCCGTCACGCGTAAAATGTGCAACGCTCGCCTGGCATGCGATGCATTCTGCTTTACGCCAGGATTCGATGCCGGCTACCACGGAGTAAGAAGTACGATGTTTGGTCATAGCAATGAACCGTTCACGCTGTCACGCGACGTGGCCGCCATCATTATTCCGGCCGGTGAACAGTTGACACTGCGAGCAGGAACCGAAGGGTTTATTACGCAAGCGCTTGGCGGCAGTTTCACGGTTTACGTCGAAGGCAACCTGTTTCGTATTTCCGGCGGCGACGCCGATGCGCTGGGCAAGGACCCGGTGCCGCCGCCACAAGTACCGGATAATGCGACCGACGCCGATATCGAAGCCGTAATCTGGGAACAATTGAAAACCTGCTACGACCCGGAAATTCCGGTCGACATCGTCAATCTCGGACTGGTCTACCGATGTGACGTCAGGGCACTGGGCAACGGCCAGCGTTCGGTCAGCGTGGACATGACACTGACTGCACCGGGCTGCGGCATGGGAGATGTTCTCGTGGAGGACGCCCGCGAAAAGATCGCCATCATTCCGACAGTTTCGGAGGTCGATGTGGAGCTGGTATTTGATCCGCCCTGGAATGTTGGCATGATGACCGAAGAAGCTCGCCTGCAAACCGGGCTGATGTAACTCGAAAAAGAGCGGCAATGAAAACACTCACCCTGGTTCGCCACGCCAAATCCAGCTGGAGCGACGCGCATCTAAGCGACCGGAAGCGTCCACTTAACAAACGCGGCAAACGTGACGCCCCGGCGATGGGTAAGCGCATCGCCAGGCATGGCATACGCCCGTCACTGATCATTTCCAGTCCCGCCAAGCGCGCCTGGTCTACGGCGAAACTGATCGCAGCCGAAATCGCCTACCCGATCGAGTTCCTGCAGCGCGAAGACAGCCTGTACCTCGCATCCCTCGATGAAATTCTAGGCGTAATCGTTGCGCAGGATAATAGGTTCAACAATATGATGATTGTTGGCCATAACCCGGGGATGACCGACTTCGCAAATTTCCTGTCACCCGGATTGACGAACAACCTGCCGACGGCGGGTGTTGTTTCCGTGCAAATCGACCAGGACGACTGGAACCTTTACGAGCAGCCCACTACCGAGCTGCTTGTTTACGATTATCCGAAGAAAGGGCTCTGAGCCCGTCCCTTCAACACTCGGGGACGTTGACCGCAAGACCGCCTTTGGACGTTTCCTTGTAATGCGATGACATGTCCAGACCCGTCTGACGCATTGTCTTGATAACCTGGTCCAATGTCACTTTGTGCGTGCCATCCCCGTGCATTGCAAGCTTGGCCGCATTGATCGCTTTGACAGCGCCCATGGCATTGCGCTCGATACACGGTATTTGCACGAGACCGCCAATGGGATCGCAGGTCAATCCCAGGTTGTGTTCCATACCGATCTCCGCCGCCTCTTCGACATGATCATTGCTCCCGCCCAGCGCCGCAGCAAGCCCACCTGCGGCCATTGAGCACGCGACACCGACCTCACCCTGGCACCCCATTTCGGCACCTGAAATCGAAGCATTTATCTTGTACAGAATACCGATCGCGCCCGCGGTGAGGATGAACGTGCGAATACCCTCTTCGCTCGCTCCGGGCACGAAGCGGTCATAGAACATCAATACGGCCGGGATGATTCCGGCAGCGCCGTTGGTTGGCGACGTGACCACGCGCCCGCCTGATGCGTTTTCTTCATTAACGGCGATCGCGAATGCGTTCACCCACTCCATTGCATCAAAGGCTGTCGGCTCACCACGTTTTGACAAGCTTCGATACAACTTTGGCGCGCGACGAAGTACCGACATTTTGCCGGGCAATACGCCATCCGTGCGCAATCCTCGCTCGATGCAATCCCGCATGGCCCGCCAGATGTCCGCGATGCGTTGCTCCACTTCTTCCCTGCTGCGCCAATGCGTTTCATTTCGGAGCACGAGTTCGGCGATGCTCAGCTCGTGTTCCGCGGCTGTTGCGAGCAAGGACTCGCTCGTCACGAACGGCAGCGGTGGCTCGCCCTCCTGCGTCAGCGGTTCCGGGTCATCGTTGCGTGCGATGAAACCACCGCCAAGCGAGTAGTAGTTCTCATCGAGCAATACCCGGCCGTCCGCCGCATGCGCAACGAAATGCATGCCATTGGTATGTCTTGGTAACTCCGTTTCAAAATCAAACTTCAGATCTGTTTCCGGATCGAACGCCATGCGACCGATGCCTGGTGCTTCGATATGCCGGTCGTTGCGAATTCCTGCCAGCAGGTCGTCGACCTCGTCCGCATCGAGCGTCTCGGGTATGAACCCCGACAAGCCAAGTAACACGGCCGAATCCGTACCGTGGCCTTTGCCAGTCCAGGCGAGTGAGCCGTGCAGCGTGACAGCGATTCGGCCGACGTCCGCGGACACAGGTTTCAGATCAGTTACGAAAGCCCTTGCGGCTTTCATCGGTCCGACCGTGTGCGAACTCGACGGGCCGATACCGATCTTGAAGATATCGAATATGCTGATCGCGGCCATCAATCCGAACCGAGCGTAAGCAAGCTTGCGTTGCCGCCGACGGCCGAGATGTTGTTGCTGACCGTGTACTCACTGCCGAATCGCTGCACATAGTGCGGCCCCCCGGCCTTTGGCCCGGTACCGGACAATCCTCTGCCGCCGAAGGGCTGCACGCCAACGACCGCGCCGATCATGTTGCGATTGATGTAGATGTTACCCGCGCCGGACGCTTTGACCACGCCACGGGCGCGCGAATCGATGCGGCTGTGCAGGCCCATCGTCAGACCATAACCCGTCGCGTTCACCGCCTCGACAGTCTTGTCGAGTTCACTGCCCTTGAACTTGAGGACATGCAGAATCGGGCCGAAAACTTCTTCCGTCAACACACTGATATCGTCTATTTCTACGAGCGTAGGTGCAAAAAACGTCCCCGCCTCGTGTCCCGCAGGCAACGGGCATCGATGGACGATTCTGGCCTCCTTTCCCATTCTGGACACATGTGCCTCCAGCACCGACCTGGACGGCGCATCAATCGCGGGCCCGACATCGGTTGACAAATATTTTGGGTCGCCAATGACGAGTTCGTTCATGTAGCCCGTCAGCAGATCGAGTGTCCGCGGCTCGATGTCCTCCTGCACGCACAGCAAGCGCAATGCGGAGCACCTCTGGCCAGCACTGTTGAACGCCGAAAAGATACTGTCATGCACGACCTGTTCGGGCAGTGCCGAACTATCGACAAACATGGCGTTTTGCCCGCCGGTCTCCGCAATCAGCGTGCCGATCGGGCCGTCCCGATGTGCCAGCGTCTGGTTGATCGTCTGAGCGACGCCGGTTGATCCGGTAAACACGACACCGGCGACTCGCGGATCTGCAACAGCACGCCCGCCAATGAGTGAGCCCGAGCCCGGAATGAAATGCAGCACGTCCGCCGGCACGCCGGCCTCCAGCATCAGCTGCACAGCGCGGTATGCAATCAGCGGCGTCGGCGCCGCCGGTTTAGCAAGCACGGCGTTACCCGCCGCAAGAGCAGCCGCTACCTGCCCCGTAAATATCGCCAGTGGAAAATTCCAGGGGCTGATGCAAACGAACACACCTCGACCACGCAGACCGTAGGTGTTGTGCTCTCCTGTCGGGCCGGGCATGACCAGTGGCTCGCCAAAATGCCGCTGCGCCTGCGCGGCATAGTAGCGAAAGAAATCCACGGCCTCGCGTAGCTCGGAAATTGAGTCCGGGATCGTCCTGCCGCCTTCGCTGACGCAAAGCGCCAGCAGCTCGGCATGATGGGCTTCGAAGAGATCCGCCGCGCGGTTTAGAATCCGGGCACGTTCATCGGCCCCTGTTCGATCCCATACAACCTGCCCTCTGACCGAAAGGTTTAACGCAGCATCGACGTGTTCCTCTGCAGCCAAATGGCAAATACCCACGACTTCGTCAGTATTCGCCGGATTGACCGATGGCTGCTCCGCCCCGGACATCTCCCTGCCGCCAACAATCGGTTTGGCTGTCACCGGCCTGGTGCTGGCGGCCTCCATATCCGAGAGTAACTCGCGGCGGACAGTGCGGTCCGCAAGATTAAAGCCGTGCGAGTTGTTCCTCTCAGGCTGGAAAATGTCGACCGGTCGCGGAATCCGGTCATGCGGCAGACAGTCGTGTTGCGCGGCGACAGCCAGCGGATCGGCAATTATGTCCTCAACGTCGATGGACTCATCGATAATCTTGTTCACGAACGAGGTATTCGAGCCATTCTCCAGCAATCGTCGAACGAGGTACGGCAGCAGGTCCTCGTGATTACCGACAGGTGCATATACTCGGCAAGGCCGATCGTGCTTTTCGGGGTCGACGACTTCGGCATACAGTTCCTCGCCCATGCCATGCAGTCGCTGGAACTCGTAATCCCGGCGTGGTCCGGCATAATGCAGCACGCTCGCCAGCGTATGCGCGTTATGTGTCGCGAACTGCGCGTAGATCTTGTCGCCGGCTGCAAGTGCCGCCCGCGCGCAGGCGAGATACGACACGTCCGAGTGAGACTTGCGCGTGAACACGGGATAGCTCGAAATACCCTGTTCCTGCGCCCACTTGATCTCACTGTCCCAGTAAGCGCCCTTCACGAGGCGGACCGGGATTCGGCGGCCAACGTCGCCGGCCAGCTCCTCGATGAAACGCATCGTGTCACGCCCGCGGCGCTGGTAGGTCTGCACCGCCAGGCCAAATCCATCCCAGCCGGCCAGTGCTTTGTCGCGATAGACCCGCTCGAATATGGTCAGCCACATCTCGAGGCGGCTCGCCTCCTCTGAATCGATGGTCAGGCCGATACCTACTTTCCTGGCGTGTTTGGCAAGTTCCAGGATCGACGGGGCAAGCTCATTCAGGACCCGCTGTTCGTGCGTGTACTCGTAACGCGGATGCAGCGCCGACAGCTTGACCGAAATACCGGGTGCCGAAAAGACATCCGGCGCGTCGACTTGTGGCCCGCTGCCGATGCTGTCAATGCCTTCGTGGTAATTATCAAGGTAACGCTGTGCGTCGGCTGCCGTCAGTGCCGACTCGCCGAGCATGTCGAAGGAATAACGATACGGCAACTTTTCGTTTTTTAGTGAGCGTTTGAGCGCGTCCCCGATCGTGCGTCCCATAACAAACTGGTGGCCCATGATCTTCATCGCCTGGCGCATGGCGGTTCGCACCAGCGGCTCACCGGCGCGGCTGACGAGCCGGCCGAGCGTCTGGGCAGGATTACTCGTAGCTATCTCGTCCAGGCTCAGAATCCGGCCCGTCAGCATCAAGCCCCAGGTCGACGCGTTAACGAACACGGAATCACTGACACCGAGGTGATCTTTCCATTTGGCGGACGTGATTTTGTCCGCGATCAGCCGGTCGGCCGTATCGGCGTCCGGAATCCTCAGCAATGCCTCGGCGATGCACATGAGCAACACGCCCTCATCGGACGACAGGTCATATTGCTGCAGGAATGCCTCGATGCCCCCTTCATTGGCCGTATTCTTGCGAACGGCGCGCACGAGTTGCGCCGCCGTCCTCTGAATTTTCTCGCGCGCAGCGCCGCCGGCATCGGCGGCTTCGACCAGCTCCCTGACGAGCTTTTCTTCGTCCGCGAGATAAAGATCATTGATGTAAGGAATGCTGCCTTCCCGGGCAGCCGGCTGATCAACAAAACTCATGCAGAAACTCCGGATGTCCACTCTTGCGGTGGGCTTAAAAAGGAATACAAGGGCGGCGATTATAGGGTATTCAGGGCTTCACGGGCATCGCTATCGGCCTTTTCGATCGCGTAACTGACGGCGTGTGTGTTTGTCGGGCTTGCCCTTTGTCATCGGCATCTGCAGTCGGTCCCGCCGCAGCTCGGCGAGCTGTTGTTCCCGCCGTGCAATGCTCGCCGGAGATTCTTCATAGCAAGCCTGCGCATCCTTCGCCGGGCCGCGCCGGGCAGGTATTGCGAGGACCGTCAGCTCGTAGGCAGACTGCTGACGGACGATCTGGACTTGGTCACCAATGCGTACGCTGGTCGCGGCGCGGGCGCGCTCACCGTTGACGCGCACGTGGCCGCCATTCACGGCCGCCTGTGCCGCGGTCCGCGTCTTGTAAAATCGCGTAAACCAGAGCCACCGATCCAGTCTTAGCAAGTCGTCTGACACGACCAATCTCCTTTGACCTCCTGATATACTTTGCGTCCTTCGAACCCAGAGAGCAAACCCGTGCCAACGACCTTTTTGGAATCACTCGGGAAACAGACCGAGGCACTGAAATCTGAGGGCCTTTTCAAAACTGAAAGACTCATCGCAGGACCGCAGCAAGCCGCCATTGATGTGCGCGCAAATGGCGGCACAGAACATGTACTAAACCTGTGCGCAAATAACTACCTCGGCCTCGCCAATCACCCGGAGGTCATCGCGGCCGCGCACAAAGCGCTGGATCAATACGGCTACGGCATGGCAGGAGCTGGAAGAACGTATCAGCGCCTTTCTTGGCACTGAGGACACGATCCTTTACCCGTCCTGTTTCGATGCGAATGGGGGCTTGTTCGAGACGCTCCTGGGACCCGATGATGCTGTCATAAGCGACGCGCTCAATCATGCCAGCATTATCGACGGTATTCGCCTGTGCAAGGCCCAGCGTTTCCGCTATGCCAACAGCGACATGCAGGACCTTCGTACCCAGCTTCAGGACGCATCTGGTGCGGATACCAAACTGATCGTGACGGACGGCGTGTTCTCGATGGATGGCACCATCGCCGACCTCGTCGGCATTTGCGACTTCGCAACAGAGTTTGACGCACTGACGATGATTGACGACTGTCATGCAACGGGTTTTCTTGGAAAAACCGGACGTGGCACGCACGAGTACCGTGGGGTAATGGGACGAATCGACATCATCACCGGCACTCTGGGTAAAGCACTCGGTGGCGCGTCCGGAGGATACACCTCGGGCCGCAAGGAAATCGTTGGCTGGTTGCGGCAGCGCTCGCGCCCGTACCTGTTTTCGAATTCCATTGCGCCAATGATCGCAGCGGCGTCCATCGCCGTTCTGGACCTGCTCGAACGCGACAGCTCGCTGCAGGAACAGCTGCACGAAAACGCGGCCTATTTCCGCAGTAAAATGTCCGAGAGAGGCTTCGAGCTGAAACCGGGCGAACACCCGATTATTCCCGTGATGCTCGGCGACGCCAAGCTTGCTAGCACGATGGCGGACCGACTCCTCGAAAGAGGCATCTACGTGATCGGCTTCTCGTTCCCGGTGGTTCCGAAGGGACAGGCAAGAATCCGTACACAAATGTCGGCCGGACTGACGCGGGAACAGCTCGACAAAGCGATCGACGCATTCACGGCCGTCGGCCGCGACCTGGGCGTAATTAATTGATCCCGCACACCAGGAAAGAACAATGAAAGCACTGGTTAAAGCAAAACCCGAGCGCGGCATCTGGATGGAAGAGATCGCGGTTCCCGAAGTCGGCCACAACGATGTGCTGATCAAGGTCAACCGCACGGCGATATGCGGGACCGACATTCACATTTTTAATTGGGACGAGTGGGCGAAGGCGACGATACCGGTGCCCATGGCGGTTGGGCACGAATTTAGCGGCGAGATCGTCGAAATGGGCGTTGAGGTCCGCGGCTTCAGCGTCGGTGACAGGGTTTCGGCCGAGGGCCACATTACCTGCGGCCATTGCCGAAACTGCCGCGCCGGCCGTCGTCATCTTTGCATGAACGCGATCGGTATAGGCGTCAGCCGGCCCGGCGCATTCGCCGAATACCTCTCGGTCCCGGCGTTCAATGTTTTCAAGCTGCCGGACTTGATCAGCGACGACATGGCGTCCATTCTCGATCCGCTCGGCAATGCCACGCATACCGCTTTATCGTTCGATCTCGTAGGCGAGGACGTTCTAATTACGGGGGCCGGTCCCATCGGCGTCATGGCCGCCGCCATCGCCCGTTTCGCGGGCGCCCGCCACATCGTCATCACCGACGTTAACGACTACCGGCTCGCCCTTGCTCGAAAAATGGGCGCCTCACGAGCGCTCAACGTCACCCGGGAGACCATCGATGACACGATGCGTGAGCTGGGTATGGAAGAAGGATTCGACGTCGGCATGGAAATGTCGGGCAATCCGCAGGCGTTCCGCGACATGCTAAGGACGATGCACCATGGCGGTAAAATCGCCATGCTCGGCATTCCACCCGGAGAAATGGCCATCGACTGGAATGACGTCATTTTCAAAGGGCTTTTCATCAAAGGGATCTATGGCCGGGAGATGTTCGAGACCTGGTACAAAATGTCCAGCATGCTGCAAAGCGGCCTGAACATGGAACCGATCATCACGCACCATTTCGATATCGATGAGTTCCAGCCCGCGTTCGAACTCATGGAGTCCGGACAGACGGGCAAAGTCATCCTGCGCTGGAACTAACGGGCAGCCTTGTCGGCTAGTTAATCTCGCAGAAACAGTGCGTGTAAACGCCCCTGGGATCATTGAAGTTCGTGACCCCCGCGA
Source organism: uncultured Woeseiaceae bacterium (assembly GCA_947258485.1). Classification (GTDB taxonomy): domain Bacteria; phylum Pseudomonadota; class Gammaproteobacteria; order Steroidobacterales; family Woeseiaceae; genus UBA1847. The sequence continues at coordinate 15,042 of CAMYIS010000135.1, forward strand.
GCAATTTCTGCAGCTGGTTGGCGAATACAGCAACCGGCGCCGGCTCTCGAACAAAGCTGGCTGGATCGATCCCGGCGGTTTTCGCAACCGCCAGGAAATCGACAATCATCTGCTCGGTCGGGGACAACTCCGGACCAATGGTTTTCCTTCCGTAACTTCCTTCCTCGAGACCGACGAGTTCTGCCGCGACGGCGACAGCATCATCGAGACCGCCAAGTTGGTCGACCAGTCCGTTCTCCACGGCCTCAGCGCCCGTCCAGACCTGCCCCTGGCCAATGCTATCCACGGTCTGCTTGTCCAGGCCACGGTTTTCTGCAACGCGTGAAACGAAATCGTCGTACACGTTTTCGATTAGCATCTGCACCAGCTGTTTCGAAGAATCAGTCATTTCACGGTCCAGTCGCAGCGCCTCCACCCAGGGGGTTGTGGCGACACCATCAGTCGCCACGCCGACGGCCGCAAGCGAACGCTGGAACGTGGGTATCATGCCAATAACACCGATTGATCCTGTTACGGTAATCGGGCTGGCGATCACCTTGTCAGCTCCGACGGATATCCAGTAGCCGCCAGAGGCTGCCACGCTGCTCATCGATGCAACGACAGGCTTGCCGGCCTGCTGCAAAGCTTCTATCTCGTTTGCAATCACTTCGGACGCAAACGAACTGCCGCCAGGGCTGTCGACGCGAAGCACGACAGCTTTTACAGCCTCATCCTGCAGCGCTTTGCGAAGCAAAGCTGCCGCCGAATCGCCGCCAACAGTGCCGGGCGGCTGCGATCCATCGAGAATCTCGCCCGCTGCAACAACGATCGCAACGTTTTCAGGTTTCTTCTTCGGTTTATGCAACAGCCGCATCTGGCCGAGGTAGTCGCGCATCGACACCGATGAGTACAAGGTTTCATCGTCCGCATCCGCTCCGGCGTATTCCTTGATTCGATCGCGCAAGGCCTTGCGAGACAGCAGGTCATCGACCAGACCGATATCGCGCGCGGCAACGGCGGTATCACCATTGGCGCTCGCGACGCGCTCAACCATGTTCTGCGCAAAGTCGTCAATAGCGCCTCCGGGCAGGCCGCGCGCGGTGACTACGTCTTGCTGATACGTGCTCCAGAATTGATTTATCAAGCGGCTCCTGGACTCCCGGTCCTCTGGAGACATGTCCATCCGCGTGTAGGGTTCGGCGAAGGACTTGTGCGTGCCAACTCTAAAGACATTCCAGTCGATTCGCAGCAGGTCTATCGCATCCTTGAAGTAGTTCCGATATGAACCATAACCTTGCAGCAACACCAGGCCCTCGGGGTGCAGATACAGCTCGTCGGCGTGGGCCGCCAGGTAATAACCCTGTTGCGCAAAAAAATCGGCGCTTGCAACGACCGGTTTCCCCGACTCCTGGAAGGCATCGATCGCCTCCGAAACGCGCTGCAGTTTGTTGAGCCCGCCTGAAGCGAAGACACTCAGCTCGAGATGAACGGCGGTGATGCGTTCGTCGGTTCGCGCGAATTCGAGTGCATCAATGATATCCTGCACGAGCGTCTGCGGCGGCGTATCGCCGACCAGTTCGGCCAGCGCGCGATCGAATGGATCGCCTTCCAGCTGCTCAACGAGCACCCCGGACGGTTGAATAAACAGCGCCGCTTTCTTCGGCATTAGCGGCGGAGTACCCGACATGGCACCGAAAAACACCAGGAAAATGAACAGCAACAGCACAAGGTGAAGTACTTTTCTCAGCCCGTTAAGGCCGCGCCATATCGACGCCAGCATGCGGCGGATCAAATTACCCTTACTCATGATCTCTGGATTCCTCAGCCATTCAGATAGCGATGTGCCGAACTTTACACCAAGAGGCGCAAGATGTGGCCCCGGTCTTCAGTCAAGAGGCTCAACAGCTTGTCAGCAACGCCCCGTCAATCCGACAGAAACGCGAGTGACAGTTCCGGCAAGAAGGTGATGATTACCACTGATGCCATCAGGATAATCAGGAATGGGAACGTCGCCGAGTACACATGCATGATCGGCTTCTCAAATCGATAGCTCGCAATGAAAAGGTTTAGACCGACCGGGGGCGTCAGGTATCCGAGCTGCATCGCAGCCAGGAAGACGATACCCAGGTGTACCTCGTTGACGCCATATCCCGCAGCAATGGGCAGGATCAGCGGCACCACGAGGACGATGGCGGAAAAGATATCCAGAATGGCGCCGAGAACCAGCAGGAAAAGCAGTAGCAATATCAGGAACGAGGTCTGGCTGCTGACCATACTCGAGACAAGTTCGAACAGGCGCTGCGGAATGCCTGCGTCGATCATATAACCGGTCGACGCAACTGATGCACCGAGAATGACCAGGATTGCGCCGACTAACACCATGGACGCCCGCATGATGCGTGGCAATTCGCGCAACCGTATTTCCCGCAAGATGACGACTTCAACCAAGACGACGTAAAGCGCCGTAACCGCCGCCGCCTCGGACACCGCAAAGAACCCGGAGTAAATTCCACCTAATACGACGACCGGCAGCGGCAACTCCCACATTGATTCGCGGAGTGCCGATCCGACCTCGCGAATAGAAAAGGAGCTCAGCGGTCGCCTGATGTGTCGATTCACCCAGATGTTCCAGCCTGAAAGCATCAGCAGCATCAAGAGACCGGGCAAAATGCCCGCCAGGAACAGGTTGTCAACCGGGACTTCAGCGATGACCCCGTAAAGGATCAGCGGCAGCGATGGTGCGAATAAAAGCCCGAGGCTGCCGGCTGACGTAACCAAACCAAGGTTGAACTTGTCGCCGTAGCCGTCCTGCTTCAAGGCCGGGTAAAGAATAGCGCCCAGTGCGATAATCGTCACGCCGGACGCACCGGTAAAAGCGGTAAAGAAAGCGCATGCGGCCAGGCAGACCAGCGCAAGCCCCCCGGGCATCCATCCCATCATTGCGCCCGTCAGTTTTACGAGCCGCCTGGGTGCGTTGCTTTCACTCAGAAGGTACCCGGCAAAGGTGAACATTGGAATTGCTGACAAAAACGGCATGCTGGCGATGCTTTGTATTTCCAGCGCCATGATCATCAGATCGGTTTCCTCTTTAAGGAAACCGATCATCGCGCTTGCGGCTATCACTGCAAACAACGGCGCGCCTATAATCGCCAGTAGGGCCAACAGGACGCTGAGAATAATCATTTGCCGGGCCCAACGGCCGGACGCGTAACAATTGCGCCTACTTGCTTCACAACCAGGATGAGGAAACGAAAACTGATCAGCAGGAATGCAGCCGGCATGACACTGTGAGCGATCCAGGCCGGTAGATTGACCAGCACTGTATCCTGGTATTCGATTTCAACCTGCAGGTAGCGCCAAGCTTGCCAGGCGATTACGCCACATATGGCAGCTGCAAACAGGTCGACAAAGATCCGGATCACCCGGATAGCCAGCGCGGGAAGAACGTGAGAAAGCGCATCGATACGGATGTGACGGTTATCGCGAGTGGCCGCAATTGATCCGACCATCGCCAGCCAAAGCACCATCAGCTTGATCAGTTCATCCGCCCATACGAACCCGGTATTGAATACTTCCCGGAGAACGATTTGCCCAACGGCCAGCAGCATCATCGCGGTGAGAAGTGTTACGAGAGCCGCGGTTTCGAGAAAATTACCGGTTCTTTCGAGACGCTCGAGCAGGGCGATAAATCGGTAATACACGACTAGTCGGGGCCGGTACCGCATCATTTCTTCGTAAAGCTCTTTGCTGAATTTACCCTGCTCGCCGAGCTGCCGGTTCGAAGCGAGCAATACCTTGCGGGTCTTTAAGTATTCCTCTTCGTCGAACTCAACGGATTCGATTCCGCTATTCAACAACGCATCAAACGCGGCGGCGTTATCGACCAGGTTTACCTTGTTGAAGTTCTCATAGATCCTGCCCATCACTTCACGGACGATCGCCTGATCTTCGGAGCTTATTTTTTCGAACGTCTTTTTGTCCACGGCCATGAAGCCAAACGTATAGACGAGCGGTACCCGAGTGACATATTTGACCTTGGTGTGCCACTGCAGAATCAACGCGACGTAAGGAGGAATCGCGACAATGTCAATAAGGCCGGTCTGTAAGCCGGTTAGAACGTCTGTCAGTGGCAGCGTAACCGGTGACAATGACAGTGCCTGCATCGATGCGTAACTAATGGCGTCGCCCTCGGGCACCCATACGCGTTTACCTTTCATGTCGGACAGCGACCTGACCGGCGTGTTGGACATGATGTTGGCAAACCCCGACGTCGCGAATCCGAAATTGACGAACCCCGCGTCTTCAAGGCCTTTCTGCAACCTCGCATCCATGCGACTCCGGACGTAGGCCGCCTCTTCCTCGGAATCAAAAATCAACGGCATGCCGTACAAGTTCAGGTCCGCGTATTGAGAAGCAAGCGCCGATGGAGTAAATGCACCGCCCTGAAGTTGCCGGATCCTGATCTGGCCCAGCACCTTCTTGTCGTCGCCCTTGACACCACCGCCGTAGTATTTGATTTCCACACGACCTTCGGTCCGCTCTTTTATCTCCTTGGCGCCCGAGCGCATGTCATCCATCCACTGCGTGCCATCAGGCGTAGCGGTGGCGATTTTCAGCGTGACAGCATAAGAAGGCAAACTGAATGCCAACGCTGCAAAAATCAAAAACAACTTTTTCATAACTTGCCCATCAAAAATAGTCATCGGCTTCCGCCAGTAGTACCGCCGCTTCTTCCTGTGCAAGGACGTTACCCAGCGTAAACCCGTCCTGGTAGGGATCTGCCGCCATGACTTCATTGAGAAGTTGGTCATGCATCTCCCGTTCGTATAACTTCTTCGCGTAGCCCTTGACAAATTCGACCTTGGCGCCCAGGTCCTTGCCATCGGTTAACGCGATGGCCTTCTCGAAGTATTCGCGCGCTCTTTCCGGTTCGCCACCCGCCACCGGCGGCCGCACGGTCAGCAATATTCCCATATAGGTGTAGGCGCTACTGTTAACTGCGTCCCTACTTATGTCCAAATAATGCTCGAACAGAGCTTCCATCTGCGGCAACTCGGCGATTGTGTTCACGTCCGAGCTGTGTGCTCGAAGGTAGGCCAGCGATGCAAATCCATAGGTAAACAGAAACTCGGATTTCTTGGGCCGTATTCCAGTCAGGGTTGCAACAAATTCGTCATAGGTCGCTTCCGGCCAGCCGCAGGCCGGTGAATAGGACTCACACATGGCTTTGAGGGCGTACCGTCGCGCGCGTGTGGTCAGGCGAGAGGCTCTCAGCTCGTCGTTGGCGAAAACAGCCCCGTAGGTGGCATACAGGGTAGCCGCTGCGGCCAGGATATCGGGGTTGTCCGGACTGCCCTCGACAAAACTGTCGAGCAGCAGCAGGTAGGACGGTGCCCCAGCCCGCACGAGCTCCGGATCGTCCTGATTGACGATAGCGACGGACAGGTTGTCGGCCAGACCGTTTGCAGCCGACGACACCATAATCGTGCAGCCGCTCAAGGCAGCGCTCGAGACCAGCAGCAGCACCACCTTCAGGACGAAATTTGGGAATACTGTTCTCATGACACGAGGGACCCCGTTCCCGGGAATTGGTTCAAAGCAATCGGACAGGCCGCATTATGTGGACTATTGTCAGAATTTGAAACCGGGAAGCGGGCGCGTCGCACACCGACCCCTGCGCGACGTGCACAGCAGAGGCCTGAACGAACGATCTGCGGACTAGATCTTTTCCTTGATGCGCGCCGCTTTGCCGGTACGACCGCGGAGGTAGTACAGCTTGGCACGCCGAACGTCACCACGGCGCTTGACCGCCACTGAATCGACGACCGGGCTATAGGTCTGGAACACGCGCTCTACACCTTCGCCGTGCGAGATCTTGCGCACCGTGAACGAAGAATTCAGGCCGCGATTGCGTTTGGCAATCACAATTCCCTCGAATGCCTGCAGGCGCTCGCGCTCGCCTTCTTTGACCTTGACCTGGACGACAATCGTGTCGCCTGGAGCGAAATCGGGAATTTCCTTGCCCATTTGCTCGTTTTCGACCGCTTCAATAATTTTGCTCATTGTCTTTGCTCTTTCAAAAATTCGTCGAGCAACGTTAGCTGCTCATCATTTAAATCCAGTTTTTCAAGCAAGTCCGGCCGTCGCAACTGAGTCCGACCTAACGCCTGCTTGTACCTCCACCGCGCGATACTCGCGTGGTCACCAGACAACAACACGTCCGGCACGGACCTCCCTTCAACCACTTCCGGACGCGTGTAGTGCGGGCAGTCCAGCAGCCCTTCCACGAATGAGTCCTGCTTCGCGGACTCATCATGACCTAACACACCCGGCAATAACCTCACCACGGCATCAATAACCGCCATCGCCGCGATTTCGCCGCCTGAAAGCACAAAATCGCCCAGCGAAATTTCTTCATCGACCTGCGACTCAATCAGTCGCTCATCGATGCCTTCATACCGGCCAGCCAGCAATATCATCCCCGGCAGTGCCGAGTATCGCTTGGCCACGACCTGGTCGAACACCGCGCCTTGCGGCGACAGGCAGACGACCGGGCTACCCTCAGGCAAGCGTTTCCGTGACACCTGCAATGCCCTGGCAAGCGGCGCGAACTTCATCACCATGCCGGGTCCACCGCCATAGGGCCGATCGTCAACCGTCCGGTGCACGTCATCCGTGTGATCCCGCGGATTCTCGATATCCAGCGAAACCAGTTCACGGTCCAGTGCGCGGCCTATGACGCCATAGTCGGCGATCGTCGCAACCATTTCCGGAAACAGGCTAACGACGCCAATTCGCATCCTGTCAGTCCCATTCCCAATCGACGGTGATCAGGCCTTTTGCAAGATCAACGTCGAGCACCACTTCGTCTTTGACGAACGGAACCAACCGTTCCTTTTCGCCTCTTATCACCATTACATCGTGTGTGCCGGTCTCGAGCAGGTATGCCAGTTTGCCGAGTTCCGAGCCATCGCTCCGCACGACTTGTAACCCCTCGAGATCGGACCAGTAATAATGGCCCTCTTCTGCTTCCGGCAGCGCCGCCCTGGGAACTCCGATTTCGGACCCGATCAGCGTTGCCGCGTGGTCGCGATCATCGAATCCATCGATCCGAACCACGACCGTTTTTCCATGCCGCTGTCCTTCAGCGACTTTGGCTGGTCGCCACTCACCTTTGTGGCCGAGCAACCAGCTTTCGTAATCCAGTAGCGCTTCACGCGGATCGGTGTATGAAAACACCTTGACCCACCCTCGCACGCCGAACACGCCGGAAATACGTCCCAGCACTATCGGCTCGTGTGCCAACAGGTCAGCTGCTCGCGGCGGCCTT
>CAMYIS010000136.1 GCA_947258485.1 uncultured Woeseiaceae bacterium
CGCCTGAGCGGCAACTCACGAATTCGTGTGCCGGTTGCAGCAAAGATCGCGTTCGTGATCGCCGGCGTCGCAGCCGCGATTGGCGGTTCACCGAGACCGGTTGGCGAATTGTCGCTCTGGATGAAATGGCATTCGACTTCCGGTGCCTGATCGATGCGCAGCAGCCCATAGTCATGAAAGTTGCTCTGCTCGGCAGCGCCATCTTCGAACGTGATTTCCAGTTGCGCCGTACTCAGCGCGTCGACAACGGCTCCCTCGACCTGGTTCCTGGCTCCACTCAAGTTGAGGATGGGGCCAACATCGATACCGGAAAAGACCTTCTCGACTTTCACTTTCGACCCGTCTGCAACAACCTGGGCCACGTGTGCAACATAGCCACGGTGGTCAAAATGAAACCCCATGCCCATGCCACGGTTGGCGTCGAGCGTGCGGCTGCCCCAACCCGCTTTCTCCGCGGCCAGTCTTAGCGTGTCGCTCGTGCGCTTCAGGTCCAGCGGCGGTTCACCGTAAGACCGCGACAACAGGTCCAGGCGGAACTCCAGCTGATCGCGTCCCGCAGCAATCGCGACTTCATCAAAGAAACTCTGGTAGGCCCAGCAATACGCCGAGTGGCCGGGCGATCGCCAGGGTCCTGTCGGCACATGCGTTTCGATGATCGATTGCCGCAGTCGGAAGTTCGGCACGAGGCCCGCCGGGTAGTGGCTGGTCGAAAGGCCGGCGCCCGACACCGTTTCTTTACCGGAACCGAAGGTAACGAAGTGGTGATCGAATGCCGTCATCCTGCCGCTGTCATCGATGCCTGCTTTGAAATGATGCCAGGCCGCGGGACGATAAAAGTCGTGGCGCATATCATCTTCGCGCGTCCACTGCAGCTGCACGGGCCGGCGCACTTCGCGGGCGATCCATGCAGCTTCCACCATGAAGTCGTGTCGAAGGCGGCGCCCGAAGCCGCCGCCGATGCGCGTCAGGTTCACGTGGATCTTCTGCTCGGAAATCCCCAGCGTTTCTGCGATCAGGCTGCGCCCCCCTTTCGGGTTTTGCGACGGCGCCCAGATCTCCAGCTGGCCCGATTCCCGGTAGAGCGCCGTGCAGTTCTGCGGCTCCATGTTGGCGTGAGACACGAACGGATAATAATAGCTTGCCTCGATAACATCCTTCGCCGAATCGAATGCTCCATTCACATCACCGTCATTACGCAGTGTTTCTCCTGCTTCCTGCTTAAGAGCATCGGCCTCACGATCGTAGTTTGCCGTGGAATCGGCGTGACCGGTTTCCCAGTCAACGCGCAGTTGCTTGCGAGCCGAATGGGCTTGCCACCAGGTTTCCGCAACGACGGCAACGCCGGGCAAGAGACCGGTCAGTTCATCGCCACCCTTCACGACGAACGCGTGCGTCACGCCAGGCAGCTTGCGAATTGCCTCGACGTTAGCCTTGCGCACTTTGCCGCCGTAGGTGGGGCACTTCTCGTACACCGCGTACAGCATGCCGTCGAGGCGAACGTCGCAACCGAATAACGGCTGGCCCGTCACGATCTGCGGGTTGTCTACGCCAGGGACGAAGGTGCCCAGCAGTTTGAATTCTGACGGGCGGCTCTTGAGCTGCAGATCGTCAACATCCGGCACCGGCACGCTGGCTGCCGTTTCGAGGAGGCTTTCGTATCGCGCGGACTTGCCCGATGGCGTGTGAACGATCGACCCGTTTTGAGCGGCGCATTCCGACAGTGCAACGTTCCACTCTGTTGCGGCGGCGGCCGTCAGAAGATAGCGCGCCGCTGTTCCGGCGACGCGAAGATCGTCCCAGCCGTCGGGCGTGCCGCGGCTGCCGCCGACTGCCTGTCTGCCGTAACGATCGTCGAGCGGCGCCTGCTCCACATTGACGTCTTTCCAGTCAACCTCGAGGCATTCCGCGACCACCATTGGGTTTCCAGGTATCGCCTGCGATCTCGCTGGCCTGAGCTTGATCATCGTAACCGACGCCGACCAGCAGGGCGCCCGAGGCAAGCATGGAAACTTTCAGGAATGAGCGGCGGTCGAGCGTGTTCTGTTTTTCGAAAGCGCTCATGCATCACCCCCATCTTTCGAAATATCCTGCGCGGCGCGTTTGATCGCTTTGCGAATGCGGTAATAGGTGCCGCAGCGACAGAGGACGCCGGACATGGCCACGTTGATGTCTTCATCGCTGGGATTCGGGTTGTTCTCCAAGAGCGCGCTGGCCGCGAGAATTTGTCCGCCCTGGCAGTAACCGCATTGAGGAACGTCCTCGTCGTTCCATGCCCTTTGCACGGGATGATTGCCCGTCGGATCCAGCCCTTCGATCGTGGTGATCTCTCGGCCCTCGAGTCCAACAGCGGGTATGACACAGGAGCGCATCGGCGACCCGTCCACGAGAACGGTGCAGGTACCACAGGTGCCGATGCCGCAGCCGTACTTGGAGCCCGTCAGGTTGAGTATGTCCCTGAGAGCCCACAGCAGGGGCATGTCTGTCGGGACATCAATCGCACGATCCTGCCCGTTGATTTTCAAGGTTATTTCGCTCATGCCGGTCCTTTCTTATGGCGCGGCTTTCTTGGAATAGCTCTCCGCGCTCAAGCTGTACTTGTTGATCAGGTCATACAGCGTGGGTCGTGTAATGCCGAGTAACTCGGCCGCTTTCGAAATATTGCCATAGCATTTGGTCAGTGCCACGCGAATCGCTTTCGATTCAGCCTGTTGCCTGACCTCGCGCAGATTGAGCGAAACGGCGCCTTCATCGCCCACCTCGAGCCCAAGGTCCATTGCAGTAACCATATCACCGTCTGCCATGATGACGCCGCCGCTGATCTTGTTTTCAAGTTCGCGAACGTTGCCCGGCCATGAATAGGCCTCGATTGCCTGCACCGCATCATCTGAAAAACCGTTGATCGCCCTCTTTTGCTGCTTGCAATATTTCTGCAGCAAGGTGCGCGCCAGAATAAGGCGGCCTTCTTCGCGTTCGCGGAGGGGTGGAATATTGATCGTGATTTCACTGACACGATAATAAAGATCGTCGCGAAACCGACCTTCCTCAATAAGGCCCGCCGGGTTTTGATTGGTCGCGCACACTACTCGAACGTCAACTGAGATTTCCTCTCGCCCGCCAATGCGTTCAATCACACGCTCCTGCAAAAAGCGCAGCATCTTGGCTTGCAATGCCATGGGCATATCGCCGATTTCGTCGAGGAACAAGGTGCCCCCGTTCGCGAGTTCGATCTTGCCAACGGTTTGTTTATGTGCACCGGTAAACGAACCTTTCTCGTGACCGAAAAGCTCTGACTCGAGCAGGTTCTCGGGAATGGCCGCACAGTTGATAGCGACGAATTTCTTGTCAGCGCGCGGGCTCAGACGGTGCAGCGCACGTGCAAGCAGCTCTTTACCGGTGCCGCTCTCACCCAACAACAGCGTCGTTACGTCTGTCGGCGCGACTTTTTCAATCATGCGGCACACGGCGAGCATGCCTTCGCTTGCGGCGACAATGCCGTCAAGCGGTGATTCGTTGACCTGGCTTTGCAGGCGGCGATTCTCGCACTCGAGTTCCGAGATATTGAATGCGCGATCGACGATAAGTTTCAAGGTGTCGGTGTCGACCGGTTTTTCGTAGAAGTCGCTCGCGCCCTGTGCGATCGCGCTCAACGCGTTTTCCTGGTCACCGTTACCTGTGACAACAATGACTTTGGTGTGCGGCGCTAATTTAAGCGTCTCGGCCAGCGTCGCAAATCCCTCTTCGACGCCTTCGGGTTTGGGCGGCAAACCGAGGTCCTGCAGTATCACGGCCGGCTCATGGCGACGGAGCTCGGCGATCGCTTCCTTGCGATTCTCGGCGGTGTAAACATCGTAGCCCTCAAAGCACCACTTGAGCTGGTTCAGGAGACCGGGGTCGTCCTCGACGATGAGAAGTTTGCGGGCTTGTTCTGTCATTGACTCAACTGTAGGAGCGCGCAACTGCGCGCGACAGGACCGCCATGGTGCCACGAAGGCGTGCCTGTGTGCAGTGGGTAGTGTTCAACGAGCGGCCCGGTGTAGGAGCGGCCATTGGCCGCGACGGTCGCGGCCAATGGCCGCTCCTACAGGGCCGCTCCTGCAGTGCCATCAAATACGTATTTAACGCAGTTGCGAATCGTTCTCATTTCGATTAACGTTGGGCAATCCAACTCACAGCCACATTGAAAAACTCAATGAACATAATCACTTACCTGCGCACGGCAGCCCTTGCCGCCGTCCTCTTGCCGTTAACCCTGCTCGCCGAGAATAGCCCTGAGACCCTCCAGGAGATCGACACCGTCACGATCGTCGGCAAACAGGCCGATGCTGCGGACGTACCGGGCTCCGCGCACGTGATCGACAGTGAGGAGCTGGAGACCTTTGTGAATGGCGACATCCTTCGCGTGCTGCGCACGGTGCCAGGTGTCTACATCCAGGAAGAAGAAGGCTTTGGTCTCAGGCCCAACATCGGCATTCGCGGCTCCGGACTCGATCGCAGCGCACGCATCGCGCTGCTCGAAGACGGGGTGCTTATCGCGCCCGCGCCGTACGCGGCCTCATCCGCGTA
>CAMYIS010000137.1 GCA_947258485.1 uncultured Woeseiaceae bacterium
TGCGCCCTGCTACTGGCACCAGCATCATGTCGTCGGCTCGACGCTGATCCGCTCGTGGGTGCAGCGGGGATTCAAGGCCTGCTTCCTGGTTTCCGGTTCGGTCGACGGCGAGGTACCGGAGCGAATCGCCCGTGCATGGGGCGCTGAAGTCATTCGCGGTTCGGCGAATCAGAGCGGTGCTCTTGCGCTACGTGACATGCAGCGCATGATGAAAGGTGGTTACTCAATCGTCACGACGGCCGACGGTCCTCGTGGCCCCAAATACGAGTTCAAGGTTGGTGCGGTCCTCATGGCCCGTATCGCGGGCGTGCCCATCATCCCGATCGCTTGCGCCGCGGAGCGCGCCTGGTATCTGAGTCGCTGGGACGATTTCATGGTTCCCAAACCCTTTTCACGCATTGTCCTGGCTGTCGGCGAGCCCTACCCGATACCGGCCGATGCGCCGCTGGACGCACTGGAGTCGCACCGCCTGGCTGTTCAGGAAGCAGTCATGTCACTTATGCGAGAATCGGAACAGGTCCTCAAAGAGGGGTGCGTATGAACGGGTATTGCCGCCGCGATTTCCGGAAGTTCCAGTGGATGCCAGCGTTACTGCTGGCGGCCAGCTTGCTTGCGGGCGCTGCCCAGGCGAGCGGAGACTTTACGCCGCACACGGCCGAGTACAAGATCAAGATCAGTGTTGTCGGCGGTCGGCTCAGCACGGAGCTTAAACAGACGGACGCCGGCTATATCGCCAGGCACTTCGTCGAGCCAACGGGCATGTCAAGAATCCTCGCCCACGGCGACATCACCGAAATTTCAGAATTTGCGGTTGGCGATGAAGGCGTCTACCCAATCGCCTACCAGACGAACGATACGATCGACAAAGACGATCCGCGCGCCGATATCCAGTTTGACTGGGATACCTTCGAGGCCAGCGGCACGGTCAATGATGAAGAATTTCGCCTTACACTCGATCGACTCCGGCAGGACCGTGTGTCTATCCAGTATGCGCTGATGCATGATCTTCTGAACAACGAGCTCAGTGAAAAATACGAGCTGTTCGAAGCCGACAAGCTCAAGACCCTGAATGTGCGTTCGATCGGTACCCGGGAAATTAGTGTTCCGGCCGGCACGTTCACGGCAGTCGGCATTCAACATCAGGCGGAAAATTCTTCCAGGGTAACGACGCTCTGGTGCGCCGAGGAACTTGACTATCTGCCGGTTGTCATCGAACAGCATCGTAAGGGCAAACGGCGCGTCAAGGCGACGCTGCGACGCTACACGCCAAGCAATTAGTTGCGGTCGAAGCGCTGCCGCGACGAGAACTGTTCGTTGTTACGGCGAGTTACCGAAATATCCCGCACAAGAACGGTACCACCGACTTCGAGATGCCAGGACTCTGTCAACAGCGCCCCCTGGTCATCGAGCGTCTCGACGACGAAAACCCGCTCATTCCATCCCGACACGCGCTGCGCCTCGATCGGGCCCACGGAGACAATACGATTTTCACCAAACGTGTACTCCTCGACGATAGCCCGGTCGAAACTGATGAACAAACCGTCCGGGGTTTGCGAGATCTTGAGTGATGCGCCAGTTTCAAGGAACATGGCTACGGCAGTACCCGAAGATCGTTTCGGTCGCCGGTTGACCGCAGTCCGCGTGGTGCTTTTCGGTGGAATCCGGATTCCCGGTTCGGGGTCCCCTCTCGGAATGGATTTCGAACCGGGCTCCTCGCGAAGCTGCCAAAGGCCGGACAAGTCCGCGCCTGAAGGTACGACGCTACTTCGGGTCGCGAGCTCAGGGCGCGATGCGCACGCCGTGAGAACCAGGCCTGCGATCAAAACCGAATAAATGAATCTGAATGTTCTTGAAATATTCATGTCAACCCAGTACACATCCATGCGTTAAGCGTATGAGGCGCTTCAAGGCGTAATCGTTTCAACTAAGGTGAAGATCAGATGCAAAACGTTATCTAGATGTTGCTCAATGCCTGGCTGGCGTTGATGGTTCCCAGCGAACGTGAAGGGCTTTCCGACGAGGAACGCAAGGCATTGCGCGAGCGTATGGCCGCTGACCGGCCGGAAGGTGCAGGCAAGAAACGCCAGGAAAGACACGCAAAGCGGCGCGAGCACTGGGCGTCGATGTCCGAAGAAGAACGCCAGGCCGCGCGCGCACGACATAAGGAGAAAAAAGCCAAGCGACGCGAGAAATGGGAGTCGATGTCCGAAGAAGAGCGTGCCGCGGCGCGTGAAAAAAAGCGTGAGCGAAAGCATGCTCGCGAGGGCGACCGCCACCAGCGCGAGAGCGACGGCGAGGATTAGCCTTTCAGAATTCAGGCCTCATCCAGCTGTGCATCCGCCTCGATTTCGACGAGCATTGCCGGATCGATAAGCCTCGTGACTTCGACCATGGTCGTCGCCGGCGGTACCCTGCCAAATGCCTCCTGATGTGCACGGGCCACGTCGGACCACCGCTCGATATCCGTGACGAACATGCGGGTGCGAACGACGTCCTCGAGACCCGCTCCGGCTTCGCCAAGGGCGACGCCGATGATCTCTATGCACCGTTTGGCCTGGGCGTAAGCATCGCCGGCAGCAACGACTTCGCCATCTTCGCCAACTGCTGCGGTTCCGGAAACCATGATGTGTGGTCCAACTCGAACAGCGCGGCAATAACCCGCTTTGGACTCCCAGGGTGCGCCTGAGTGAATGTTCTTCCTGGTGCCCATCAAAGTTCTCCCTGCAATCGATAATTTACTTGAGATTATGATCGTATAATTTTGATTATTATAGAGCTATTGGGTGTCTTTCAGGCCTTGGGATCAGCGCCAACCAGGCCGCGGACGCTATCGAATATACGGCTACAACGATCCATCCCCCGGCCTGTTGCAGCACTCCGTCGGCGCTGGCCCGCAAGAGCAAATACAGGACGGGGACTGCAACCAGCAAACGCAGCCACTCGAGGCGACGCGCCGAGGACCGGCCTTCGTTGAGTAATCCCAGCGTATAGAGTTGCAGCCACAAAAGAACACAGGGGATAAGCACGGCCTCCGCGCCTTCGCGAACATACAACTCTGCGATCAGCAGCGCGCCGACGAGGCCGATAATGAACTGAGCCATGACGTAGTGTCGTTGCTGCGGCGCCGTTTGTGGATCAAATTTCTGAAATCGCGAAAAATCGGTCTGTTTCTTTGGGTACCGCGCTTCGACGTCTGCCGGCCGCCAGCCCGTGCGGCGGAACCAGACCGCGACTTTGTCACGCCACCGGGACGCCTGGCGGGCATCGAACAGCAGGTAGTCGTAGACCTGCAGGTTGGCCCAGAACGGGTTCAGGTTCGCCAGCGGTTTGCGTACCCCGAAAACAACCGGCTCGTCTTCGTTCTCATCCTCAAATGTCCCGAAAAGACGATCCCAGAGAATCAGCATGCCGCCATAATTCTTGTCGATATACCGCTCATTCTGAGCATGGTGTACGCGATGATTCGAGGGCGTCACCAGTATCCGGTCGAAAACGCCCAGCCGCCGGACCATTTGCGTGTGCACCCAGAACTGGTAGATCAGGTTAATGGCATTGACCGTGATCAGGACTTCCAGCGGGAAGCCGATCAGGAATAAGGGCAGGTAAAAAATCCAGCCAAACAGGAACCCCGTACTCGTTTGCCGCAGCGCGGTGGACAGGTTGTAGTCCTCGCTTTGATGGTGCACCGCGTGCGCGGCCCACAGGACCGATACCTCGTGGCTGAAGCGATGAAACCAGTAGTAGCAGAAATCCCAGGCAAGCGCCGCGATAATCCAGAGCAGCAATCCGCTCGGCGAGAGATCGAACCACTCTGGCTGCATATCGATGAGTGCGAAATTGCGCAGCACAAAACCCCACGCGATCAACGGCAGGAATTTCGTGAAATAGCCTATCGTCGTACTGAGGATTCCCGCACTCAGGCTGTTGATCGCGTCGCTACTGCGATAGAGCCCGCTGCCTTTTCGCCAGTCGATGATCAGCTCAACGACGAGGGCGAGTATGAAAAATGGCACGGCGATCGCGATAAGGTCCATGTGCACAGTTTACGATATGCTGCGCAACGAAGGTAACCGGAACCACCGATGATAGACGCGACAGAATTGACACTCCTGAGGAATGCTCTCGACAAGTTGGCCGAGGGCTATTCAGACCTGCCCGAATTTACGACGGAATTCGATGCCGGGGCTGTCGCAGCCGTGCTGCAGGAAGTCGCGACGCGAATGCACGACAATTTTCCCTATTACCATCCGCAGTACGCCGGACAGATGCTCAAACCGCCCCACCCGATTGCCCGTATCGCCTACGCAATGTCCCTCTGGGTAAATCCGAACAATCACGCACTGGACGGCGGCCGGGCCAGCTCGGCCATGGAAAAAGAGTGCATTATCGAACTCGGCAGGATGTTTGGCTGGGATGGGCCGCTCGGTCACCTGACGGGCGGCGGCACGATGGCGAATCTCGAAGCGCTCTGGGTCGCGGGACGGTTGCACCCGGGCAAACGAATCGTCGCATCGGAGCAATCGCACTACACGCACAGCCGCATCAGCGACGTCCTTGGCCTGCCGTTCTCACCGATTGCTGTTACCAGCGACGGACGAATGGACGTCGATGCGCTCGAGGTACAGTTACGCTCAGGCACTATCGGGACCGTCGTTGCGACTATAGGGAATACCGGCCTCGGCGCGGTCGACCCGCTTCCGGACCTCATCGCGCTGCAGTCAGAGTACGATTTTCGAATCCATGCCGACGCGGCTTACGGCGGTTACTTCGTCCTTGCCGGGCAACTGCACGATGACACGCGCGCCGTCTACGACAGCCTTGCCGCCGTCGACTCCATCGTCATCGATCCGCACAAACACGGGCTGCAGCCCTATGGCTGCGGCTGCATCCTGTTCAAGGACCCATCGGTCGGTCAACTTTACAAGCACAGCTCGCCGTTCACCTATTTCAGTTCGGCCGAACTGCATCTCGGCGAGATCAGTCTCGAGTGCTCGCGGCCGGGCGCCTCGGCGGTCGCGCTGTGGGCAACACAGCAGCTTCTACCACTGGTGCGCGGCGGTGAATTTGCTGCGATGCTCGACGGTTGCGTGAATGCGGCGCGGCGCCTCTGGAAAAGACTGCGCAACAGCAAGAACTTCGTGCCATTGATGGAGCCTGAACTCGACATCGTCGTTTACGCGGTCGAGGCGCCTGACAGCCGCACCGCAAGTGAGCGCGCCCGTCGCGTGTTCGCGAAAGCCGCCGAACACGACCTGCATCTCGCAATGATCGAGCTGCCTGTACAGCTGGTTCAGCGCTATGCCCCGGGTATTAGTGCGAATTCGGAAACGATCACTTGTCTTCGCTCGGTACTCATGAAGCCCGAACATCTCGACTGGCTCGACCGTATCGTCGAGGTCCTTGAACTGAGCGCTGCCGATACTCTTGATGCATGAAAAGCGATGATTAGAACTATGTCCCTGACGCAATTATTGTTGGCATCAGTTTTTTTGATCAGTGCCTGTGCCGGCCAGGACGAAGAAGATGCTCCGCCGAGGCCGAGGATCATCGAGGTTTTTGCGTGTGGCGATTATTGCCCTGGACCCAGAGAAAAATACATGAAGAAAGTCTACGAGGGTGTCGAGGACGAAGAGACTTGTCTGAAACTGGGTGGAACACCCTACACCTATATTGGCTGGGGCAGCCATTTCATTTGCATTGCTGAATGAGGAATCCAGCTGCCTAGCTGTGCTGCAACTGCAAAACGGCGCGCATGAGGACTACACCGAGATAGAAGCAGGCAAACCCCCCAACCAGCGTGCTAACGATATACGAAAAAGAATAAAACAGCTCGTTCTTCTGGATCATCGTGTTGAGTTCCATCACTAGCGATGACAGCGTCGTGAAACTTCCGCAAAAACCCACGGCAAACAGTAGCCGGTACTGATCGGGAATGATCCCCGCATCGTTAAACCACGATGTATTCGCAATCAGTTGCGCGAGAATCCCCATCACGAGGCATCCGATCAGGTTCGCGCTCAAGGTACCCCATGGAAACTCGACGTCGCGTTGCAGGAAAACATTGAGTGCTAATCTCGCCATCGCGCCAAGCGCGCCGCCGATAGCGACGAACAGGTACGAATAAAGGACGATATGCATGGCTAGGCGGCGCCAAGGCGGGCCAGCGTATCGTGATATTCGCGCTCCATGCGCATTACCAGTTCGCGGGCCGGCAAAACCTCACCAATATCGCCCGCACCCTGCCCCGCGCTCCAGATGTCTTTCCAGACTTTAACGGCGCGATCACCGCTGCTGCCAAAGTCCATCTTGCTCTTGTCACCTTCGGGCAGATTGTCAGGATCCAACCCGGCGTTGATGACGCTTCCTTTGAGATAGCTGCCGTGTACGCCGGAAAACAGCGATGTATAAACAATGTCCTCGGCTTTGCTGTCGACGAGCATTGCTTTGTAATCTGGGACGGCCCGAGCCTCGTCTGTGGCAATAAAACGTGTCCCGCTGTAAGCAAGGTCTGCGCCCAACGCCAGTGCCGCCACAACATCACTGCCACTCGTGATGCAGCCGGAGAGAATCACGGCGCCGTCGAATTCGCGGCGTATTTCCTTGATAAAGGCGAATGGATTCAACGGTCCCGCGTGACCACCGGCGCCCGCGGATACGGCGATGATGCCGTCGACGCCCTGCTCCATCGCTTTACGAGCGTGTTTCAAACTGATCACATCGTGAAAGACCAGCCCGCCATAGGAGTGAACAGCCGTGACAATTTCTTCAGGCGGTCTGAGGCTCGTGATGATAATAGGCACTTCGTGCTTGACGCAGGTTTCGACGTCTTCGAAAAGACGAGGATTGCTGGCATGAGCAATCTGGTTAACCGCAAAAGGCGCGACGGGCTCGTCCGGATTAGCCTCTTTATATTCGCCGAGTTCGTCCTTGATTTGTTTCAGCCACTCATTCAGAGCCGACTGCGGTCGCGCGTTAAGGGCTGGAAATGATCCAACAATGCCGGCCTGGCACTGCGCAATAACCAGTTCGGGTCCCGAGACAATGAACATCGGCGCGCCGATAAGGGGGATTCGAAGCTTGCCTTCGAGGGACCGCGGTAATGCCATTATGGCACCCGCTGGTCGATCGCCAGGAAAACCGCGGCATTGTCCGCCGGTCTTACAATCATGGTGCCAAACCAGTCCCCCGGCGCTGCGGCTGGAGATCCGCTCAGGGAAACACGGGCCAGCAATTCGAATTCTTCAAAACCGGAAAGCGAACGTCCGGCCACCATCGATTGTGCATCACCGAGCGACACGACAGCCGGCAAATCGGACAAGCGCACACGATTGACCGCGATGGGCGGCGATGGCTGTGCCGGGTCGCGCGCAATAACGAACACGTTGGCATCGGACGTAAGCGCCGAAAGTGCATCGTCCGATAATGCGATCCGCGCCGTCACCACGGCATCGGGATCGGCAGTCGGTGCTTCTGTCGAAGCGGATGGCGAGGCAGGGCCGGCATCGGCGAGCGGTGGTTCAATCGACTCGATCGGCACACCGCGCCATTCCGCGACGCGCTGCTCGAGAATCGAACGAATCTCTGGCGGGGGGTTCAGCCCCAGGAGCATCTCCCAACGCGTCGCCGCCGTCTCCGTATCACCGCGATTCGCGGACGCAATGCCCGAATAGAACAACGCTGCCGGGTTGTTCGGCTCCAGTGCCAGGGCACTTTCGATCAGTGCCGAGGTACGGCCCTCAATCGTGGTGCCGTCACGAGACAAGATTGCCAGCGCGAGATCGACCAGCGTCTGCCCGTTCTGGCCCTCTTCCAGTTCCATGAGCCGCTCGTACGCCGTGACTGCGTCGCCATAACGCTGCAGCGTCATATAGGAACGTGCCAGCATGTTCCAACCGTTTACGTCGTGGGGATTTTTCGCGAGCCGCTGTTGCAGCGAAGCTATCGCCGACTCCATATCGGGAAGCGCGTCGGAGTTTGCCCCGGCCGACGGGACATCGGGGCTGCCGATGCGGCTGTAAAGACCAACGGACACCGCCACGGTGGACACGATAACAATCGCCAACAGTGGCGTGAGGCGTCGTGACTCACGATACAGGGGCCATGCACCGAAACTTACGGCGACAAGACACAAGAGTGCCGCAATAATCCAGAAAGTCACTCCGACGACCCCTCTTTAGCTGTTATGGCTGTGTCGTCATCTATCGGCATCGACATGCGGTGCCGAACTACACGGAACATCGCAAAGCCACCGAAAAGAACCAACAGGAACGGTGCGATCCAGAGAATCAGCGTCTTGCCTGTCGTGCGCGGACGGTACAGCGCAAATTCGCCGTAGCGGGTGACGAGGAAATCGACGATCTCGGCGTCGGTCTTGCCTTCAGCTATCAGTCGCCGGATTTCGCGGCGAAGATCGGATGCCAGGAAAACGTTGGAATCCTTGATGCTCTGATTCTGGCACTTCAGGCATCGCACCTCTGAAATGAGCTTTTCGTATCGGGCCTGGAGCACCGGGTCGTCAAACGCCTCTCCGGTATCGATCGCGGCGACTGGCGCCATCGCAAACAGTGCGACAGACAGTATCAATAATCGTCTCATTGAGTGCCCCCCCCGGAATTGATCAAAGGCACGAAGTCGCGTTCCCAGGCTTCTCGGCCCAGAGGGCCCAGGTGCTTGTGGACCACAATGCCGTCGGCGTCGAGAAGAAACGTCTCCGGCGCACCGTACACGCCCCAGTCGATGCCGACCCGCCCGGTTTCGTCGAAGCCGGACGCAACATACGGGTCACCGAGCTGTTGAATCCAGCTAAGTGCTTCCGGGCGCGTGTCCCGCCAGTTGATGCCGTAGATGGGAATGCTGTCGTCCCTGGCGAGCTTCATGAGGAAGGGATGCTCGGACCTGCAGCCGACGCACCAGGTCGCCCAGACGTTGACCAGCGCAAAATCTCCCTCGAGATCTTTCGAGCCAATCAATACGGCCGGATCATCCAGGGTCGGCAACTCAAACTGTGGCGCCGGCTTACCGATATAGGGTGACGGCAGCGCTCTCGGGTCGCCACGCTGCAGACCGACCACGAGAAAGGATATCAGTGCAACAACCGCAATCAGCGGCAGAACATATCGCGACATCAGGCGGACTCCGCAACCGCTTGACCCGCGGCGCTGGCCTTGCTTGCTCTCAGGCGATAGCGCCGGTCGCTGACGGCGATAAGGCCACCTAATGCCATTATCATCGCGCCAAACCAGATATATCGGATCATCGGTTTGTACTGCACGCGAACGCTCCAGGCGCCATTACCGAGCTGGTCGCCCAGCGCCACAAACAGGTCCTTGTTCCAGGTCACATAGATACCGGCTTCAGTCATCCAGTTCTTCTGCACGAGGTACTGCCGCTTTTGCGGCCGCACGGTGGCGACGAATTCGCCGTCCCTGCGAATTTCGATCTCTGCCTCGATCGCTGAATAATTGGGCCCTTCCACGTTTCGCAGCTCGACCATTTCGAAATCGTAGCCGGCGACGTCGATTGACTGGCCCGGGGTCAGCGCACGATCCGACTCAACGTTGAACGCCGAGGTAATCGTCACGCCAAGCACGAACAGGCCCATGCCGAGGTGGGCAACAGACATGCCGAGCGCGGACCGGGTAATACCGGCCGAGCCATCCCTGCGGCGAATCGAGCGAATCGGCTGTATCAGTGATGTGACAATTATCCAAAGCGCCGCGGAAACTCCGACAACAAGCAGCAAGCTCGTTCGTCCATAAAACATCAGTGGCAGTACAACGCCAAGCAGGATGGCCGCGATTGCAGGAATTCGTAACAAAGCAAACCAGGGCTTCGGGTCTTGCTTTCGCCAGGCCGTGTGCATGCCCAGACCGAGCAAAAGCACCAACGGAATCATGGGCACAAGAAACGCGACCTCGAACCACGGTGGACCAATCGAAATCTTGCCGCCGTTGAGCAACTCGATGACAAGCGGTGCCAGCGTTCCCATCAGAACAAGCGTCGCGGCAACCACGAGCAATACGTTATTCAACAACAGGAAGGTCTCGCGGGACAACAGGCTGAAACCCGCGTCCGAATCCAGTGACGGTGCGCGCCACGCATACAGGATGAGCGCGCCAATGATGACAGTAGCGAGGAAAGCCAGGATGAAAAAACCGCGCGTCGGATCCGTTGCGAACGCGTGCACCGAGACGATGATGCCGGAGCGCACGAGGAATGTACCGAGCAAGCTCAGTGAAAAAGCCGTAATGGCGAGCAACAGGGTCCAGCTCTTGAACAAACCACGGCGCTCGGTGACGGCCAGCGAATGAATCAGCGCCGTGCCAACCAGCCACGGCATGAAAGACGCGTTCTCAACCGGGTCCCAGAACCACCAGCCGCCCCAACCCAACTCATAGTAGGCCCACCAGCTGCCGAGCATGATGCCGAGTGTCAGGAACATCCAGGATAGTGTCGTCCACGGTCGCGTCCATTTCGCCCAGCGTTGGTCGAGATTGCCGCTGAGCATTGCCGCGATTGCGAAAGCAAACGCAACCGAGAAGCCGACGTACCCGATGTAGAGCAACGGCGGGTGAATGGCCAATCCGGGATCCTGCAGCAGCGGATTCAAATCGGCGCCGTCGGTTGCGGGCGGCGACAGGCGGTCGAAGGGATTTGACGTCAGCAGTATGAACAGCAGAAAACCGATCGATAACAAACCGAGTACGCCAACAACGCGTGCCGAAAACGATTCAGGCAGTTCGGAGCTGTAGCGTGATACTGCAACCGTCCACGCTGCGAGAATCAGTATCCACATCAAGAGGGAACCTTCGTGGGCGCCCCAGACAGCGGAGATCTTGTAGATAGTGGGTAAGGAGAGCTGCGAATGATTGGCGACGTAAAGTACCGAGAAGTCACTGCTGACAAACGACCACGTCAGACAGCCGAATGCGACCGCGACGAATACGAATTGCCCGAGCGCCGCGGTCTTGCCGACGCGCATCATGGCAATGTCGTTGCGGTGGGCGCCGATGAGCGGTAGAACGCCCTGGCATATGGCCAGGGACAGCGCAAGGATAAGGGCGAATTGCCCGATTTCAGGAATCATTGCGTGTCACACCCCGTAACGCCCTCTCGCAGCGGCGCGGTCTTTCCTTCAACGTGTTTGGCCAGCGAATCTGCCACTTCCGGCGCCATGTAGTTCTCGTCATGTTTGGCGAGAATCTTGTCCGCAACAAATATACCGTCGTCACCGAGTCGCCCATGTGCTACCACGCCTTGACCCTCACGGAACAGGTCCGGCAGCACGCCGACATAGCTGACGGGTAATTCGCAGTTCATATCGGTTACACGAAATCTTAAGTCCAATGAGCCTTCCTCGCGTTCGATACTGCCGTCAACCACGAGCCCACCGATGCGAAAATTCCGCTCCTTGGGATAATCACCCGCAACGACATCCGAGATGTCGATGAAGAACATCATATTGTCCTGGAAAGCGCGCAGCGTGAATACCGCGGCTATCGCGATGCCGGTCACAGCAAGACCGACAGCAAGCATACGTTGTTGTCTTGGTTTCATTGGCGTTCCTCGAGCGCCCTGATGCGCACTTCAATGTCGCGATACACGCGTTTGTGGCGCAGCCGCGCGCGCCAGTCTGAAAATACGACGACGGCCAGCGTTAGTCCGAAACAGCTCCAGACGTATACACCGTAATTTCCCATTGCCAGGTTTTCCATGCCTAACTACCTTCTGGTGACAAAATCATTTCGCGCACCCATCGGGTACGCCGTTCGCGGAACAATACTTCGGTTCGTACGCGACGCAATAAGAGAGAACCGAAAAGAAATGTGAATCCGAGGATCATTGCCAGCAGCGGATACAACATGCCAGGATCCATTGCGGGCCCACCTTTTTTCATTAACGTCTGTCCCTGGTGCAGCGAACTCCACCATTCGACGGAATAGTGAACAATAACCACGTTCACGACACCCACCAATGCGAGTACGGCACTGGCTTTGTCGGCCTTGGCGATATCATCGATTGCGCCGCGCAGCGCCATGTAACCGAAGTACAGGAACAACAAAATCAGTTCCGACGTCAACCTTGGATCGCCCCACTCCCACCAGGTTCCCCACATCGGCCGGCCCCAGATCGATCCCGTGACGAGGGCAAGAAACGTAAAGGCCGCGCCCAGCGGCGCCGCGGCGGCCGCGACAGCGTGCGCCAGCTTCATGCGCCAGATGAGCCCAATGCCCCCGCTTACAGCCATGATCATGTACGCCATAATCGACAGGTAGGCGGACGGGACGTGTACATAAATAATGCGAAACGCGTCGCCTTGCTGGTAGTCCATCGGGGCAAGAAAACCGTGAGCCACGGCGCAACGACCGCAGCCAGGCGATAAAAATGTGGCGGTGAAGCCAGCATATGAAAAAATTTCCACATAGTCGGAATTCTACTCGTTACTGATTCTCAAAGCGGCGGCCGTAGCGTAGGGAGCCAGGCTCAGCGATGCAATGGCATAGGCACCTAGCGCCCACACGCCGGTCGTATAAATATCGTTGCCAGCAGCCAGCGACACCGTGTTGGCACCAAGCAACAACACGGGCATGGCCAGGGGCAGTATGAGCAAACTCAGCAGCGCCGTGCCACGGTGCAAACCGACGGTCAGCGCGGCCCCAATCGAGCCCAGCAGGCTCAGGCTGATGGTACCGAGCAAAAGAGTCAGCATCATTACGGGAACTACGGATGCAGGCATGCGGTAGGTCACGGCCAGTATCGGCGATACGAGCACCAGCGGCAGACCGCTGGTCAGCCAGTGAGCCAGCGTCTTGCCCAATGCCAGGACGGGCAAGGGCTGAGGGCTGACCAGCAGCTGATCCAGGCTGCCGTCTTCGAAATCGCCCAAAAATAGCGAATTGAGCGACAGCAGTGTCGACAGCAGTGCAGCAACCCAGAGGACGCCAGGGCCGATGAACTCGAGTTGCTCGGCGCTGGGACCGATGGCGAGCGGAAACAGGGTGCAAACCATGGCGAAGAAGAACAGCGGGTTCAGCACATCGCCGGGCCGCTTCCAGGCCAGCAGCAGATCGCGCCTCGCCGTAGCCCAAAGACCCGAGACCATTCCCGGTTGTTGCGGTCTGTGCTCGTTCATTGCATATGGATCTTTGTGACAGGCGCGTCGATTTCGACGTCCTGGTGCGCAGCCATGACACACAGACCACCGGCGGCCAGGTGTTCCTCGGCCAATTCCATGACGAGTTTCCGGCCTTCGCGATCCAGGTTCGTGAACGGTTCATCCATGAGCCATAGCGGCACGTCGGCGCACAGCATGCGGGCCAGCGCAACGCGGCGCTGTTGGCCGGCCGACAGCGACCGCAATGGCAGGCGCTTCAGGCGTTCGATGCCCAGTCGGGCATACACCGCTTCGCGGTCCCGACCGGACTGTGGCCGCAGCGACTCTTCGAAATGCAGGTTCTCCAGCATGTTGAGATCACCCTTGAGTCCCGTACGATGCGCCAGCCAGACCAGCTCACCATGAAACGTCTGCCGCTGTTTCAGCACGGGCACGTCATTCCAGAGGACTTGCCCGGTTTCGAGGCTCAGCATGCCGGCGATTGCGCGCATCAGGCTGGTCTTGCCGCAGCCATTACGGCCCTCGAGCAACAGCAGTTCGCCGCTGTTCAGCGCAAAATC
>CAMYIS010000138.1 GCA_947258485.1 uncultured Woeseiaceae bacterium
TCTGCCCCTGGCCAGTCTCAGCTGGCCCGAGGGGATTTACGCGTCTTTGACCGGTATGGGTGTGACAAACATCGGTGATTGCCTGCGTTTGCCGCGGGAGGGGTTTGTCAGGCGTTTTGGTGCGCAACATATGCTCGAACTGGATCGCGCGCTTGGACACTTGCCGGACCCGCGAAACGCCTGGCGTGCGCCCGAGCGTTTCTGTACCGATTATGAAGTGACAGAAGAAACGTCGGATCGCGAGCTGTTACTCAATATTTGCGGCGAGCTTTTGTTATTGCATGAGCAGTTCCTGCTTGCTCGGCAGCTCGGTACGCAGCGCTTAAGTTTCAGTTTTTTTCACCTCAAGGGGCCAGCGACCGAGTTGCGGCTGGGTTGCGCGCGTGCGGATCGTTCGGCTGAGCGCTGGTTGGAGTTGTTACGTATTCGCTTCGATCAACTGGTATTGCCCGAGCCGGTGATCGCGACTCGCTTGCGGAGTGGTATGACTCAGGTGCTGCAGGCCGAGTCAGCACGTTTGAACTTTCACGCGGCTGCCGCCGGGCAGGTGCGACGTTATTCGATTGCGCAACTTGCCGAGCGCCTCATTGCACGCATTGGCAACCAGTCAGTGCACTCAACGGTCCTGGTGGCGGAGCATCGTCCACAGCATGCCTGGCGTGTACAAAGCCTGTTGTCGGACTGGACGAGCAGTACGTTGTCAGAGGTCAGGGGATATTTGCGGCGTCCGCTCTGGATTCTGCCTGAGCCGGTTTTGCTGCCAGCGGATGGCGGTTACCCGCTGCACCAGGGGGATCGCATACGGCTGCTTGACGGTCCGGAGCGCCTGGAGACCGGCTGGTGGGATGAGGAGGGTATCTCTCGTGACTATTACATGGCGGTAAACCCGGCGGGAATGCGGCTGTGGGTTTTTCGTAACCGCAAGCGATCGTCCTCCTGGTACCTGCACGGCTACTTTGGGTAATTAGTCCGTGTCCGGCGAATACGCTGAGTTACACGTACTCAGTAACTTCACGTTTTTACGCGGTGCGTCCCATCCCGAAGAGCTTGTCGAGACAGCGGCAAAGCAAGGCTATGCGGCGCTTGCCATCACCGATGAATGCTCGATGTCAGGCATTGTTCGTGCGCACTCGGCGGCGAAGGCGTTCGGTCTCAGGAAGTTGATCATCGGTTCAGAGTTTAAGTTACCGAGCGGCCGCAAGCTTGTTGCGCTGGCACAGAACCGGAACGGTTATGCTGCGTTGTGTCAGCTGATTTCCAATACACGCCGCGCGGCTGAAAAGGGTCGCTACGAGTTGACACGTACGGCGTTTGAGAATGGCTTGCCGGATTGCCTGGTGCTGTGGATACCGGACCAGGCGTTCACCCTTGATGTCGAAGACCACTGGCTACGCGAGACATTTCGCGATCGCCTCTGGATTGCCGTTGAGTTGCTCGCTGACGGTCGCCAGCAGGAACAACTGGCTAAACTTCGCGAAGAAGGACGCCGCCTCAAACTGCCTTTAGTGGCATGTGGCGATGTGCACATGCACTGTCGATCGCGGCGAATTTTACAGGATGCCGTAACAGCAATACGCCATGGTACGACGATCGACAATGCCGGATTTAACTTGTATCCGAATGGAGAACGTCATCTTCGATCGATTGAGATACTGCAACGCATTTATCCGGCCGAGCTGCTTGCCGAAACGGTACGTATCGCCAGTGCCATCGAGTTCTCGCTGGATGAATTACGCTACGAATATCCGGACGAACTGGTCCCTGATGGCGAAACGCCGGCAACGTATCTCCGCAAGCTCACCGACGAAGGTATGCGGCATCGCTGGCCCGGCGGTGTGCCGCACAAAGTGACGTCACTCGTTGAGCACGAGCTTGCATTGATTGCCGACCTTGAATACGAACCCTTCTTTCTGACCGTGTATGACATCGTAAGCTTTGCGCGTTCACAAGGCATTCTGTGCCAGGGTCGTGGCTCGGCGGCAAACTCTGCCGTTTGCTTTTGCTTGGGTATCACCGAAGTCGACCCGGGACGCATGGAAACCCTGGTCGAGCGCTTTATCTCCAAAGAACGTAACGAACCTCCCGACATCGATGTCGACTTCGAGCATGAGCGTCGTGAAGAAGTTATCCAGTACATCTACGGAAAGTACGGTCGTGAGCGGGCAGCACTCGCGGCGACCGTCATTACCTACCGGCCACGCAGCGCGTTACGCGATGTGGGCAAGGTGCTGGGACTGAGCGATCTGCAGGTCAGCCGCTTGTCGCGAACAATGCAATGGTGGGACGGGCACAAAGTTGACGACAGCCGCATTCTCGAGGCTGGCCTCGACCCGAACAGTCCCGTTATGAGGCGACTTCTGTATCTCGTCCGGGAGTTGATCGGCTTTCCCCGGCATCTTTCTCAACACGTTGGTGGATTCGTGATTTCCAATTCACCACTGCACGAACTCGTGCCGATCGAGAACGCCGCGATGCCGGATCGAACGGTTATCCAGTGGGAAAAGAATGACCTTGAAGAACTGGGTCTGCTGAAGGTGGATGTACTCGGTCTCGGCATGTTGACGGCGATACGCCGCAGCTTCGATCTGATTCGTGACTTCGATGGCCGACAGTACACACTCGCAAACGTGCCCGCTGAAGATCCGCGGGTTTATGACATGATTTGCGACGGCGACACGATGGGCGTTTTCCAGATTGAGTCTCGGGCACAGATGGCCATGTTGCCCAGGCTTAAGCCACGCTGTTACTACGACCTGGTGATCGAGGTGGCGATCATCCGGCCTGGCCCCATCCAGGGTGACATGGTGCATCCGTA
>CAMYIS010000139.1 GCA_947258485.1 uncultured Woeseiaceae bacterium
ACATCAATACTCATCGCGAAAGTCTATCACTCTCGACAATCAATGGCAGAGACGCTGCAACGCAGCGCGAATGGGTTCGGGGTCGACATGCCGCATGATTTTCCCGATGTACTGTTTCTGCCGCCGCAGCGCACTGTGAGACTTGATTTGGCGTGCGTCGAGGACAGCCTCCAGCAGGTCTTCGTCCAGCCCGATCTGTCGCAAGTCCGACTCATTCAAAGCAATCAGCTCTTCGCCGAGTTTTTGCAGTGCGAGATACTGGCGTTTTCTCGCACTTTTGCTGGGCTTTAATTCTGTCACCGGCTACAGTACTCCCGCGGCTGAGCCTCCCGTTCTGCGGCGGGAGTCTACCATGCGGTGGATTGGCTGACAGGCTTCACAAAAAGGATGCAGCAAACTATGGAAAAACTCGCCAGGCGAGAATCGTTGGGCCGGGAAGATCTCGAGGGCATCGTAAGGCTGGCACTCGACGAGGCACAGAAGCGTGGCGTTGACCAGGCAGAAGTGGCGGCAAGCCACGACATAGGACTGGCTGCAACGGCTCGCCTTGGCGATGTCGAAAATCTCGAATACACAAACGATCGCGGAATCGGCATTACAGTTTACAAGGATTCCCGCAAAGGCAGTGCGAGTACGTCGGATATTTCAACCGGCGCCATTCGGGAAGCGGTCGCCAAGGCCTGCACGTTCGCCGAAGTAACGGCCAGTGACAAGTACGCGGGGCTGGCAGACGCGGAGCTCATGTGCACCGATATCAAAGATCTCGAGCTTGACCATCCGTGGACGCTCGAAGCGGCCGACGCAATTTCGATTGCGATAACAGCTGAAGCGGCGGCGCTGGATTTCGATAAACGGATCAGCAACTCGGAAGGTGCAACCGTTTCAACGAATCGCGGCTCACGTGCCTATGGAAATACGCACGGCTTCGTAGGCAGTTACTCGCGAACCAGCCATAACATCACCTGCGTTGTACTTGCCGAATCGGATGGCGTCATGCAGCGTGACTACTATTACACGGCATCACGCGATCCCGACGACCTCTGGGAACCCGTCACTGTCGGGGAAACAGCGGCCCGACGCGCTGTAAACCGCCTCGGGGCACGAAAAATCAAGACGACGCGGGCACCGGTACTGTATGTACCCGAGATCGCCCGGGGTTTCATCGGTCACGCGATTGGTGCGATTGCCGGTGGTGCCCAATACCGGCGCTCATCGTTCTTGCTCGACGCGGTGGGTGAAGGAATTTTTCCGGACTTTGTGAATATCCAGGAAAGGCCACACCTGGAAAAAGCCATGGCGAGCGCTCCGTACGATGCCGAGGGCGTCGCAACCTATGATCGCGAGATCGTGACGAACGGTGTGCTGCAGAGCTACATCCTGAGCAGTTATTCGGCGCGTCGCCTCGGGTTGAAAACAACTGCGAATGCGGGCGGCGCACAGAACCTGATAGTCCCGGGTGGCGGAAAGGACCTGGACTCACTGGTAAAAGAGATGGGCACGGGTCTTCTTGTCGAGGAACTGATCGGGCAAGGCGTGAACGGAGTGACCGGTGACTATTCGCGCGGCGCCGTCGGCCACTGGGTGGAAAACGGCGAGATTCAGTATCCCGTTCATGAAGTAACGATTGCCGGAAATCTTCGCGATCTGTATCAACGCATCGTCGCAATAGGCAGCGATCAGGATACGCGCGGCGGGATTCGCTGTGGATCGGTGCTCGTCGGGGAAATGACGATCGCGGGCGCCTGACGCGAACAGCCAGTCGCGATTAAGCCTCGCTCTCGTCGAGCAGGTCGGATAGTGAACGGCCAGAGAGCGCTTGTTCAACGGCTACGTCAACATCACCACCCAGCTTGTCGATTACCGCCGTCCATTTCGGGTCCTGAAATGAGCCGGTCTCGCCATCGACACGCACAACCTCAAGAATGTCACTCAGCAGAATGCGCGACACCTCACGACCGGGCAATAGTTCTTCTTCCTCGTTGTTCGTGAGCAAGCCGCGTTGTTCCAGTGCGCTGACGATCGGCGCAATGGTTATGGACGGGATTCGTAAACGCTTGCTCAACTTCGACAAGTCAATCGTCTTGGCCGGGTCTCGAAACGCCCGGCCTACCAGCAGCATCACGTTAAGTGCCAGGCGCTCGCGCATGGCATTTGACAAGCGTGGTTCCCGGCGGCCAATTCTCAAATAGGCGGGATTCTGGAAATAGAACGCAAGCTGGGCACCGATAAGTAGTATCAACCAGTTCAGGTACAACCAGATCAACGTCGTTATCGCGCTCGCGAAACTGGCATAAATAGCCTGCGTACGAGCCGCGGTCGCGAGAAACGCGGCGAAAAGGACGCTGACCGTTGCCCATAAGAAACCACCGGCGACACCACCCACAAGTGCTGCGCGGAAATGCACCTGGGTATTCGGCATGTACATGTACAGGAACGTGAAAACACCGGTCACCAACAGGTACGGCGTCAGCTTGCTGGTCGCGACGAAAACCGGGCCGAGCACGAAATTTTGCACGAGGGCCTGGAAGATCGATTCGTCCTGCAACGAGGTAATCATGCCCAGTGCGATGACGATCACAACCGGACCAATGAGCAACACCAGCATGTACTCGGTCAAGCGGCGCGCAAAACTTCGTGGCTTGGTGACGTACCAGACGTAGTTAAAGCTCTCTTCGATTTTTTGCACCATCGTGATTGCGGTGTAAATGAAGAAAGCGAGGCCGAGGCCGCCCAGGACACTGCCGTTGACGCTGTTGACAAGCCTCATGAGCTGGTCGGTAATCTCCACACCTTTGTCACCCAGCGGCTCGAGGAAAGCCAAAAGCGGCACGACGGCAAGCAGCGTGGTGTAAACGAGGCTCATAGCGCGCAGCGTCAGCTGTCCCGAGACGATATCGCGGAGCACGGCGTACAAATAACGCAGCACCCCTGTCAGGATTCGGCCGGGCAGGCCGTATCGCCGCAGCGTGTCACTCCAGACGAGATTGTCGATCTGATTGTGTAAGCCGTTGATCATTACTCGATCATTGTACAACGATGGGGGGTACCAAAGACGTGCTCTGTCTCATAACTCACCAACCGCTCACCACCCGTCACCACCCTTCTTACAGGTGGGCGCCGATTGGGTAGCTCCTCTCGCTTAACCTCGCTCGACGTCCCTGTCTCGCTCGCATCGGGTTCCGCTTGCTTTGGCGTCCTGCGTCGCGGCGCT
>CAMYIS010000140.1 GCA_947258485.1 uncultured Woeseiaceae bacterium
TGCTACCTCATCACGCATTTCCATGACGCCGACTTCGTAAACGATATTGCCCGTGGCACCCGCTACCGATTCCAGGGCCTCAACCAGCGGCACGCCGGCAGCAAACATCGTCGAGAGTGTCCTCGCGTAACGAGCGATAGCCGCTTTCTGCAGGATAGGACCGATGATCGGCGATTTCAGCATCATGCGATCGAGGAAATGTCGAAACGGCCGTGAGCGCTTCTGAAAGTAGATGAACGTAGACACCGCGGCGGCAATGATTACGACGAGGATGATCCCCTTCGATCGCACGAAGGCCGACAGGTCGATCACCATTCGGGTAAATCCGGGAAGGTCGGCGCCGAAGCCCTTGAACAGGTCCTCGAACGACGGTATGACGAAGATCAAGAGAATCGTGGTAACGATAAACGCCACTGCCAGAACCGCGGCCGGGTAGGTCAGGGCTTTCTTGATTTTCTTCTTGATTGCCTCGGTCTTTTCTTTGTACGTGGCAATCTTGTCGAGCAAGCTTTCGAGCGCACCGGCTTGTTCGCCAGCCTCTACGAGGTTGACAAAAAGGTCATCGAAGTACAGAGGCTGCTTGGCCAGCGCTTCGGCCAGCGCGCTGCCACCCTCGACGTCGGCCTTGATGCCAAGTATCAACTTCTGCATCGCAGCATTTTCGTGACCGTTTCCGACGATCTCGAACGCTTGCACCAGCGGAATACCGGCGGCCAGCATTGTCGCAAGCTGGCGACTGAAAATAGCAATATCAGCCGTTTCGATCTTGCCGCCGCCCGCGAACAGACCCTTGCGCTGTTTGCGAATACGCGTCGGTACCACGCCCTGACGCCGCAGATCAGCTCGAACTGATGCCTCATCGTTGGCCAGGGTCTTGCCCTTGATTTTCTTGCCGCTCTTGTCGGTTCCTTCCCACAAAAAAGGCGTGCTAATTGCAGCGGATTCAGCCATTTATCTCATCCATCTGTTCAGTATGAAATTCACTCAATTGTAACCCGATTGACCTCTTCAAGGCTGGTAAGCCCTTCCTTGACTTTATTCAATCCGGCCTGTCGCAAATCGATAACCCCTTCCTTGGCTGCCTGCTCGGCGATCTGCATCGCGTTACCACCTTCCATAATGATGCGACCCATCACTTCCGAGACTTCCATCACCTGGAAGATGCCGAGGCGACCTTTATAGCCATCGTTGCATTGTTTGCAGCCTTTGGGGCCAAAGATTGAGAGCCCCGCCTCAATTTCTTCGGCCGAGAAGCCCTCTTTCTCGAGCGCTTCTTTCGGAATGTCTTTGACTTCCTTGCAGTTGCCGCACAGTCGCCGCGCGAGACGCTGCGCGATAATCAGGCTGACCGAGGTTGCGATCGCATAGGGCTTGACGCCCATATCGACCATGCGAGTCAGCGTTTTCGGCGCGTCATTCGTGTGCAGGGTTGATAGCACCAGGTGACCCGTCTGGGCGGCTTTGATTGCGATTTCGGCCGTTTCCAGGTCACGAATCTCACCTACCATGATCACATCGGGATCCTGGCGCAGGAATGCTTTTAGTGCTGAGGCAAAGGTCAGGCCGACCTTGGGATTGACGTTGACCTGGTTGATGCCCGGCAGGTTGATTTCAGCCGGGTCCTCGGCCGTCGAAATGTTGCGATAGTCGGTGTTGAGGATATTCAGTCCGGTGTACAGCGACACTGTCTTACCGGAACCCGTCGGGCCCGTGACGAGAATCATGCCGTACGGCTTGTTGAGGTGCTTCTCGTACAGCTCGCGCTGATCGTCTTCGTAGCCCAGCATCTCGATGCCCAGCTTGGCACTCGATGGGTCGAGAATACGCAGCACGATCTTTTCGCCGAATAATGTCGGGCAGGTATTGACACGAAAATCGATAGCACGGTTTTTCGACAGGCGCATCTTGATGCGGCCATCCTGTGGCACTCGTCGCTCGGCAATGTCCATGCGAGACATGACTTTCAGGCGGGCGCAGACTTTGTTTGCGAGCACAACGGGTGGTTGTGCCACTTCGGACAGAACGCCGTCCAGGCGGGTCCTGACCCGGAATATTTTTTCGTAGGGTTCAAAGTGAACGTCCGATGCACCGCGTTTGATTGCATCCAGAAGAACTTTATTTACAAATCGAACAACGGGCGCATCTTCGACCTCATCACGCGCCTCTTCCTCGCGCTGATCTTCATCGCCGCCGATGTCGAGATTCTCGAGATCGAAGTCGTCGTCATCGAGGCCACCCATACTCGTGTCGACGGCATCGATCGCTTTGTTGATTCGTTCTTCGAGCTTGTCCTGCTCGACCACAACGGGGTCGATACGCAGGCTTGTCGCAAACTTGATGTCGTCGATTGCCTGCAGATTGGTTGGATCTGAAATTCCCAAAAACAGGCGTTGCCCACGTTTGACCAGCGGCAGCACACGGTGTTTGCTGATGAGTTTCTGGTCGACGGCACGGACACTGTCGAGGTCGATCTCGACTGCGTCGAGATCCAGTAGCGGAACGCCGAATTCGTGCGATGCGGCGACGGCAATAGCCCTGGCGTTTGCAAGCTCGGAACTGACCAGGTACGCAATGAGCGGCATTCGCTCCTTCTTGGCGGCTTCAGACGCCTCCTGGAGCTGGTCCTCGGCGATAATGCCATCCTGGACGAGGCGCCGGGGCAAGCCTGCGAGGTTCGATTGGGAAGCCGTTGCTGCCATAGGTTACTTTAGCTGTTGCGATTCTCTGAGCGTCACAGTCTCACTGATCCAAGTCCGCGATTCAACTGGATTTTGTGCGGGGGTTCACAGTTACGGTAATTGATTAAGTCAGGGCGACCGTAGGGTCAAGGTATGTGCTCGAAACAGTGCCGTCTGTGAGCGGTGCCCCGGCTGGAGCCGGCGCGGCTCCGCATCGAAATACCACGCTGTTACCCCCTGACATATAGGGCGTGAACGAAACTGTTCGGCCGAATATCTCTGCGTGGGCGTCGTTTCCGTACGTTATATCAATCCTGCCGTCATTAATGGCCACGCTCGCGACATATTTGCCGCTGGTATCCGTGGCCAGCGGGCTCATTCCGGCTTCTGTCCTGTCAGCCGGCGGGGTTCCGGTCTGGAGGAACGCATCAACAATCGGGGTCTTCGCAGCGCCAGCCATGTTAACGCCCTCGGCGACCTGGGCGCGGACGAGGTAGGTCTGGTAAGCCGTCATTGCGAGCGAAGCCAGAATGCCAATGATCGCGACGACGATCATCAACTCGATTAACGTAAAACCTTTCTGATTTCGTTTCATGCGGTCTCTTATCGGTCCCGAAGGCCGTGGTATTTTAGCGTAATTGCCTGCAGATCTCGCGATTAAGTCGCGGGTATCGCTGGCAATTGTGACGCGAATCACATGCTGTCTAGACATCTTTGAGTTTTCAAAAAAAAAGCCCCGGCGTGCCGGGGCTTTTCCTCAGTTTCTTCCAAAGTGAAAAGCTTTGGAAGATTGACTTTATCGGCAAGCAGCAGGCAAATGCTTGTCTGCGATAGTCGTGCCACTGGCTTTACAAGCCCACTCGACGCTACCGGCATTGGTTGTCGGTGAGAGCAGCAGCAGGCCACCCGTTGCGAGAGTTGTGTGTGCGTCATTGCCATAGTCGACCGTGATCACACCGCCGGTACCGACAGTAACACTGACAACGTACTTACCATTGATGTCGGTGTTTGTTGACAGGCCAGCCAAGACGTTGGTGGTCGGGAACGTGCCCGAGTCCATCACGACTTCAGATACAGCAGCCTTGGCACCGCCGGCCAGGTTCAGACCTTCAGAAACCTGTGCGCGGATCGTGTAATCCTGGTAAGCCGGGATAGCGATGGCCGCCAAAATACCAATGATCGCGACAACGATCATAAGTTCGATAAGTGTAAAACCTTGTTGCTTCTTCATCTCTTGTTCTCCATGA
>CAMYIS010000141.1 GCA_947258485.1 uncultured Woeseiaceae bacterium
TAATAACAATAATCTATAAATTTCCAATATTTATTAACAGGTGGAACCTATGAAGTTTACCGCAGCTCGGGAAGCGCTGTTGAAGCCACTGCAGGCCGTTATTGGTGTTGTAGAGCGTAGACAGACGATGCCAATTTTGTCGAATGTTCTGATGGTTGCGCGCGATGGGCAGCTGTCCGTAACCGCGACGGATCTCGAGGTTGAACTCGTCGCGGACGCGGAGGTTAGTACTGAAAGCGGCGGCGAAATTACGGTTTCGGGCCGCAAGCTTCTCGATATCTGCCGGGCTGTACCGGAAGGGTCTGAAATTCATGTCAGCCTGAGCGGCGAGAAACTGGCGGTGCGCGCCGGGCGCAGTAAATTCAACCTGGCAACGCTGCCCGCCGCAGAATTTCCGGTTGTAGAGGATATCAAGGCGGGTCAGACGATCCAGGTGTCGCAGGCTGCATTGGGCCGGCTCATAGAGAAGACGCATTTCTCGATGGCGCAGCAGGATGTGCGCTACTACCTGAATGGGATGTTGCTGGAAACGGGCGGTAAATACCTTCGGGCCGTCGCAACAGACGGTCATCGGCTGGCGCTCTGCCAGGCCGAACTTGGTGGCAAGATCGATGAACAACAGGTGATTTTACCGAGGAAGGGCGTCCTGGAGCTGCAGCGTCTCATGAGTGGCGACGGCGACCTGAATATCGAGCTCGGGGCTAATCATATCCGCATTCAGCTGGACGGGATTCGATTCACATCGAAGCTGATCGACGGCCGCTTTCCCGAGTATGAGCGCGTAATACCGAAGGAATCGCCGAATGAACTCAAGGCAGACCGGGGAGCGTTCAAAGGGGCGCTGCAGCGTACGGCGATCCTGTCGAATGAAAAATATCGCGGCATTCGGCTCGTTATCCGGGACAGCGGGGTCGTCCTTCAGGCGCACAATCCGGAGCAGGAAGAGGCCGAGGAGGAACTTGAGGTCGAGTACAGTGGGGAGGATATCGAGATCGGCTTCAACGTGAATTATCTCCTCGATGCGCTTGGGGCGGTAGAGGGTGACGAGGTAACGTTATCGGTGCAGGACAGCAACTCCAGCTGCCTGATTCGCCAGCCGGGCAACGAGGCGGCTGCAGAAAGGACGATGATTCGCTTATTTCGCGCCGCCCGGCTACTGAGTGATCGATGATTCGCTTATTCCGGGCCACCAACTTTCGCTGTCTTGAAAATGCAGAACTGGCCCTGTCCCCGCAATTCAACCTGATTTATGGCGCCAACGCCTCGGGCAAGACCAGCCTCCTGGAGGCGATGGCGTACCTCGGTCGCGGCAAGTCTTTCCGCGGCGCCAGCACGGCGAACCTTGTTCAACACGGCAAGGACGAATTTGTCCTTTTCGGCCAGGTCGACAGCCTGTCGCGGACGCGCAGCCTTGGTGTTCGCAATAGTCGCTCCGGATTGGAGGTTCGGGTGGACGGCGACAGCGAGGGCGGGGTGGCCGCCCTGGCCGAGGCGCTGCCGCTGCAGGTAATTGATCCCGAGGTTCACAACCTTGTTGCTGGCGGACCCGAGCAAAGACGGCGCTTTCTCGACTGGGTGGCGTTCCACGTGGAACAAGACCACCTGCTGGCATGGCGGCGCTTCCGGCGCGCGCTGAAGCAAAGAAATGCGGCCCTCAGGGCGAAATCGGGTCACGCGACGATCCACAGCTGGAGCGCTGAATTTGTGGCGCTGAGCGACGAGCTCGACGAATCCCGGCGGCGCGCCCTGGGCGCGGCGCTGGAAAGCCTGTCCGAGTTCGGCCGTGATTTGTTGGGCACCGAGCTGGGTTTTGATTACCAGCAGGGCTGGAACAAGGATCGACGGCTGATCGAGGTGCTGGAGGAGGGGGTGGAGCGGGACCTGCAGCTGGGGTCAACGCAGCACGGCCCCCACCGCGCCGACCTGAAGATCAGTTACGACCAAAAACAGGCGAGAAAGCTGGTTTCCCGCGGACAGCAGAAGCTGCTGGCCAGCGCGATGATCCTGGCGGCAACCGAAACAGCCCAGACTGCCCTGGAACGACCGCTGCTGTTGTTGTTGGATGACCCTGCGGCGGAACTCGATAACGATTCGCTTGAGCGATTGATGGCGGGCGTGGCGCGACTCGGGTGCCAGGTGGTCGCGACGAGCCTCGATCCGGCCGTTCTCGGTATGCCTGTCGGGGCGGCGTTGTTTCACGTGGAACGCGGTGTGCTGACGGCGGTTCCGGCCGCGGAAAACAGGGCCTGAGAAACATGCAGCGCAAGCGCTAAAATACCTTAAAAAAGAACGCTTTGAGGGTCCTTTCAGGGCCTGGTTTTGATACAATACGCCGGTTACGCCCAGAGGATATGGAATGACCGACGAATCAGAATATACTTCCAGTAATATCAAGGTGTTAAAGGGCCTTGAGGCGGTCCGAAAACGGCCGGGTATGTATATTGGCGACACCGACGATGGCAC
The DNA here is from genome assembly GCA_947258485.1 of uncultured Woeseiaceae bacterium. GTDB lineage: Bacteria > Pseudomonadota > Gammaproteobacteria > Steroidobacterales > Woeseiaceae > UBA1847. The sequence continues at coordinate 2,464 of CAMYIS010000141.1, forward strand.
CGGCCTTCACCACATGGTCTTTGAGGTCGTCGATAATTCCATCGACGAGGCGCTGGCCGGCCACTGTGACACGATCACGGTGACCATTCACGCCGATGAATCGGTGACCGTCAGTGATGACGGTCGCGGCATTCCCGTCGATATGCACCCCGAGGAGGGGCGCTCGGCGGCCGAGGTCATCATGACCGTGCTGCATGCGGGCGGAAAGTTCGACGACAACTCCTACAAGGTAAGCGGCGGGCTGCATGGCGTAGGCGTATCGGTCGTGAATGCGCTCTCCGAGCAGCTGGTCCTGACCATTCATCGCGAGGGCAAAACCTACCAGCAGGAATACGTGCACGGCGAGCCCTCGTCGCCGCTGGCTGTCATCGGAGACTCCGACCGAACCGGTACGACGCTTCGCTTCAAGCCAAGCTCCGGAACCTTTACCAACATCGAGTTTCATTTCGACATTCTTGCGCGCCGGCTGCGCGAGCTTTCGTTCCTGAACTCAGGCGTGCGGATTCACCTGGTTGACGAGCGGGATGAGAAGGAAGAGGTCTTCGAGTACCAGGGCGGCATCCACGCATTCGTCGAACACCTTAATCGCAACAAGACGCCGGTGCATGCCACGGTATTTCATTTCACGGCCATGAAAGACGGCGTCGCCGTCGAGGCGGCGCTGCAGTGGAATGACGGCTACCAGGAAAACATGTTCTGTTACACGAACAATATTCCGCAGCGCGATGGCGGAACCCATCTGGCGGGCTTTCGCAGCGCGCTGACCCGAACGCTGAACAGCTATATCGAGAAGCAGCCCAGTACGCGAAAGGAAAAGTACACACCGAGCGGCGATGATGCACGCGAGGGCCTGACTGCGGTGCTGTCGGTGAAGGTACCGGACCCCAAGTTCTCCTCACAGACCAAGGACAAATTGGTTTCATCTGAAATCAAAGGGGTCGTTGAACAGGCGATGGCCGGCAGGCTCGAAGAATACCTGCTCGAACATCCGCAGGATGCCAAAGCCATCGTGTCGAAGATTGTCGACGCCTCGCGGGCCAGAGAGGCCGCCCGCAAAGCGCGAGAAATGACGCGTCGCAAGGGGGCGCTCGATATCGCCGGCTTACCCGGCAAACTCGCCGACTGCCAGGAAAAGGACCCCGCGCTTTCAGAGCTGTTTCTGGTTGAGGGCGACTCGGCGGGCGGCTCCGCAAAACAGGGTCGCGACCGGCGCACGCAGGCGATCCTTCCGCTGAAAGGAAAAATCCTCAACGTGGAAAAAGCACGCTTTGACAAAATGCTGTCATC
>CAMYIS010000142.1 GCA_947258485.1 uncultured Woeseiaceae bacterium
CAGCCGCAGCTTTTCGATGCGCTGGTAAATCGCGGCGATCTCGAGTTCCTGTTTCAGCGAGGAGCGGTCCTTCGGGCTGCCCATCGTTGCCCGCAACAGGTCGGACAAGTCTTCAACGGCTTCTTCAGCCTGCGACGGGTTGCTGCGAGTCAATGCCGCGATCGTATTCATGCTGTTGAAAAGAAAGTGCGGGCGAATCAGTGCCTGCAACGCACTAATGCGTGACTGCGCTTCGAGAACGATACTGCGGCGCCATTCACTCGAAATATAGAGATAGCGCATCGCCAGCGCGATGACGATCGAGCTGATTGCAAAGGTCCGCAACAAGAACATCGAGTGAGAATCGCTGATGATCGTCGACGCACCGAAGATGCGCACGAGCTGCCAGGACCCTTCGGATAAGCCCAGGCAAACAAGTTCGAGTACGACAAAACTGAGGACGAATGCACGTGTCTTGCCGGTCTTTTCCAGGCTGTTACGAAGCAGGCACATGACGGCCGAACCGAGTAACGCAAGCCACATTGTGAAAAAAGAGATCTTGGACAGTTCGACGAGGAACTGCCGCTCTATGTCATGAGCCGCCAGCGTCAGGACAATCGCGACAAGCTCAGCTACGAGTACGATGATGAACAATGTACCTGCCGCACAAAAGTCCGGCAGATAGGCCTGCGTGTCCTCGTGAGTAGGCTCGGGTGCTGCGGTCAAACGGGCGCTCCTTCGGCGGTTGCTGGCATTGTAGCGCCAGCGGCCGCGCGACGCCCGGTCGTCGGGGCTATCAGGAGCCGCAGTGCTCCGCGATGAGTTCCTCTACATTTTCACGCGCTTTTTGCGTTTCGGCCTCATCGAGATAAACGCGCTCACCGTTTTCGTCCTGGCGATAAAGGCGGCGAGACTGAACAAAGGTCTGGAGTCGTGCGCGGTAGGTCTCGCATTTCTTCTGGTTATCAGCGGCTTCAGCGGCTTCTTCCTCAGCGGATTTCGCTGCTTCGTCTGCCTTGGCCCTGGCTTCCTGCCTGGCCGCTACGGAGTCAGCGACCCCTTGTCTCTGCTTTTGCACGGAACCCGGGTTGGTGCGTCGATAGGAAAGCGCCATGCGCTCCTCTGTTGCGGCTCCCGACGGCCGATCTTCATAGTGAACGTTGCCATCTTCATCAGTCCACTTGTAGATGCCGCCGGCGAAGGCGCCACTGGCGACCGTCATGGCAACGGCTGCCAACCCAATTAAAAACCGCTTAGCTTTCATGATTTGTCCTTCCGGGGCTTCGTTAGCCCGACATAAGGCACTGAATAGTAAAAATATTAGACCACTATTGTAGCGGACTTGTTGTGATCGTCATCACAGTCATTTATGGGCCCTTGCCCAATATTAGGTAAATACAAAAAAAAGCGGGCCTTGCGGCCCGCTCAGTAACTCGTTGCTTCAGAGGGGAATTTCTATGCAGGAACGAGTAAAGAGGCAACGCCGCCCGACTTTCGTTATGACAAGCCGAACGACGCTGCCGGGGGGACTATTCCGCCGTTACGAACTCGGGATAAGCCTCGAGGCCACATTCGCTGATGTCGACGCCCTCGTACTCCTCTTCTTCCGAGACGCGGATACCGGCGATAAGCTTGATCACGAACCAGACGATGAAGCTCATAATGAAGACCCAGGCGAAGATCGACACGATGCCGATTAGCTGCCACTTGAGGGTCGCATCAGGATTCGTGAAGCAGACAGCCAACAGGCCCCAGATGCCGACGACGCCGTGTACCGAGATTGCGCCAACAGGATCGTCGATCTTCAGCTTGTCGAGCATCACGATCGAGCCAACAACCAGCAAGCCGCCGACAGCGCCAATCATCGTTGCTTGAATCGGCGCCGGGGTAAGCGGTTCTGCGGTGATTGCCACGAGACCGGCCAGCGCACCGTTCAGCGCCATGGTCAGGTCAGCTTTGCCGAACCAGAATCGTGACAGCAGCAGGGCGAAGACGAGTCCACCAGCCGCGGCCATGTTCGTGTTGACGAACACGAGTGCTACAGCGTTGGCCTCGCCGACATCGGAAACCTTGAGCTCAGAACCGCCGTTAAAGCCGAACCAGCCGAGCCAAAGGATCAGCGTGCCAAGCGCCGCCAGCGGCAGGTTACTGCCGGGAATGGCATTGATCTGACCGCCTTTGCCGTACTTGCCTTTACGCGCGCCGAGGAGCAGGACGCCGGCGAGTGCTGCCGCAGCGCCGCACAGATGTACGACGCCCGAACCTGCAAAGTCCAGGAATCGGACAGCTTCTGTTACACCGTCAGTGTTGAGCCAGCCGTTGCCCCATTTCCAGAAGCCCTGCACCGGGTAAATGAAGCCGGTAAGAATGACCGCGAACGCGAAAAACGACCAGAGCTTCATACGCTCGGCGACGGCGCCCGAAACGATAGACATCGCGGTTGCCACGAATACGACCTGGAAGAAAAAGTCTGACAGGCCGGAGTAATACGCGTCGCCCGCCATCACGTTTTCAACGGAGTTGTCGCTGGAACCGAGGATGCCGATGTTTTTCAGGGCGCCGAATACGCCACCCGCAAAATCATCGCCGGGATACATGATCGCGTAGCCGCAGAGCATGTACATGATGCAGGCTATTGAGTAGAGACCGACATTCTTGGTCAGGATCTCGGCTGTGTTCTTGGCGCGGACGAGGCCGGCTTCGAGCATCGTGAAACCCGCGGCCATCCACATGACCAGCGCGCCCATGACGAGAAAGTAAAAAGTATCGAGCGCGTACGAAAGTTCAGTGACCTGCGCCGCAATCTGA
>CAMYIS010000143.1 GCA_947258485.1 uncultured Woeseiaceae bacterium
ATCCTGGTATTCGTGGCCGGAAGCAGCTACGCGGAGCTCGTCATCGACGTCCAGGGTGTTGCCCAGCCAACACCAGTGGCGATCGTGCCGTTCGGCTGGGAGGGCAGCGGACCCGATATGCCGCTCGACGTGGCCGCCGTGATAACGAGCGACCTCAAGCGCAGCGGGCGATTCGAGCCCATTCCCGAGAGCAAGATGCTGCAGAAGCCGACCAGCGGGGCCGATGTCGATTTCCAGGACTGGAGCTTCGTGGGTGTCGAGGCGGTCGTGGTCGGCACGGTCACGCAGACCGGCGAGAATGCCTTTACGCTGCAGTTCCAGCTATTCGACGTCTTTGGTCGCAAGCAGCTCGTCGGCTATCGCATGCCGGCTACTCGCGGCACGATGCGTGAGGCCGGCCACAGGGCGGCTGACATGATCTACGAGAAGCTGACCGGCATCAAAGGCGTATTCGGTACCAAGGTTGCCTATGTAACGGCCGCGCAGCAGGGGCAGCAGCGCCTTTATTCCCTGATCGTGTCCGACCAGGACGGCGAGAACGAATACACGATCATGGAGAGCAACAATCCAATCATGTCGCCGGCATGGTCGCCGGACAGCCGGCAGCTGGCCTACGTTTCTTTCGAAGACAACAAGTCCTCGGTTTTCGTACAGACACTCAGGAGCGGTAACCGTTTCAAGGTCTCGAGCAAGCCCGGCATCAACGGTGCGCCGTCTTTTTCGCCGGATGGCCGCAAACTCGTCGTGACACTGGGCGGGGTCGAGGGCAATCTCGACATCTACACGCTGGATATCACGTCGCGCAATGTGCAGCGGCTGACGACACACCGGGCGATCGATACCGAAGGTACGTGGTCACCGGACGGCCGATACATCTATTTCACGTCGGACCGGGCAGGGGGGCCGCAGGTCTACAGGGTACGGGCGACAGGTGGCACGCCAGAGCGCATTACTTTCGAGGGGAGTTATAATGCGCGGCCGCGCTTGTCGCCGGACGGTACGCGCCTCGCGATGGTGCACAACGATCGCGGTAATTACCGGATCGCGGTGATGGATCTTTCCCGCAAGGACGTCCTGATCGTCTCGGGCGGACAGCAGGATGAAAGCCCGAGTTTTGCACCGAATAGCGATATCCTGATCTATGCCACACGACAAGGCGGCAACGGTGTGCTGGAAACGGTATCGGCCGACGGCCTGATACGGCAAAAGATGGCCTCAGGACGCGGCGACGTCAGGGAACCGGTCTGGTCGCCGTTTCCACGGTTTTAGAGAGAATAGTTTAGATTAAGTAGTTTCCGTTATTTATTGTTTTTTATAAATTTTCTTCATCATAGAAGATGACAAGCAAGGACTTGAAGATGTCTTATTTGAAATTGGTAGCAGTTGGCCTGACGGCCGCTTTCCTGGCCGGTTGTGCTCAGAACACGATCCCGGACCCCGAGCCGACCGATACCACCTACGGCGACACTGGCGCGTCGACGGACGGCATGGGCGCTGGCGGCCTCGGCGCTGGCGAATATATCGAGGATCCGTCGGCAGGCGAGCTGGGAATGGTCATATATTTTGATTTCGACTCATCCGAGGTGCGACCGCAGGACCAGGACCTCGTAACGCGTCATGCCATGCAGCTTGGGGAGAACACACGCCTCAGGGTTCGCCTTGAAGGCCACGCCGACGAGCGAGGTTCGCGCGAATACAATATCGGACTCGGCGAGCGTCGCTCACAGGCGGTGCGGCAGATGCTGATGATCCAGGGCGTGTCCGCATCACAGATCTCCACAGTGAGTTTCGGCGAAGAACGTCCGGCGTCGTTCGGCAGCTCCGAAATGGACTATGCCCAGAATCGCCGCGTCGAGATCCGGTACACCAATTAATCGATGGCAATGCAGACAAGAAGATTACTGCTGTTGGTGCCGTTGCTGACAGCCCTTGGTGGATGCGAGTTGCTGCAGCCTGTCGATGATCCGGTGCTCGTGAAGCTCGATGAGCTGGAGCGCCGCATGCAGGCTATCGAGCGCGTCGTGCAGAACGAGAGCCTGGTTAACCTGACGCAGCAGGTCGGCACAATGGAACGGCAAAATGATGAAGTAGTTGGCCGTTTGGAAACGCTGGAACACGGCACGGAGACAACGGCGGTTCGGCAGCGGCAACTCTACGCCGATCTCGACGCGCGCATCCAGGAGCTGGAGACCGCGCTGCGGTCACGAACTGCTGTCGGTGTGATGGAAGGTGGGACCCTGTCCCCTGGGCAGCTCCCCATGCCCGGGGGCTCGGATCGGGACAACTACCAGGCCGCGTTCGAGCTGCTCAAACAGCAACGCTACGAACCGGCGGCGATGGCCTTCGAGCAATTCCTGGTCACCTATCCAGATAGCGAACTCGCCGACAATGCCCAGTACTGGCTGGCGGAGTCGTTCTATGTGACGCAGAAATTTGACGAAGCCCTTGCCGCATTCGAGGTCGTCATCAAAGACTATTCGCGATCACGCAAAGTGCCGGACGCGCTCCTCAAAATCGGATACTGCAACTACGAGCTCAAGCGCTGGAATTCGGCGCGCGACTCCTTGCTGCGTGTGCAGGCCGACTACCCCGAAACAACGGCTGCACGGCTTGCGGGACAAAGGCTGAAGCGCATGGGAGAAGAGGGCGTATAGGCTTGCATGGGGGGCTTTCCGGATGACGCTTGTCATTTGAAGCGTATCCGGTATCATGCCGCCGGAATTCCGGTGGCATCCCCGCCATCTCGAGGTTCCGACAGGGGCGTTAGCTCAGAGGTAGA
>CAMYIS010000144.1 GCA_947258485.1 uncultured Woeseiaceae bacterium
CATCGGGGCAGTTGCGCGTGCCATGAAAAACATGGGGCTAAGCGATCTTGCGCTCGTCAACCCGCGATATTTTCCACACGAGGACGCCACGGCCCGAGCGTCCGGTGCGACCGATATTCTCGACAATGCAATGATCGTCTCGAGCCTTGCCGATGCGCTGGCGGACTGTGTGTACGTTGCTGGCGCGAGCGCGCGCTCGCGAACCATCAGTTGGCCGAGCATGGGACCTCGTGATTGCGCGGAGCGCATGATCAGCGAATGCAGCGAGGGCAACGTAGCGGCGGTGTTCGGGCCGGAAAAGACCGGACTGCACAACGATGACCTCGATCTGTGCCATACGCTGCTGACGATACCGACAGATCCCGGATTCAGCTCATTGAACCTCGCGATGGCCGTGCAGGTGCTGACCTACGAACTTCGTGTCGCAAGCATGCTGCACGCAGGCCCGGCGTTTGAAAGCGAAGCGCCGCCTGCGACGCATGAGGAGATGGAACATTTTTACACGCACCTCGAGCGGGTACTCGAAGACATTCGATTCCTGGATCCGGAAAATCCGCGACATCTGATGCGCCGCTTGAGACGCCTCTTTATCCGTGCGCGTCCCGACAAGAACGAGGTCAACATACTGCGCGGTATCCTCACGGCAATCGATCGCAAGGAACCGTCCGACTGATGACGAAGGACTTCATCTATCTCGACTTCGCGGCCTCAACTCCGGTGGACCCGCGTGTCGCCGAACGCATGCACGAATGCCGCGAGTCCGGGTATGCCAATCCGTCCTCGAATCACATTGCCGGGCGAGTGAGTCGCGCGAATATTGAGCGCGCCGCGCAACAGCTCGCGGCGCTGCTGAACGTCGATCCCAGGACCCTGGTCTGGACCTCGGGTGCGACCGAGTCCGACAACCTGGGGATAGCCGGTGCGGCGAGGTTCCGGTCGCACCGCGGCAAACACCTCGTGACCCTGCTGACCGAGCACAAAGCGGTTACTGATGTGTTTCAAATGCTCGAGAAAGAGGGATTCGAGGTGAGCTGGCTCAGGCCGGATGACGACGGACGCCTGGAACCGGCAGCGCTCGCGAATGCGTTGCGCGAGGACACGCAGCTGGCATCCGTTATGTACGTCAATAACGAAACGGGCGTCATGCAGGACATCGAGGCCATTGGATCGATCTGCCGAGAACGTGACGTGCTGTTTCATGTCGACGCGGCACAAGCCGTTGGCAAAATCCCTATTGATCTGCAGGCGCTGCCCGTCGACCTATTGTCGCTGACCGCGCACAAGTTCTATGGCCCGAAAGGCATCGGTGCGTTGTATATAGCCGACCGCCCCGGCTGCCGCGTCGAGCCAATACTGTTCGGCGGTGGGCAACAGCAGCGGATCCGGCCCGGGACTTTGCCCGCAGATCTCATCGCGGGGCTGGGACTTGCGGCCGAGATCGCGCAATCCAGCATCGAAACAGATCTCGATCACCTGGGGAAATTGCGTCGCCTGCTCTGGGCCGGTATTTGCGATGTTGAGGGCGTGCTCGTTAACGGCGACATCGAATCGGGTTTCCCGGGCATTCTCAATGTCAGCGTGTCGAACGTCGAGGGAGAAAGCCTGCTGCTTGGATTGGAGCCCATCTGCGTGGCCACAGGATCGGCCTGCAATTCAAAAAGCCAGGAACCCTCCTATGTATTGCGCGCGCTGGGGCGGAGCGACTCGCTTGCACAGAGCGCGATCCGCTTCAGCATGGGTCGGCCAACCACCGAGGATGAAGTCGAGTTTGCCGCCCGGCGCTACCGGGATGCCGTGGCGCGCCTGCGGGACCTGGCACCGGCGGCACCCCTGTGAGCGACGATCCTTACAACGCGTTGGTCCGGGAATACTTTGCCAATACCGCGCATGCCGGCGATCTGCGCGGCGGCGCCACGGCGTATATCGACGACCAGGGCATTCGCCTGAGGCTCTCCGCGACGGAGGATGAGGGGCGCATACAGTCGCTCAGGTTCCGGGCCTGGGGCTGCCCCCACGTGATTGCCGCCTGCGAATGGTTCTGTTCCCATTTCGAGGGCGAGCCTGGCGAGAGTCTCAGCGAGTTTCGGGCAGCCGACATAATGCGTGATCTGTCTGTACCTGTGGAGAAAACGGGACGTATACTTGTCCTAGAAGATGCGGTGCGGTCGCTTGCGCGGAGTTTGGGCGCCGGATCTGTACCCTGAAATTGTCGTATTCAAAGAGAGACTCAAATGGCGATATCGCTTACCCGTTCGGCCGCTGATCGTGTCCGTACCCACCTCGACCGGCGCGGCTCGGGTATCGGCCTGCGCCTTGGGGTTACGCAAACCGGGTGTTCCGGCTATTCCTACGTCATCAACTATGCCGACGAAATTGCCGACTCCGACATCGTTTTCGAAGACAAGGGCGTCAAGGTTGTCGTGGACCCAGAAGCCCTGCAATTGATCGACGGTACCGAGGTCGACTTCGTCAAGAACGGTCTTAACGAGGCCTTCAGTTTCCGAAATCCCAATATTTCGGGCGAATGCGGCTGCGGCGAGAGCTTCAACGTCTGAAAGTGCCGTAGTAGTATTAACGGTTCGCATCGATTCGCTCGGCAGATTCGCCGGGCGCTGACTACCACCCATAAAGAACAGCAACAAAGGAAGCAACACATGGCCGTTGAACAGACGCTGTCCATCATCAAGCCCGATGGCGTGCAAAAGAACCTGATCGGAGAGATCTACAGCCGTTTCGAGAAAGCCGGGCTGG
>CAMYIS010000145.1 GCA_947258485.1 uncultured Woeseiaceae bacterium
GCGGCGAAAGAACGCAAAGCAGGTGGCATGACCTACCAGCAGTACCGTTTCCAGGTATTCGGCCGCGACGGACAGGGCTGCTATGAATGCGGCACGACTCTGGAACGTCGCACGCTGGGCAGCCGCAACATATTCGTCTGTACGCAGTGTCAGCCGCGCTGAGGCTCGATGTCGTTAGACTCAAAGTTCGCGTAGCGCCTGCGCAACCGGCAGCCGTGCGGCCCGGATAGCCGGAAACAGCCCGCCAAACGCGCCGATGACCAACGCGGCAAGAAGACCGTCGATAAGCAGGTCGGGCGTCACGGCAAAGTCGAAAACGACCTGGCTGAAACTTGCACCATTTAGAGTCGATACCTGGAAGCCGTTAAACACAAGGTACGCGACGGCGCCTCCCAATACACCGCCCACCAACGCGAGCAAAGTCGATTCGATCATCGTCGAGAACAGGATCGAGATCGGCCCGAACCCCAGTGCCCGCAGCGTAGCAATCTCTTTGCCGCGCACAGAGACGGATGAGTACATCGAATTCAAAGCGCCGAACACCGCGCCAATCGACATCAGGATCGTCAGGGGATAGCCGATAAGCCTGATGAACTGGCTCAACGGCGCGGCCTGTCCGGAGTAGTACTCTCTTTCGCTCATGATGTCCGGATCGATTCTTGGGTCAGTTTCCAGCGCAGCCTCGAGTTCCGGCAAGCTTCCGCTGCTCTGTAGCTTGACGCGCACAGACTGAAAAAAGTTGCCGCGGCGATAGGCATTTTGCAGGACACGAACGTCGGTCCAAAGCTCGGACTCTGACACGCTGCCGTTCGCATCGAATGCGCCGACGATTCGCCAATCGGTCTGGCCGAAACGAATTGTCGATCCGGTATCGAGCCCGGCAAACTCCTGCTGCGCTGCACGACCAACGATGATCTCGTTCTTGCCGGTTTCAAACATGCGGCCCTCGACCATGGTCACATTATTGCGTACCTCGAATGCACCCGACTGAATACCGCGAAACGGCACGTTGGCGTCCGTGTCCGTGGATTTTTTCTTGACATCCACGACGACATAGAGTTCAGCCGATATGACGGCGGAATCGCCGTCCTTCAAGACGCCTGGTGCATTTGCGATAATCAAAGCCTGATCATTGGAGATGCCGCTGGTAAGTTCCGATGTCGAACCACTGCGCATGATGATGGCAGTGTCTTCGGAGCCGGCGGATATCATCGTTCGTTCGAATCCCTTGGCCATCGATAGTACCGCGGCGAAAACCAGCACGACGGCCGCAACGCCGATCACGGCAACGACCGATGAGCCAACGCGCTGCGGCAGGTTTCGAAGATTGAGCCATGTTACGGCGAATATTTGCTTCAGACCGCGCATCGTTGTCTCCTAGGCCCGCGCGAGCGCGTCAATGATCGACAGACGCATCGCTTTGAGAGCAGGGAATATCCCTGCGAGTATTCCTGCGCCGATCATCATCGCCACCCCGCCAGCGATCGCCGCAGGCGAGAGGAAAACGCCGGGCAGAAAGGCGCCCATCTGTTGCGCCAGGCCCTGAACAACCAGCCAACCGAGACCGAGGCCGAGCAAGCCGCCCATCAGCATGATGAGAATTGACTCCGATAATACTATTCCCAACACGGCCGGATCACTGAAACCCAGCGTTTTCAAAACGGCAAGCTCGGAAATCCTTTCGCGAACCGATTGCGACATCGTGTTACCCGAAACGAGTAACAGCGTGAAGAATACGGCGCCAAGAATCAACGTTACGATCAGCGCGATGTTGCCGAACTGCTTGGTAAAAGACTGTGCGAAAGCGGCCTCGGTGCTGGTTTCTGTTTCATTCGGCGAGTTGGCGAACTGCAGGTCGATCGCATTCGCGACCTGAATCGGATCGGCGCCTTTGGCAACCCGCAGGATGTACCAGCCAACCGTGCCTTTGCCGAACGCCCTCGCCTCTTCGAAGTAGTCGTACTGGAACAGCATGAGCGCCGTGCTGCCGCGCGGATCATCGGTCGAGAAAATTCCTTCGAGCTGGAATTCCCACGTGCGGCCACCATCTGCTTTTGTCCAGATCGTTGCCTGGATCGGAATCTGGTCGCCGACTTTCCACCCGTAAGTGTCCGCGATCTCCTGTCCGACGACAGCGCCGGTTCGATTACGCTTGAATGCTTCGAACTGCTCGGCGGGCATGTTGAATTCAGGATACATGTCGAAATAGGACTGCGGATCCACGGGAAACTGGCCAAACTGGTTGCGCGGTTCCTGGTAATAGCCGCCGAACCAGCTGGCATGCGTGACGGATTCCACGCCGTCGGTGGCGGCGACGCGGTTCCGATAGCTCATTGGCAGCGGATTGATGAGCGATATCTTGTCAATAATGATCAGGCGCTCGGCATCGGCAACGTCGACGCCGCCCCGGAATGCGAAGCCAAGCGCCGATAGCAGTGCGAACAGCAGGAATGCCACGAACACCGAGAGCACTGTCAGCGAGGTGCGGATCTTCTTGCGCCAGGCGTTTTTCCAGATAAGCCGGAAGTACTTCATGCCGCCTCCTTCGCCTCGAGCGTGCCCTTGTCGCAGTGCAGGATTCGATTGGCATAATCGGCAGCCTGGGCGTCATGCGTGACCATGACGATGGTTTTGCCGTGCTCCCGATTCAGGACCTGCAGCAAGCGCAAAATTTCGTCGGCCGTTTCGCGGTCGAGATCACCCGTGGGCTCGTCACAGAGTAGCAGCGACGGGT
>CAMYIS010000146.1 GCA_947258485.1 uncultured Woeseiaceae bacterium
CGCCCGCTATTTCGGGGCGTCGCTCGTGATGGACGCGTTCCTGGTCGCACAGCGCATTCCGAATATGCTGCGGCGCTTTTTCGCGGAGGGCGCTTTCTCGGCCGGCTTCATCCCGGTCATGGCTCGTTATCGTGAAAAGCACGATCACGAAGAAGCGCGTGAATTCGTCGATGCCGTGGCCGGTACTTTCGGCATCGTGCTCTTCCTCGTGACGCTGCTAGGCGTTATTGCATCGCCGGTACTTGTCTTGATCGTTGCCCCCGGTTTCATAGGCGATGGCGGTGACTTCGATCTTGCCGCACTAATGTTACGTTTTACGTTTCCATACCTGTTGTTCGTTTCTCTAACAGCATTTGCAGGTGGAATCCTGAACACTTACGGGCGTTTCGGCGTTCCCGCGTTCACACCGGTTATTTTGAACGTGGTTTTGATTGTGGCGGCGATCTGGGTCGCGCCCTTGCTCGAACAACCGGTAATGGCTTTGGCTTACGCGATACTGGTTGCGGGCATTCTGCAGCTGCTGTTTCAGCTGCCGTTTCTCGCGCAGATACGCGCGTTTCCACGGCCGATCTGGGCGCCGCGGCATGACGGCGTGCGGCGGGCGTTCCGGCTGATGGTGCCCGCGATTTTTGGATCCTCTGTGGCGCAGATAAACGTGCTCCTGGGTGGCGTCATCGCGTCATTACTCCCGGTCGGCAGTATCAGTTACCTGTATTTCTCTGACAGGCTCATGGAGTTTCCGTTGGGATTATTCAGTATCGCGTTGGCAACCGTCACGCTGCCGACGCTGTCGCGCCTGTGGGCCAGCGACGACAAGACGGAGTTTTCGCAGACGCTGGACTGGTCGATGAGACTTGCAATATTGATTGTCGTGCCGGCGGCCGCGGGGCTTGTTGTTCTTGCCGGTCCGTTGATAGCGACGTTGTTCTACGGCGGGATATTTGACGAAAGGTCTGTCGGCATGACCAGGCTTGCCCTGCAAGCCTACGCGCTTGGTCTTATCGGGTTTTCCTTCGTAAAGATCCTGGCACCGGCTTTTTTCGCGCGCGAAGACACGCGGACGCCGGTGCTGATCGGCCTGGTCGCTCTCGGCGTCAACCTCGTGCTGAGCATTGCGTCGGCCTGGTACCTGACTTCCGTTGAATTCGCGGGACCTCACGTCGGTCTGGCCGGCGCTACCTCGGTTGCGGCAATACTCAACGCCGCATTGTTATACCGCGGCTTGCACAAAGAGGACGTTATCCAGCACTCCACGGGATGGCTGGTGCTGATGGTTCGAGTCATGGCTGCAAACATCGCCATGTGCGCGGTTCTGCTGCTGCTCTATCGTCCGCTGGAATGGTGGCTGGACGTCGGATCGTTTGATCGCGTTTACTGGCTGGGCATATCGGTTATCGCGGGAGCAGCCACGTACTTCCTGAGCTTATTGATACTGGGACTGCGGCCGTCGCAATTCCGCTTAAGGGCTATCTGACGTGCGGCTTGTCAGGCACCTTGCCGATCTCCCGCACGGTGAACTTGCACGCGGCAGTGTCGTTACCATTGGCGCCTACGACGGCCTGCACCTCGGCCATACACAGCTGCTGGATCGGGTCATAAAGACAGCACGGGCCAGGGGCTGGCCGGCGATTGTCATGAGTTTCGAACCGACCCCCAAGGAATTCTTCGCCGCGGCCAGCCCACCGGCCAGGCTCATGCGTTTTCGGGAAAAATACGAGGCGCTTGCCGACTACGGTATCGACATCTTCTATTGCCCGCGTTTCGATGCTGCGATGCGCGGTATTCGAGCTGATGCGTTCATTCGGCAAATACTCATCCACGGTCTCAATGCGCGCCACATCGTCGTCGGTGATGACTTCCAGTTCGCGAGCAGGCGCGAGGGCACGATCGAGCATCTGCAGCGGTCGAGCAAGGCCTTACAATTTGACGTGGATCAGGTGCCAAGCATAATAGTCGACGGCGTAAGAGTGAGTAGCACTGAAGTTCGCGAAGCGCTCGCCGATGGCAATGTCGAGCGCGCGACGGCATTTTTGGGTCGCCCGTACCGGATGTCCGGAAAAATCGTCAAAGGTCGGGAGGTCGGCCGCTCGCTCGGCTATGCGACTGCAAATGTCGATATCAGGAGGCGGCAGAGCGCGGTGCTTGGAATTTTTGCCGTGCGCGTACACGGGCTGCCCAACGGTCCGTTTGACGGTGTCGCCAGCGTCGGAACGCGTCCAACGTTTGATCTTTGCAAGCCCGTGCTCGAAGTTCACCTGTTTGATTTCGATGCAGATATTTACGGCGAATACATTCACGTAGACTTTCTCGCACACCTTCGTGCCGAGGAAAAATTTGAATCGGTTGACGAACTGGTTGCGCAAATGGCGCTTGATGCCGAAAATGCGCGTATGGCGCTCGCCGCTCACGCGGTCTGAGAGGAGCTGACTTTGACTAATGTACAGGAAAGTAATAGCGGCAATGCACGCTTCATTGCGTGGATGGTCGTCGCGCTCGCCATCGTCGGTGCCGACCAGCTTACGAAATGGGCAATCGTCGAGTGGGTGCCACTCTATGATCGAGTTCCCCTCAACTCGTTTATTAACCTGACGCATCAGAAAAACACGGGCGCCGCCTTTAGTTTCCTTGCCAATGCCGGCGGATGGCAACGCTGGTTCTTTGTCGTGCTTGCCACCGTTGTCAGCGGCGTCATAGCCGTGTGGATCTGGCGTATTCGCAAGGATGGGCAGGCAACCTCATCGACCGTGTCCGATTTGGACACGTGACGGACTTCATTCAGGTGTGGTTTGGCGGATGGGCCTTTCCGTCGTTCAACGTCGCTGACGCCGGCATCTCGGTCGGCGCCGCGCTGCTGATTATCGATGCGCTGTTTTTCTCAGGCCGGCAAGGATCGTCGAAGACTGATTGAGCCTTAGCGCCTGAGGGCGCGGGTGACGGTTCCTAGTTCTTTCGCGTCCAGCAGTCGGCATAGGTTCCGTCCGGAGATGTCCTGTTGCCTCGCCCGTCAATCTTGAATGTCGGGCACTTCGTATTTTCGCTGTCGGTGCCCGTGTAGGTGGCCGTAACCAAAAAGTCTACTGCCCAATCCGGATTCGGGGCAACGCTAAGATTGTAGGTGCCAGACTCCGACTTGAACGGCGGGCCGCTAAAACCGAGGTTTGCAAGGTCGCCTGTAAATGCCTGGTTCTGCAGGTAGAACTTCTCCTGGTTCGTAGCGGCTTTCAGCAGTGCGGCTTTCGCCTCGGTGCGTTTTGCCCGAACTACGAAATTGCGATAATTCGGGAAAGCGACCGCCGTGAGTATGGCGACGATCACTACCACGATCAGCAGCTCCACCAGCGTGATGCCGCGCATGTTTATACGCATTTGCATGATTCTCTTCCTGGTATACCTACCGGCCAATTCAATGCGACTATTCAATTCCGTCCTGCGTCCAGAGCGTACGAACCGGGTTGTTGGCAAAGCCCGGGTTGAAACACTCGAC
>CAMYIS010000147.1 GCA_947258485.1 uncultured Woeseiaceae bacterium
GGCCAAGTCAACAAGCTGTTGACCAACTACCTCAAGACTAGCATTAAAAGTACTGATAGTTAAGTGAATATCGTCATCTTCGACCATGTCGGACAGGCCATCGGAACACAGCAGATAAATGTCCTCAGGCAGTACCTCGTGTTCGTGAACCTCGACCTCCACGGTTGGCTCGACACCCAGCGCCCGGGTCACGTAATTGCGGTTCGTCGAGCGTTGCGCCTCTTCTTCCGAATAGAACCCGCGATCGACCAGTTCCTGCAGCAGGGAATGATCCATGGATATTTGCTCGAGCTCACCGCCACGCAGCCGGTATGCCCTGGAATCGCCGACATGGGCGACTGACATCTTGTTGTCGCAAAACATGCAGGCGACAATCGTGGTGCCCATGCCCTCGCAGTGCGTCTGGCTTTGCGCTGTCTGAAAGATAATCTTGTTCGCCCGGTAAACAGCGTCACGCAGCACGATTGACTGACGCATTAGCCCGCTGTGCGGATCGATTTCGTCGCTTTCTTCGCGGCTGGCGCCTATGGTGGCCAATTCGGTAACGATCTGTACGGCGATGCCACTCGCGACCTCGCCAGCGTTGTAGCCACCCATACCGTCAGCGAGCACCATGAGGCCGATGTCCGGTGTAGACCCGATTGCATCCTCATTGTGCTCCCGCACACGTCCCGTGTCCGTGAGCTCGGCAAAATCGATTTTTCCGCGCAGATTCATATACGGTGTTCTTTATCGCTCATTGCTGACTTTAAGACAATCTGGCGCAATTCCGTAGTGCTATAGCCATCTCGGCACCGCAGGAAAAGCGGTTTTCGGGACGTTTTGCCAACGCCCTGGCGAGAACCGCGTCGACGCCAGGGGGTATACCGGCTCGCCGGGACGATACCGGCGCCGGGTCTTCAGTCGTTATTTTAGTCATTAGTACTGCGATGTTCGATGCTTTGAACGGGACCTCACCAACCAATAGTTCGTACAGAGTAACACCAAGCGAAAACAAGTCCGACTGGCCCGTGAGGTTTTCCGCCCCCAACTGCTCCGGTGACATGTACATCGGCGTGCCCAGGACAATGCCGGTTTTCGTTCGGTTGTTATCTGTCATGCGCGCAACGCCAAAATCGCTGATCTTCAGCGATCCGTCTTTAGGATTGTAGAGCAGGTTGGCCGGCTTGATGTCGCGGTGGATAACTCCCTGATTGTGGGCGTAGTCCAGCGCCTCAGCCGTCGCGGCACAAAGCTCCAGCGCACGTTTGGGTGCGAGCAGTCTCTTGGGATCCGTAAAGTCCTTCAACGCGATACCGGGAACGTACTCCATGGCGATGTAGGCAAGTCCTTTCTCTTCGCCGGCATCAAATACCGTGATGATGTTGGGGTGCGTAAGGCGGCCGGCCGATTCAGCCTCGCCGTAAAAGCGCAGACGGGCTTCCTTGAGTTCCTCGTCCTCGAATTCTTTTTCAATGGGAATCGCTTTCACGGCAAGCGGACGATTTATGCGCGGGTCCTTCGCCAGGTACACGGTGCCCATCGCACCGCGGCCAATGCGACGTTGAATGACGTAGCGGCCGAGCCTTTCCGGCGCTCCGCCGAGATTCTTGGCTTTTAGATCATTATGCGTGTGCCCCGAGTGCGTTCGCTTCATCCACTCCAGAACCGCTTCAGCCCGTTCCGGCTTGGCTTCCTGCTCGAAAGCAAGCGACAGCTTGTACATAACCGCCGCGACAGTTTCAGACGGGTTGCAGCGCCGGAATTCCCCAAAAGCCGGTTCGAGGCGACCGGCCGAGAGGAAGTCAGAGCCTCTCTGGAATGCGTTCCTTGACACTTTCTTTACATCCGAAACGAGGAAAACGCTGAGTATCGCCACGCTGGAAAATATCAGGATAGGCCGCCCAAGGTCGATGCGAACGTGCAGGCCGAGCAGCAGCAGTGCTTCGACCAACAGGAGCGATATCACGGCCGTCACAGCAAGGACGGCGATCTCGTGCCGGTTGCGATCCGGCATAAACAGCACCGAGACAATCGCGAGCAAGACGGGCGCCAGCCACTCCATGGCTCTGGCCCAGGACGGCGCAATAATCATTCGCTCGTTTTCTATATCAGCCAGCAGCGCGGCAGTTAGTTCCGAGTGGGTGACGAACTGCCCCGATGGCAAAACCGCTTCCGCACCGACCAGGGCAGGGTCCGAGTCGACGAATACGGTGGCGCCGGCAAACGTCATATCACCTTCGAGTAATTCCGCGACACTTAGTCTCGGCAATTCTGTGTAATTGGAAAAATAAATAGCATCGTCAGAACTCGACATACGCGGTGCGGTCGCCGTCGCCGATTCGGCGAGCGCTATAGCCAAAGGCAATGACGGCGACATGACGCCACCATTCAAATGCCACAGCTCCGAGCGTCGCAACACACCATCATCGTCAGCATGGATATCAACGAATCCGTCATGTGCCGAAATATCGGCAAATCGATGGCGCGACGGAACGAATACCGGCGTACCTGTGATTATCAGGTCCGCCCATGCCGGTAGCTTGTCAGTCGCCGGAATATCCGGCGGGTGCGCCATGATAATCCGCTTGGCCCTGGCGTCCTGCAGTTTCTGAACCACCTTGCCATACTCGTCCAGGATTTCGCCTGGGTCCGCTCTTTGCGGGTTGATACTGACGATGTACGCGTTGCTGAGAGACTTGCCTGGCAGGTTGCCGGCGAGTTGGTCGTACAACAGCCGGTCGGCC
>CAMYIS010000148.1 GCA_947258485.1 uncultured Woeseiaceae bacterium
AATGCGGCTGGCGGTATCAGCGAGGCCATCGCTCGCACGCTCGCCAAACATGGCGCGGCGGTACTGGCGGTCGACACGAAAAACAGTGGTGTTATGCAGCACTACGCGGCGGTCAAGGGCATCACGTCGATGGCGGCAGCGCTGGTCGACCCTGAGGATATGCCAGGCCTGATCGAGGATGCCGTCAAGAAACTCGGCGGTATCGATATCCTGGTTAACGATTTCCCTTTACAGCCGGATGCGCCTCTCGACCAGGTGGACGAGAAACTCGAACGCCTGTTGCGGTCCAGGGCGGCGCTTACGATGGGCGTATGCCGCGCCGCATCCCCATACCTGCAAAAAAGCCCGCAGGGCCGAATTATCAATATCGGATTACTGCGCAGCTGTTTTACGCGAAATGGTGACGCTGCCTATGCTTATGCAGAGCAGGATCTGGCAGGCATGACTCGAGTCCTTGCCGCCGAAATGGGCGAGTTCGCGATCAATGCCAACTACATCCAGCCCGGTGCCGTTATGACGCCGGAAAGCCGCGAGGTATTTCGCAAGGACAAAGCACTGCGCGATCACTGCATTCGGGGCTCCGCCGCGCGTCGCCTCGGCGAGCCCGTGGACATTGCCAAGGTTGCGCTGTTTCTCGCGAGTGACGATGCGGTCTTTGTCAGTGGCACCGGTATCGCAGTCGATGGTGGCCGCACGCACGCCGGCTGACGAAACAGGACACCAGGATGCACCCGGTACTCGAAGACCTGATCGCTCTCCTCAAGCTCGAGCGAATCGAGGAGAATATTTTCCGTGGTGACAGCCGCGATATCGGCAGCGCCCAGGTCTTTGGCGGACAGGTCGTCGGCCAGGCACTGTCGGCGGCGCAACACACGGTTGAAGGCAGGGTGGCGCACTCGCTGCATGCCTATTTCCTGCGTCGCGGAGATATGGATGCGCCGATCATCTATGATGTCGACCGGGCCAGGGACGGCGGCAGTTTTTCCAATCGGCGCGTCGTCGCCATTCAGCACGGCAGGCCGATATTGAACCTCGCGGCGTCCTTCCAGGCGCCGGAAGGCGGGCTCGAGCATCGTGCGGACATGCCCGACGTGCCGCCGCCTGAAGGTCTGAAAGATCTGACGGAGGTTGCGGCGGACGTGCTCGAGAACATTCCGATGAAATTACGTCGTTTCATGACGGACAAGCGTCCGTTCGAGTTTCGTCCGGTCGATCCCTTGAGTCTCGACGAGCGGCGAGAACTGCCGCCAAAGAAGCAGGTCTGGATACGCGCCGTTGACCGCCTGCCCAAGGGACAGGCGCTGCATCAAAATCTGCTCGCTTATGTTTCGGATTTCGAGCTGCTGGCCACCTCGACACTGCCGCACGGTCTTTCGTTTACTCGCCGCAACGTGATAATGGCCAGCCTTGATCACGCGCTGTGGTTTCACCGTGAATTCAGAATAGACGAGTGGTTGCTGTACTCGATGGACAGCCCGAACGCGTCCGGCGCGCGCGGTTTTGCGCGCGGCCAGTTATTTACTGAAAAGGGCGTACTCGTCGCGTCTTCGGCCCAGGAAGGTCTGATACGGTTGATCGATCCTGGCAGCAGGAAACCTCGTTCCAATCCGCGCGAGCAGGCCTAGACCTCTTGTCGAGTCAGTGCGCCTTGCCTTGAGCTGCAACAGCTGCGGCGGCTTTCGCGACCGCGTCCGGATCGCCCAGGAACTCGCGCGATATGGGCTTCAGGTCATCGTCGAGTTCGTAGGCCATAGGAATTCCCGTCGGGATGTTGAAGCCGGTGATTTCCTCGTCAGATATCTGATCGAGCATCTTCACCAGCGCCCGCAGGCTATTGCCGTGTGCCGCAATCAGCACGTCCTTCCCGGCCTTCAGGTCCGGGGCGATCACGTCCGTCCAGCACGGTTTAACCCGTTCGAGTGTAAGCTTCAGCGATTCCGCCCCGGGTAAATTTTTGATGCCTTTATAGCGGGGATCGAAAGACGGATGGCGTTCGTCGTCGGCCTCGAGCGCCGGCGGAGGGATATCATAGCTGCGCCGCCAGATATGAACCTGGTCTTCGCCATACTTGGCTGCCGTTTCGCCCTTGTTTAGTCCCGTCAGCGCACCGTAGTGGC
This sequence comes from uncultured Woeseiaceae bacterium, assembly GCA_947258485.1. Classification (GTDB taxonomy): domain Bacteria; phylum Pseudomonadota; class Gammaproteobacteria; order Steroidobacterales; family Woeseiaceae; genus UBA1847. Next base: position 2,118 of record CAMYIS010000148.1, read on the forward strand.
GTTCGTTCAGCCGCCAGTCGCGCACCACCGGAATCCACATGAGGTCCATCTCGTCGAGCATGAGCCACAGCGTACGGATTGCGCGCTTGAGCACAGAGGTGTAGGCAATATCGAACTCGAAGCCCAGTTCCGACAGCAGTTGCCCCGCATCGATCGCTTCCTGTATGCCTTTCTCTGTGAGGTCGACGTCCGTCCAGCCTGTAAACAGGTTTTTCTTATTCCAGTCACTCTGACCGTGACGGCAGAGTACGAGCTTGCCAGCCATTGTTTCTCCGAATTTACCAGCGACGAGATTCGAATCGCTATCAGGTTGATATTAGATCGCGCAGTTCTTTTGCAGCCACCGACAGCGTAGCAAAATCGATGTCGCCGCGCAGTTTCATTTCTTCGACCATGTGGGTGAAACGCGTAACCCTTTTTTCATTTGCATTTAGCCATTTGTCGGCGACCTGTTCGGGGTCCTGCTTACTCCGGGCTGTCATCAGCCGCAGCGCAATGTCACGCCGAATACGGTAGAACTCGTCGCGAAGATTGCTGCGTGCCATGGCCTGCCAGCGGCCGCTGACCTTGAGGTCCTCGGCATAATCATGCAGCCAGTGAAGGCCCAGGCCGTCATTGAGCGTCGAGTAAAGGCGAGCCGTATCGAGTACATCCCGTTTTCGTTCTGCCGCGATGTCCGCAATATCGAGGGCGGCACGCGTTACCAGTAGCAACGACATTCGGCCGGCCAGTTTTTCCGGCACGCCCATCGCGATCCAGGCTTGTAGCGCATTGTCATTGCGCACCCTGCTGGATTTGGAGAGGTAGGTACTCGAACGCGTGTAGATGTTTGCCATGCCGTCCTTGAGCCGTTCCACGGTCTTGACGATCTGCAGTTCATCACCGAAGTGTTCAATTAACCAGTAGCAGGTATGACGCAGAATCCGGCTCACTTCGAACATCATCGCAAGCTGCGCGTTGGCGGGAATCTTGTGATCGAGGGACTCGATCGTGCGCAGCAGCGGCGTGGCGCGGCAAATGATCCGTGCGACCTCATACGCTCGAGCGATCGTTACGGTTTTGGCGCCGGTATCGACTTGCACTCGCCTGACAAACGCCGGACCCATGCGATTGACCAGCGCGTTCGAGATTAGCGTCGCAAGTATTTGCCGGCTAAGGCGGTGGCCCGGAATGAGTTCTACATAGCGGCGCCGGAGTGTGGGCGGAAAATATCGCTGCGGGTCGATTTGCAGGAAATCCTCGAGCGTCTCCTCGGAGTCGATGAGGCCTTTATAGAGGTCGATCTTTGCATAGCTGAGCACGATGGCGAGTTCTGGTCGCGTGAAGCCGTGCTTGCGGCTGCGGCGATCCTCGATCTCGGTCTCGTGGGGAAGATACTCGAGGTCACGATTCAGCAAACCCGTATGTTCGAGCGACGCGATCAGCCGCGCGGTCTCATCGATACGAGAGACGGAGAGTCTTTCACTCATGCTGATTGCCTGTGTCTGCAGATAGTTGTTCCTGAGCACGAGATTCGCAACGTCGTCGGTCATCGAGGCAAGCAGCTCATCCCGTTTTTTGCGTGACAATCCTTTCTTCTTTGCGGCATCGCTCAGCAAGATCTTGATATTGACCTCGCGGTCAGAGCAATCGACACCACCGGAGTTGTCGATGAAATCCGTATTAATGCGGCCGCCATGCTGGCTGAATTCGACGCGGGCACGCTGTGTGAACCCCAGGTTGCCGCCCTCGCCGATAACTTTGCAACGTAATTCGTCGGCGTCGACCCGCACCGAGTCGTTACTTCTGTCACCAACATCCGAATGACCTTCGCTGCTGGCTTTCGCATAGGTCCCGATACCACCGTTCCAGAGCAGGTCGACGGGCATCTTGAGAATGGCGCGAATCAAATCGTCTGGCTGCATCGACTGCTCAGTGACATCGAGGAGTTTACGCGCTTCGTTACTCAATCGGATGGTCTTCGCCTGGCGCGAGAATACGCCGCCGCCCTTGGAAATCAGCGACTCGTCATAATCGTCCCAGGTCGAACCGGGCTTGCGAAACAGACGTTTGCGCTCGCGGAAACTCGCCGCCGTATCCGGATCCGGGTCGAGAAATATGCGCCTGTGGTTGAACGCAGCAACCAGCTTGATTTTTTTGGACAACAGCATGCCGTTTCCAAACACGTCGCCGCTCATGTCGCCGATCCCTGCTACCGTGAACGGCTGTTTCTGGATGTTTACGCCGAGCTCATGGAAGTGACGCTTAACGGCCTCCCAGGCGCCGCGCGCCGTGATGCCCATCCCCTTGTGGTCATAGCCTGCCGAGCCGCCGGAGGCGAAGGCGTCATCGAGCCAAAAGCCGTATTCGGCCGAAATACTGTTGGCAATGTCTGAAAACGTCGCGGTGCCCTTGTCGGCGGCCACGACGAGATAAGGATCATCACCGTCGCGGCGCACAATGCGTGCGGGTGTAACAACCACGTCATCGACAACGTTGTCGGTCAGGTCCAGCAGCCCGCGAATGAATGTTTTGTAACAATGGATGCCGTTTGCCTGTATGGCCGCGCGATCATCGACAGGTGCGCGCTTCGGAAAGAAGCCGCCCTTGGCACCCGTGGGAACAATTATCGTATTTTTCACGACCTGCGCTTTCATCAAGCCGAGAACCTCGGTGCGGAAGTCTTCACGCCGATCCGACCAGCGCAAACCGCCTCGAGCGATGTCACCATTTCTCAAATGCACGCCCTCGACCTCGGGCGAATAGACAAACACCTCGAAATGCGGTCGCGGCAATGGAATTTCAGGAAGACGCGCAGGATCGAGCTTTATCGAGATATACGGCTTCGGCGTATTCGTGTCGCCGATAGTCTGAAAATAATTGCTTCGCAAAGTCGCATCGATGCCACCGGCGAACGCCGTGAGAATACGATCTTCGTCAACGTTACGCGCCTTGGCGACACCACGCTTGACCTGCGCGCTTATTTCCTTCAATTCGCGATCACGTCTCTTGTTCGGAAGATCCGGGTCGAATTGCAGTTCGAACTGCCGAACCAGCAGCGCGGCGAGCCCGGCATGTGCGACCAGCACGTCTTCCATGTACGCCTGACTGAACGGTACTCTCAGTTGCAGAATGTGTTTGGCGTAGCAGCGCAGCAGCGCCGTCTGCCGCCAGTCGAGGCCCGCGCTGACAATAAGTCGATTCAGGCCGTCATTCTCCGCATCGCCGCGCAGCACGGCGAGGAAACAATCTTCGAATCGCTGCGAGATGGCCTCGATATCAACTTCGGCGGCACTTTCATGACGAAGATGAAAATCCTGGATCCAGAAGCATTCGCCCGACTTCAGGTTCACTTCATAGGGTCGTTCTGTATAAACGTCTACGCCCATGTACTCGAGTACCGGCAACGCCTCCGACAGCACGATGGGCTCATTCCGGCTGTACACCATGAAATGCATGTGACCCGGTGCGGAGTCCGGTGGAATATAGAGGTTGACGGCGCGATGCGCTTCGTCGCGCAACATGTCGTCGATTTGCTGTACATCGGAACAGGCTTCCCTGGGTCCGGTGTCTTCCTGAAATCCGGCCGGGAATACATCACGGTAGGCACGATAGAGCCTGGATCCCTCGTCCGGGCCATATAGTTTGAGAAGTTCGTCTCGCAGCCGGTCGGCCCAGGTGATCACGAGGTCTGCGATCTGCTCTTCAATGTGATGAATGCTTATGCGCGGGCGCTCTCCCTCTGGTGTGCGTACGATCAAGTGCACTCTGGCAAGCGCGGAGTCAGAAATCTGCACGGATGAGTCGACGGAAATCCCGCCGAACGCTTCGAGCAACAATGCTTCGATACGTCTTCTTATTGCCGTTGTGTATTTTTCGCGAGGCACGTAAACAAGGCATGAAAAAAAGCGTCGGAACGTGTCTCTGCGCAGGAAAAACTTGATTCGTTGGCGGTCCTGCAGGTTCAAAATGCCGATGGTCGTTCGAGCAAGGTCTTGCACCGAACTCTGAAACAGCTCTTCGCGAGGGTAGGTATTGATGATATGCAACAGGGCCTTGCCGCGATGTCCTGACGCATTAACTTGTGCGCGTTCGTATATTTTTTGAACTTTATGCCGCAACAGCGGGATATTCTGCGGGCTTTCACTGTACGCCACTGATGTAAGGAGGCCGATGAAACGGCGCTCGCCGGTCACATTGCCTTTTTCGTCGTAGACCTTGACGCCAACGTAATCGAGAAACGCGGGCCGATGAATCGTGGAACGTGAATTCGCCTTGGTCAGAATCAGCCAGTCACGGGAACGCGTAAGTCGCCGCATTTCAGCCGTGAGCTCAATGCCCTTCGTGCCGCGATCGTCACGGCTTAAAATTCCCAGCCCGGATCCCTTGATCGCGTTCAGGAACATGCGCTTGCCGCGTTTCGAGAGCGCGTACTCGCGATAGCCGAGGAACGTAAAATGTTCATCCTCCATCCATTCGAGCAACGCCTTGCTTTCAGATCGAAGCAAGGGGTCAACACCTTTCGGACCGTTGTCGAGCAGAGTCACTGTTTCGAGCATGCGCTGGCGCATTTTGCGCCAATCGCGAACGGCCAGCCGGACATCGGTAAGAATCTTGCTTATTTCCTGCCGCAGGCGTTTCAGGTCACCGGCATCGGTTTCGCGATCGATAGCGAATCGCACAAACGACTCGGCGGTTGCCGATTCGTTGTCCGGTTCTGTTATAGCCGCGATTTGACCATCGCTATCACGCTTTACCGAGATGATCGGGTGAACCGTGATGTGAACGATCATGCTATGGCGATTGATCGCCGCTGCCACCGAGTCGACAAGAAATGGCATGTCGTCGTTGACCATTTCCACAAACGTAAACGCCGACGTATAGCCGTGCTCTTTTTCCGTCGGGTTGAATATTCGAACCAGCGCCTGGCCTTTGCGGCGTTTGGCTGCGAATTCGAGGTGGTCGAGAGCCACTCGTGCCATGATCTGTTCGGAGCGGCCCTGCAGATCTTCAACAGGAACGTTGGCAAAGTACTGGCGCAGGTAGCGCTTGATTTGCTTTGTACTTTTTACTACGCGCGATTTGACGGGCGAAGCGATGATCGCATCGACAATCACTTGCCTGATGTCTCCGCCTCGACGGTTTTTGTTTGATGTCACTACAATCGCTCCGGCCGGAAATGTCGGCCTGACAGGTTTGTTTAATGGCGCATTACTTTTCTTGAGGCAGGACCCTGGGTGGCCTGGAGAAGCGCCCAGTATTATACAGTAATTGCATCTGCAACAAATCTTCGCGATGCGCCGAATCGAGTCTCAAATGGCCTACAATGAACGGTCATGACCTGGTCACGAATCTGCCCTGATGAATAAACGCGAACTTGAGCAATCCATCTTTACCGACTTGTCACGGGATGACGATTACACCGGCTATTTGCAACTCGATCAGTTGCTGAGTGCGCAGACGCCGCTCAGCGACCCGCCGCACCATGATGAAATGCTGTTCATCATTCAGCACCAGGTTGCGGAGCTCTGGATCAAGCTCGTGATTCATGAGATCGGTGGCGCCATACGGCACATGCAGGACGACAGGCTTGCGCCGGCTGTCAAGAATCTTGCGCGCGTGCGGCATATCCAGAACCAGCTGTATAACCAGTGGAAGGTGCTGGATACACTCACGCCAAGCGAATACGCCGAGTTCCGGCACGTTTTTGGTAAAGCCTCCGGTCTGCAGTCAGCCCAGTATCGCATTCTTGAATTCCTGCTAGGCAACAAGAACAGGGGCACGATGCGCGTGTACGAGCAGCAACCCGAGTGGCATGCGCGACTGCTTGTGGCGCTGGAATCACCGAGCCTTTATGAGGAGTTCCTGATGCATCTTGCGCGCCAGGGCATGGCGCTACCCCGGCGCGTTCTTGATCGCGACTTCAGCGAGGTTCGGGATGAGGATCCAGCGGTCGTCGATGTTCTGCGTGAAATTTACGAGAATCGTGCCTTGCATTGGGAGCGCTACGAAACCTGCGAAGCGCTGATGGATATCAGCAACAACTTCCAGTTCTGGCGGTTTCACCACATGAAAACGGTCGAGAGGATAATTGGCCACAAACGCGGAAGCGGCGGTTCATCGGGTGTGCCGTTTCTGAAAAGGGCGCTGGAAATCGAATTTTTCCCGGAACTGGTGCAGGTTCGCACCGAGATCGGCGCACACGACCGCGACTGATCAGGGATTTCCGAGTATGCGTGCCCGCGCCAACAGGCGATCCATGATTGTATTGAGCGACTCGGCCTCGTCCTGGCTAAGCCCGTCCAGCAGGTCGCGTTCAAATTTCAGGGCAAGCGGCGCGATCTCGTTGTGTACGCGCCGACCTTCTTCGGACAGGTTCAGGATCGAGCGGCGTCGGTCGGCGTCAGCAAATGCTCGATCAATGCGACCGTTCTTCACAAGCTTGGTCACGGCACGACTGACCGCAACCTTATCCATGAGCGTGCGCTCCGCGACCTCTACTGCCGATAATCCCGGGAATCGACCGAGGATGGCAATGACGCGCCATTCTGGTATCGATAAACCAAATCGCTTCTCGTAAGCCTGCGCAATTCTGCTGCTCACCGTATTGGACAGAATCGAGAGCCGGTAGGGCAGGAAGTCCTCAAGTATCAGTTCTTTGTCCATGGTGGCCAATTTATCACGCAAGATGGGGCAGGGCGAGATACTCGTTGGATTGCATTTCGATCAGGCGGCTGACAGTTCGCTCGAACTCGAATGCCAGGCGATTCCCCCGGTACAGCGATTTCACGTCAGCGTCTGCCGAGAGAATCAGCTTCACTCGCCTGTCGTAGAATTCGTCGACCAGCGCGATAAACCGCCGCGCCTGGTTTTCGAGAGTCCCGTCAAATTGAGGCACACCGGAAACGATGACAGACGGGTACCAGCGCGCGATTTCGATGTAATCGGCCTGGCTGCGCGGGCCATCGCAAATTTCGTCGAAGCAAAACCACGCGATGCCTTTTGCACACTTGTGAGCTCGAATACTGCGGCCGTAGACGTCGAGTTCCTCGTTTGACCGGATCTGGCTCGACGCCGACTCGTCGAAAAAGAACGAGAGTCTCTCGAGGGCATGAGCGTTGTCAGGAAAAAGGTAGGTTCCGGCCTTTTGCAATAGCCTCAGACGATAGTCGATGTCACCGTCCATGTGTACGACGGTAGTGTTTTTAATCAGCAACTCGATGGCCGGCAGGAAGCGCTGTCTTTGCAGGCCGTCCTTGTAAAGATCGTCGGGCTTCGAATTAGAGGTCGCGACGAGCGTGACACCCCGACGGAACAGGCCATCAAGCAATCGCCCCAGTATCATCGCGGCGCCGATGTCGCTGACGAAAAACTCGTCGAAGCACAGAACCCGGGTGTGGTGCGCAATATCTGCCGCTACCTTGTCGAGCGGGTCCTCGACATTGCCCACCGCTTTAAGGCGATCATGCACCTCGTGCATCATGCGATGGAAGTGCATGCGTTGCTTCGCTTTGATCGAGAGGCTTTCGAAGAACAGGTCCATGAGAAAAGTCTTGCCCCGACCGACTCCGCCCCACAGGTACAGGCCGCGCACGGGCGGCCTTTCCGCATCGCGCTTGCGCCTGAATAGCGTGCGCCAGCCGCCGCGCCGGGGAGCGCTTTCGGTCAGGCGCGTCTGCAGGTCCTCGAGCTGCGCAATGATTTCCGCCTGCGCCGGATCTTCGACATGGCCTTCACGGCGCAGGCTTTCCTCGTAGGCTTTGCGAATATCCAATCTACCTTTAATCCTGTATTTGCTGCGGTGGGGCCACCCTGCAAGATTACCCTGCGCATTTATGGGTCGCCACAGAGGCTGCTAAGATACGCGATAACACGAAAGGGAGTTGCGGACAAAATGTCGGAAGCGAACGAACGCGAGTCGATGGAATTCGATGTGGTAATTGTCG
>CAMYIS010000149.1 GCA_947258485.1 uncultured Woeseiaceae bacterium
CTTCGATCTGATTGCGGAAATCCGTGAGGACCAGGGCAAAGGTGCGAGCCGCCGCCTGCGTCACCAGGGAAAAGTACCCGCAATCATCTACGGTGCCGGCCGTCCGCCGCGGTCACTGAGTTTCGACCACAACAAGGTCCTGAAGCAGCTCGAGGACGAATCGTTCTATTCGAGCGTCCTCAACATCAGGGTTGGCGGCAAGAGCCAGGCCGTGATCCTCAAGGACATGCAGCGCCATCCTGCCAAGCCTCGCATCATGCACATGGATTTCCAACGCATCGTTGAGGATGAAGAGATCAAGATGAACGTGCCGCTGCATTTCATCGGCGAAGAAGTGGCGCCCGGCGTCAAGACAGGCGGCGGCAAGGTGTCTCGCCTGATGACCGAGGTCGAGATTGTCTGTCTGCCGAGGTACCTGCCCGAGTACATCGATGTTGATGTGTCCGCGCTCGAACTCGACGAAATGCTGACACTGTCCGATATCAAGCTGCCGGAGGGCGTTGAAATGCCCGCGCTGGCGCAAGGGCCGGAAGCGGACCGCGCGGTGGTTTCGATCCACATAATCAAGGAAGTCGTGATCGAGGAGGAAGAGGAACTCGAAGCAGCGGTTGGCGAAGAAGGCGAAGAAGGCGAAGAGGCGGCGCCGGAGGCCGAGCCGTCAGGCGAAGAGCCCGAGAGCGATTAGCCATCGTTGGTGTTCAATCGAAAAGACCGCCAACAGGCGGTCTTTTTGTTGAGAGCCCGTTCATATGCCAAAGCAGATTCGCATCATAGCCGGCCTCGGTAATCCCGAGGAAAAATACGAACGCACCCTGCACAATGCCGGGTTCTGGTTCGTGGACGCGTTGGCGCGCGAGCACGGCGGCAGTTTCCGCTATGAGAAAAAATTTGATGCCGAATGCTGCCGCATCAACCTGCGCGGCAACAGGGTCTGGCTGGTCAAACCGCAGAGTTTTATGAACCTGAGCGGCGGGCCAATACGGTCGTTGCTCGACTACTATCGGCTGCGTCCGACCGAGCTGCTGGTGGCACACGATGAGATCGATCTCCCGCCCGGAACCACGCGTCTCAAACAGGGTGGCGGCCACGGCGGCCACAATGGCCTGCGCGACATCATCAAACACTGCGGACCGAATTTCGTGCGTCTGCGTCTCGGTGTCGGACATCCTGGTGAAAAAAGCAAGGTGACCGGCTACGTTCTGAAACGTGGTTCGAATGACGTCGAGAGCGCCGTCGAGAAAAACGTCGCCGAGGCGGTTGACATCATGCCACTGCTCCTGGATGAGGGTCTCGATGCGGCCATGAAACAACTGCACACGAAAGAGCAACCCTGATGGCAATTACCTGTGGCATCGTCGGCTTGCCGAACGTGGGCAAGTCAACCCTGTTCAATGCGTTGACCGCCGCCGAGATCGCGGCCGAGAACTACCCGTTTTGCACGATTGAGCCGAATGTCGGAATCGTGCCGGTTCCCGACCCGCGCCTCGCGGTGCTTACCGGCATCGTTAAACCGCAGAAAACCCTGCCGACGACCATGGAGTTTGTCGACATCGCAGGCCTCGTTGCCGGCGCATCCAAGGGCGAGGGCCTCGGCAACCAGTTTCTTGCCAATATCCGGGAAACAAACGCCATTGCGCACGTCGTGCGATGTTTTGAAAACGACGACGTGACGCACGTGACGGGGACGATCGACCCACTGGATGACATCGAGACAATCAACACAGAGCTGGCCCTTGCCGATCTCGAGTCCGTCGAAAAGCAGTTCGACAAAGCTTCGCGCACGGCCAAAACAGGCCAGAAAGACGCTATCGCGCATCGCGACGCGCTTGCCGGAATCAAAGATCATCTCGAGGAGGGCCTGCCCGTTCGTTCGATGCAAACCAGCGACCTTCAAAAGGAGATACTCAGAAGCGTTCACCTGCTCACAGCAAAACCGGTCATGTACATCGCAAACGTGGACGAGGACGGATTCGTCAACAACTCGTACCTCGAGGCCGTGCGCGAGTACGCGGACAAAGAAGGTTCGGAAGTGGTTGCAATCTGTGCGGCCATCGAAGCCGAGATCGCCGTGCTCGATGACGACGACAAGGCCGAGTTCCTCGCGGACTTCGGAGCGAAAGAGCCGGGACTCAACCGCGTCATCCGCCACGGTTACGCGCTACTCGGTTTGCAGACCTTTTTCACCGCGGGACCCAAGGAAGTCCGCGCCTGGACCACGAAAGTCGGCGCGACCGCGCCGCAGGCCGCAGGCGAGATTCACACCGATTTTGAAAAAGGCTTCATACGCGCCGAGGTGATCTCTTACGACGACTTTGTCGCCGGTAATGGCGAGCAGGGCGCGAAAGAAGCGGGCCGACTGCGCCTTGAAGGCAAGGAGTACATTGTGCAGGAAGGCGACGTCATGCACTTCCTCTTTAACGTCTGAGCTATTCGTGACTTGCCTATTTTCCTTTGTGCATGCCGAACGACGGTAGTGACCAGTTATAGATAATCGCGAGCGCGCGTACCGCGAATCCCGCGATCACGGCGACGCCCAGGGATAAGGAATCGCCGAATCCGATGTTATCGGCCAGCACGTAACAAACAGCCGCAAAAAATGCTGCGGTTGCGTAGATTTCGCGGGACAGAATGAGCGGAATCTCATTACAGATAATGTCGCGAATCATGCCGCCGGTTACGGCGGTCGTGACGCCCAGCATGACG
>CAMYIS010000150.1 GCA_947258485.1 uncultured Woeseiaceae bacterium
CGACGACGATCCGATGACTAATTCCGAGGCAAAGCGTTTTGACAAGGTGTCGTATGACCAGGTTCTGGCGGACAAGCTTTCGGTCATGGATGCAACCGCAATAGTCATGTGTCGCGACAATAATTTACCGTTGCGCGTATTCAACTTGACGCGTGGCGACGCACTTGTCCGCGCGATGTCGGGTGACGATGTCGGTACGCTGGTTACGAGTTGATTTAAGCGCAGGAAACAGTTGAGCATTAGTAGCAAAGAGGACACTAATCGTGTTGGATGAAATCAAGAAAGACGCCGGTACGCGTATGGCCAAGAGCGTCGCCTCAATGCAGCAGGATCTGACCAAGATTCGTACGGGACGTGCACACACGAGCTTGCTCGATCATATTACGGTCGAGTACTACGGCAGCGAGGTACCGCTGAACCAGGTATCCAATGTCGGCGTGGAAGATTCTCGAACGCTGATCGTAACGCCATGGGAGAAAGATATGGTGAAGGTCATCGAGAAAGCCATTATGGGCTCCGACCTGGGGCTGAACCCTGTTTCTGCCGGTACTGTTATTCGTGTGCCGTTGCCGCCACTGACCGAAGAGCGTCGCAAAGACCTGATCAGGGTAGTGCGCCACGAGGCCGAAGGCGGGAGAATAGCGGTACGTAATATCCGCCGGGATGCAATGAACGATATTAAGGATTTACTTAAGGAGAAGATGATCGGCGAAGATGATGAGCGTCGCGCTGAAGGGGAGATTCAGGGTATCACGGACAAGCACATTGCCGAGATCGATAAAGTACTCGCGGACAAAGAGGCGGAGTTGATGGAGGTCTGAACGGCCGGAATCCGTCAGCAAACTCTAGTGGCCTTCGAAAAATCTAACTTGCCGAGACACGTCGCTGTCATCATGGATGGCAACGGGCGCTGGGCGCGCGCGAGGCAGAAGCCCCGCCATGCAGGGCACCGGGCCGGTGTCAAAGCTGTTCGTTCAACGGTTGAAGCGGCTGCAGCGCACGGCATTGAGTGTCTGACACTGTTCGCCTTCAGCAGTGAAAACTGGGGCAGGCCAAAAGACGAGGTCAGTCGCCTCATGTCTCTTTTTGTGGAAGCGCTGCGACGCGAAGTCGCCGAGCTGGATCGTAATAATGTACGGCTTCGGTTTATTGGTGCCCGCGAAGAGTTAAGCCCTGGTCTCGTCAAGAAAATCGAAGCTGCGGAAGAAAAAACTCGCCGCAATACCGGGTTGTTCCTCAATGTCGCGGTGGCTTACGGGGGGCGCTGGGACATCTTGAATGCGACAAAGCAGCTTGCAGCAGAGGTCGCGAAGGGCGATTTGAAGGTCGATGACATCGACGAAGCGCTTGTGTCAGCGAAGCTGCAGTTGGCGGATTGTCCGGAACCGGACCTGCTGATTCGTACGGGTGGGGAGCAACGTATCAGCAATTTCCTGTTGTGGAATCTCGCCTACGCCGAACTGTGGTTCACCGATGTCTTCTGGCCGGAGTTCGACGCGAAACAGTTCGATCTTGCTCTTGAGTATTTTGCGCGAAAGCAGCGCCGCTACGGACACACTGGTGAACAAATAGGAGCGGCGGGGTGCTAAGAACGCGGATAATAACAGCCGTTATCGCACTCGCGGTACTGGGCGTCGTTCTGTTCGTTATTCCTCCCCAGTTGGCGGAGCTTTTCATTGCCGTCGTGGTCCTCGCGGGCGCGTGGGAATGGTCTGGATTCCTGGGTGTATCGGGTTCCATGTCACGAAGCGCGTACACAGTCGTTATCGGGGCCCTCATAATCGCGACGTATATGCTACTGCCAGTTGTTTCCGCGCCGGTACTGCAGATCGCTTTCTTGTGGTGGTTCGGGGCATTTATCTGGACCCTGTTCTACCCGACCCCGATTCCGTCGATTGTTCGAGTGATTGCAGGCGCGCTTGTGCTTGTGCCGATGTTCCTGGCGCTGATTGTCTTGTACCGCATGGGGCCTTTGGTATTGCTGTTGGCCCTTTTGATCGTCTGGGCTGCGGACGCAGGCGCCTATTTCGCTGGCAAACAATTCGGGCGCGTGAAGCTCGCGCCGAGCATCAGTCCGGGCAAGACCTGGGAAGGTGTCCTCGGTGGTCTCGTTGCCGTCGCGTTGCTCGCGATTGCCGTGGCTCAATGGAGCGATGCCAGCCTGGCGGTGTTACTGCCGTTTTGCCTCGCTGTCGCTGCGCTCTCAATCGTTGGCGACCTGACCGTCAGCATGTTCAAGCGCACTGCCGGCGTGAAGGACAGCGGTACCCTGTTCCCGGGCCACGGTGGCGTACTCGATCGTGTGGACAGCGTTGCTGCCGCGGCGCCGTTGTTTGCGCTTGGACTTCGCTGGCTGGAGCTCGTGTAATCATGCGTTCATCTGACATTCATGCTATTGGCGATACCGTCTGGCATGCGACGGGAACTGCGGCGAATCGCGCCTGTCGACATATACTGAGGATCGTCTGTGGCTTGCGCCGCGCCGGAAACTCGAACTGCGAGTGCATGAACAAACCAGGGATGTTTGCGAATTATGGGTAATGCGACGATCAGCCTCCTTGCGTTTATCGCAGCAATCAGCATCCTCGTCGCAGTGCACGAGTTCGGCCATTACATCGTGGGTCGCTGGGCCGGCATGAAAGTGCTCAGGTTCTCGATCGGCTTCGGCAGGCCTTTCTGGACGCATGTAGCAGGCAAGGATCAGACGGAGTACTGCGTTTCGACCATTCCCCTGGGCGGTTACGTGCGATTCCTTGATAGTCGCGAAGGGCCCGTCGACAGCGCCGACGAAGGCCGGGCTTTCGATCATCGGCCGATACCGGCGCGCATCGCCGTTTTGCTGGCTGGGCCGGCATTCAATTTTATTTTTGCGGTGCTGGCTTACTGGGTCCTGTTCGCCGGCGGTGTCATGGCATTGAAACCGGCTGTAGGCGACGTTACGGCCGGTTCTTATGCCGATCAGGCGGGTCTTCAGTTTGGTGACAGAATCGTTGCTGTCGGAGATGTCGAAGCCAGGGACTGGGAGTCGACGCTGGTCGCGATACTGGACAATATGGTCGCCGACGGCCGTGTGCCGCTGACGCTGGAACGTGGCGACGGGCGGCAGCGTTCGGCGGTCATAAACGTAGGCGAAGACCGTACGCGTCTGACCGAGCCTGGACTCTTGTTTGAGGGCCTCGGGTTTGAGATTTGGCAACCGCCCGTGGAAATAGGCGCGCTTTCCGACGGCGGCGCGGCCGAATCTGCGGGTCTCATGATCGGCGATCGCATTCTCTCGGTCGACGAGCAACGCACGAAGACATTCAGCGACCTTGTCAATGTGGTCGCTACTCGCGCCAACCAACCCGTTGCGATCGAATACGAACGCGACGGTGTCATCTCGACAATCAACGTCGTCCTCGGCGAGCACGATGTAGATGGCGAAAAGCGCGGTCTGCTCGGGATCAGTTTGCCGCAAGCAACGTCGGACTATTATTATCGCCGCACGTTTACGCCGCTGCAGTCGCTTAATGAAGCGGCGGTAAAGACCTGGAAATCCACGGTTTTCACTCTGCATATGCTCAGTCGAATGGTGACCGGCGATGTCTCGATGAAGAACATCAGCGGGCCGATCAACATAGGCCAGATCGCTGGCGAATCGGCCCAGCTCGGTGCCAGGTATTTTCTGAGCTTCCTCGCCATAGTGAGTATCAGCCTGGGTATCTTGAATCTGTTGCCAATACCCATACTTGATGGCGGCCAGATCGTATACCAGGTCATCGAGCTGATAAAAGGCAGCCCGATGACCGACCGCGCCCAGATACTCGGACAGCAGGTGGGGATATTCGCGTTACTCTTGTTAATGAGCTTCGCATTCTATAACGACATAGCGAGAATCCTGGGTTGACCGGGACAAACGGAATTACATTGCAAATGAGACACACACTCTTCGCACTGCTGGTGCTGCTGCCAGTGACGACGCTTGCGTTCGGGGAATTCGTTGTCAAGGACATGCGGGTGGAAGGCCTGCAGCGCATATCAGAAGGTACGGTGTTCAACTATTTGCCAATTAACATCGGTGACAATGTTGACAACAATCGGATCGGTGAGGCTATTCGTACGCTGTACGGCCAGAATCTCTTCGACAACATCGAAATGCGCCGCGATGGCGATACGCTGGTTGTAGTGGTCGTAGAGCGACCGTCGATCGAGAGTTTCGAGATCGACGGTAATAAAGATATCAAGACCGAAGACCTGATGGAGTCCCTGCGTGGCGTTGGCCTGGCAAGGGGGCGCACATTTGACCGATCCGTGCTCGACAATGTCCAGATGTTCCTGCGTGAGCAATATTACGATCGCGGCAAGTATGGCGTCATCATCGATACTGACATCCAGGATCGTCCAAACAATACGGTGCGCGTAAAGATCAATGTCAAAGAAGGCGACCGCGCGAAAATACGCCAGGTGAATATTGTTGGCAATGAGACCTTTGAGGAAAAGGACATTCGCGCGGACTTTACCCTGGATACGGCCAACTGGCTGTCCTGGATCCGCCAGGACGATCGTTATGCCAAGGAAGCACTGGAAGGCGACCTCGAAATCCTGCGGTCTTTTTATATGGACCGTGGCTATGCTGATTTCAAGATCGAATCCACCCAGGTCGCGATCTCACCGAACAAGAAAGACATTTTCGTCACGATCGGCATTAGCGAAGGCGATCTCTATACGATTTCGGATGTCAAACTCGTCGGCGAAATGGTCATCCCCGAAGCATATCTTCGCGGCCTGATTCTCGCTCAGCCGGGTAGTGTCTTTAACCAGCGAGCGCTGACCCAGACCAGCGAATTGATGTCTTTCAGGCTCGGTGAGGAGGGCTATGCGAACGCCGAGATCGAGCCCGTTCCCGAGCTCGATCGCGAGAAGAAAGAAGCGTCGGTGACGTTTTATGTCGATGCCCGAAACCGTGTTTATGTTCGTCGTATCAGCTTCAACGGCGTAGACCAGGTGGACGACGAGGTATTGCGACGCGAGATGCGACAGATGGAAGGTTCATACCTGTCGAACTCATTGATTGACCGTTCCAAGGTCCGACTGCAGCGATTGCCGTATATCGAAAGTGCCGATGTTAATAACGCACCGGTGCCGGGCAGTCCCGACCTCGTCGATGTCAACTTCGACCTTGAATACCGGATGCCGGGACAGTTCTCGGGTGGCGTGGGTTATTCCGAGTCACAGAAACTGTTGCTGAACGGCAGCATAGTGCACACGAACTTCCTTGGCTCCGGCAACCGCGTAGCGCTCGAGCTCAACTCCGGTCGCTTCCAAAAGCTATACAGTCTTTCTCATACGGATCCCTATCGGTCGATGGACGGCATACGCCGGACTGTCAGCGTAAATTACCGCGACATCACGCAGTTCACGTCGGCGGCCTCTGACTTCTCGACGACGAGCGCCGGCGCGACGATCGATTATGGTTATCCGATCTCCGAGTACCAGTCCATTTCCGTTGGTGCCACGTTTCAACATGCGG
Source organism: uncultured Woeseiaceae bacterium (assembly GCA_947258485.1). Classification (GTDB taxonomy): domain Bacteria; phylum Pseudomonadota; class Gammaproteobacteria; order Steroidobacterales; family Woeseiaceae; genus UBA1847. The sequence goes on from CAMYIS010000150.1 coordinate 5,510, forward strand.
AGTTAGTGTCCTCGTCACGCAGCACGCTACAGGCGCAGGAATGGGTTGCCAATAACGGTAATCAGTTTACTGAGAATCTGCCTGGTGGCGGGACCATCTTCGGTACGGAGTTCGATACCGTCGAGCTCATCGCCGGCTGGACCTACGACAGCCGGAATCGCGCGCTGTTTGCCAATCGGGGCATGCGTCAGCAGCTGTTCCTGTCGATGGCGGTGCCGGGTAGTGACGTTGAGTATTATCAAGCGCGCTACAGTTTCACAAAATACTTCCCGATCACGCGTAAATGGATCCTGCGCTTCAATTCGGAAATCGGTATTTCAGAAGGTATCGGGGATACGACGGCAGTGCCACCGTACAAGCAGTTCTATGGTGGCGGTCCGCAGTCGGTACGCGGCTTCAAGGAGTCCTACCTCGGACCACGTGACAGCTTCGGCCGTCCGTATGGCGGTAACGTGTTGGTTGCGAGTCAGCTAGAGCTTATACTCCCGCTTCCGGACAAATGGGCCAGCCAGGCGCGAGCGAGCCTTTTTTACGATGTGGGTAACGTATTCAACACGGGCGAAGTTGCTTTTACGGACAAGCTGGGTAGCCCATTCTCGTATGAACCCGACCTAGACGACTTGCGTACATCGGTAGGAATCGGCGTGCAGTGGCTGGCGCCATTGGGACTGTTCCGATTTAGCTATGCATACCCGCTGAATATTTATGACGGTAATGACAGGTTTTATGGAGATGAAGTGGAGAGATTCCAGTTCTCAATTGGACAAGCGTTTTAAGGAATGGAAAGTTTATGAGTCTTGTAAAGCAGAAAATGGTTAAAACAGTATTTGGCATCGCGATGGTATTTGTGTTGGCACTGCCAGCAGCGGCACAGGAAACAAAAATTGGTGTCGTCAGCTTGCCTGCTCTCATTGAGCGCGCACCGCAAACCAAGGTCGCCATGGATGCTTTGCAGGAAGAGTTTGCGCCACGTCAGCGTGAATTCCTGGCAAAGCAGAAGGAATTTGAAGATCTCACTGCCAAAGCGCAGAAAGACTTCGCGGTGATGGGTGAAACCGAACGTCGTAACGCGGAAAAGGATTTGCGGGACCTGCAGCGTGAAGTTGCTCGCCTGCAGAATGAGTTCCGGGAAGACCTGAATCTTCGGCAGAATGAAGAGTACGGTATTTTGCAGCGTGCGATGCTCAAGGAAGTACAGGATTACGCGCAGCAACAGGGTTACGACCTCATCGTTGGTGACGGCGTGCTCTTTGCCAGCAACGCAATGAATATTACGGAGCAAGTATTGCGAGCCGTCGAAGCAAACCACCAGGCAACGAGCGCTCGCTAGCTCGCAGGGAAACGCCCACTCCCATGCCGATCAGCCTCGGAGAACTGGCCACCCAATTTGGTTGCGAGCTGATCGGCGATCCTGATGTCCCGGTGAGCGGAGTCGCATCACTGCCAAATGCCGGTCCGGAATCGCTGAGTTTCCTGGCCAGCGCCGCGTACAAGAAGCAGCTGTCTTCGACGAAGGCGGCTGCTGTTATTTTGCGCGCCAGCGATGCGGACGATTCGCCCGTAGCCGTCATTCTCCACGATGACCCTTACGCGTGCTATGCGCGTATGGCGGCCGTTGTGTGCCCACCACCGACCTACAAATCAGGCGTGCACGCGTCGGCTGTCGTTGTATCGTCGGCGACAGTCGCGGATAGCGCGCATCTCGCGGCAAATGTCGTTGTTGGTGAACGCTCATCGGTTGGCAAAAACGTCTACCTGGGGCCTGGCACGGTCATAGGACCGGACTGCATGATTGGTGACGATTGCCGTTTTATCGCAAACGTCACCGTGGTTCGCAACGTGCACATCGGCGCGCGCAGCATTTTTCACCCGGGCGTCGTGCTTGGTGCTGATGGGTTCGGCAACGCGATGACGCCAGACGGCTGGGTGAAAGTACCTCAGCTGGGCGGCCTGCGTATTGGTAGCGACGTCGAGGTTGGTGCAAATACAACGATTGATTGCGGCGCGCTCGACGACACAGTCTTGGGAGACGGGGTGCGAATCGACAATCAATGCATGATAGGTCATAACGTGCAGATCGGCGCGCACACTGCAATGGCGGGTCAGACGGCTATTGCGGGTAGCACCATCATCGGTAAGCGCTGCATGTTTGCCGGCAGGTCCGGTGCCGTCGGTCATATCACGGTTTGTGATGACGTCACTGTTGCTGCGGTGACATTCCTCTCAAAAGATGTCACGACACCAGGCACTTATGCAGCCAGTTTTCCTGCGGATGATGCAAGGAGCTGGTCAAGACAGGTTGCAAGGTTCCGCCGTCTCGACAAATTGATCGAACGTGTCACGAAACTTGAGAAGGGCAGCAAGTCGTCCTCGGATTAAACGCATGATTCATTCGACAGCGATTATCTCGAACAAGGCGGACTTGGCGGACGATGTCGTCGTGGGCCCGTATGCCGTTATTGGTGACGACGTAGAGATAGCCAGCGGCACGCAGATCGACAGCCACGTAGTGATCAATGGCCCGACGAAAATCGGCAAAGACAATCACATCTACCAATTCGCGTCGATTGGAGATGATCCGCAGGACAAGAAGTATGCTAACGAACCTACGCGGCTGATCGTCGGTGATCGCAATACGATTCGTGAGTTCTGCACAATCAGTCGCGGCACGACACAGGACAAGGGAGAGACGGCCATCGGCGATGATAACTGGATCATGGCTTACGTCCATATCGCCCACGATTGCGTCGTCGGAAACAAGGCGATTATGGCGAACAACACGACGTTGGCTGGCCATGTGCACATCGGGGATTGGGTAATTTGTGGAGGATTTTCCGGCGTACATCAATTCTGCAGGATTGGCGCGCACGCCTTCCTTGGGATGTACGCGGGCGTCAACCGCGATGTTCCCGCTTATACGATGGTCTCGGGACAACCTGCCACGCCGCGCGGGATCAATAGTGAGGGACTCAAGCGGCGTGATTTTTCGGTGGATCAAATTCGCAACATCAAGAATGCGTATCGCCTGACGTTCAGACGGGGCAAGAAGTTGTCCGAAGCGATCGCAGAGATTACGAAACTCTGCGAGGACCAGCCTGAACTGAATCTGTTCCTGGAATCGCTGCGCTCATCCGAGCGCGGCCTCGTTCGATAAAGTCCTGCCAATGAAGATCGGTCTGGTTGCTGGTGAATCCTCCGGCGACCTGCTGGGTGCAGGTCTGATCCGCGCTTTACGTGAACGCGTTCCGGATGCGACGTTCGAAGGCGTTGCAGGTCCCGCGATGGTCGCAGCGGGCTGCGAGCAGTGGGAGCCCGCCGAATCCCTTGCGGTCATGGGGCTGGTTGAGCCGCTGGCCCATATCCCGCGTCTGCTGCGACTCCGAAAATCACTCTTCAATCGCTGGCAGGCGGCACCACCTGACGTGTTTGTTGGCATCGATGCGCCGGATTTCAATCTCGGTCTCGAAAAAAAGCTTCGCAAATGCGGCATCAAGACCGTTCACTATGTAAGCCCGACTGTCTGGGCGTGGCGACCGGGCCGTATTCAAACGGTCAGGGAGGCCGCCGACAGGGTGCTCTGTATTTTGCCGTTCGAAAAGCCGTTGTACGATCAGCATGGGGTCGACGCCGTTTTTGTCGGCCACCCGAAGGCCGACAGTATCCCGGCAAGGCTGGACGCCTCCTTGGCTCGGCAAACGCTCGGCGTCGATGCAAGCGAGGTCGTCGCCGTTCTCCCTGGCAGCCGTCGCGGCGAGGTGTCCCGACTTGGAGCAATCCTCGCGGAGACAGCAAAGCTACTGGCGGCGGCGCGCCCGGGCATACGATTCGTAACTCCCGTGGCAACGCACGCATTGCGACCGCTAATTGAAGCACAGCTTCATGATGCCGGCGTTGCCGACAGCTTTCTGCTCATCGATGGCGACTCGGAAACGGCCATGATTGCGGCCGATGTCGTGTTGCTCGCGTCCGGGACCGCGGCACTGGAGTCTGCCTTGCTTGGCAGGCCGACGATCGCGGCTTATCGCCTTGCACCAGTGACCTACGCAATCGCCATAGGACTGCGACTCGTAAAACTGACGCACTACACGCTGCCGAACCTGCTTACCGAAACACCGTTGGTGCCCGAGTTCATGCAGAACGATGCCGAGCCACCGGCACTGGCGGCTGCGGTCACCAGTCTGCTGGACGATCCTGACCGCAGGCATTTCATAAGCGGTGAATTTGCTAAACTGCGTAGCGAGCTGGCACTCGGTGCAGACCAGCGCGCGGCCGAATCGGTGTTCGAGCTTGCGCAATCGTAGACCTTCTATGCAGCAGGCCAAATTGTTCGAATTCAGAGGATTGATTGCCGGTGTCGATGAGGCAGGTCGCGGTCCGCTTGCCGGCCCCGTGGCGGCGGC
>CAMYIS010000151.1 GCA_947258485.1 uncultured Woeseiaceae bacterium
CTCCACTTCTCCATGGAGCTCCAGGATCAGAAGCATGGAGGAAAGCTGGTCGATCGTCAAACCGGATTGGCTTTCCAGTTCATCGATCGTTATCGGGTCGTGGCTGAGTATAGTGCGCAGCTCGTTGTAGTCGTTGTCGGAATTCAAGGCCGGCGGTTCCGAGCGTGTTGATTCCATTGTGTTTTGCAGCATGTGCCCGGTCAATGGTGCGAGCTCGTTCACAATATCGCTTGCTGTTTCGACGAGTTTCGCGCCCTGCCGTATGAGTTCATGGCAACCTCGTGCCAGCGGGTTATGGATGGAACCAGGCAGCGCGAATACCTCCCGACCCTGTTCGGCAGCCAGTCGCGCCGTAATCAGGGAGCCGCTGCGCCTGGCGGCTTCAATAACGAGGGTTCCGAGACACAAGCCACTGATCAGTCGATTGCGTTCGGGAAAATGCCAGCGCAACGGGCGTGCGCCGAGTGGATATTCGGTGACCAATGCGCCGCAGTTCGAGATGGCGTGAGCGAGGTCTCGGTTGGCTGCCGGATATACGCGGTCGATACCGTGACCAAGAAAGGCAACCGTCTTGCCGCCGCCGTCGAGCGCGCCGCGATGTGCGGCCGTGTCTATACCCTCGGCGAGGCCACTGACTATCGAGAACCCCTGTCGAGCCAGGTATCGGGAAAATTCGACTGAATTGCGGAGCCCTCCACGCGTCGGGTTTCGGCTACCGATAATGGCGAGTGACGGCAGGTGCAAAGCACCGATGTCGCCGTTGACATACAAAAGGAGTGGCCGGCCCGGAATTTGCGTCAAGAGTTCGGGATAGCTGTCGTGTCCGAATGTAAGCAAATGGTGGGAGTCGTGGTCCAGCCACTTGAGCGCACGGGAGAGATACCGGTCATCGGGTGACGCAATGGCCGAACTTTTTTCGTCGGACAGGCCGGCGTCTTTCAGGTTGCTTCGCTTCTGCTCGACGATGCGCTCAATGTCGCCGAAGCTGGACAGCAGAACCTGCAGCTCCGCGACACGTAGATTCGCATGCGCCAGGATCAGCCATGCGCGGGTTAATCGATCCATTACCGAATCCGAAACCAGGCAAGGCACCAATGATACCGTCAATAGCCTGCCGGCTGGCGGCCATAATTAGTCGCAATTACCGCAATTGGCGGGCAAAAAAAACGGCGCCATCAAGGCGCCGTCTTTTCAATGCTGTTGCAACGTTAGCCAATTGGATTGCGCACGGCGTCCAGTACATGGATAGCTTGCGTAGCTTCCATAACGAGTCCGTAACTGATGCGATCATAGGTCTTGAATATCATGACGGTGCCTGCGTCTTCATCCGGAAGCTTGACTTTACCGCCCTTGACGCGATCACGGACGACTTCACCGGCCTGAAAGACCGAGAGAACGTCACCAACCGACAGTCCGTTGCTTGCGCCACGATTGATGACAACGACCTGGTACTGACCGATCTGCGTGACGCCACCAACGACTGAGATGATTCGGCCGTCAATGAATGTATCCGGTGACCGCGGGAAGAAATTCAGCGGAACGTCGATCGATTCGGGCAACAGCCGATCACCCTTCAAAGCTTCCTGTACCGTGTCGGTCAGTGCAACGGTAGCCGGGTCGCCACCGCGACGGAGCGCACCGTCGCCAACGAAAATTCCCTGGTAACCGATCAGGCGGTTGTCATCCGGGTCCCGCAGCGGGTCGCCGATGTGCACAACGTTGTAGCGAGTGCCCGGCATGTCGTCCGTGAGGCCGCGCACATAGATCTCATTGCCTGCGGCCGCGACGAGGTGCTCGCCGCGGGTGTCGAGCAGGTAGGGAAGTGCGTCAGCCTGGTCTTTCTCCAGGATTACGCCTGAACTCAGGAAAGCCGCAACAGCCTCGTAGGGAATGCTGTTGACAGCCTGGGTCAATGGCGTCACCCGTGCCTGCGGCGATAGCCGATAGGCAGACCCGCGCACGTTGGTGATACGCGGCTGGCCGTCAATATAGACGAGGCCAAGCACATCACCCGGATAAATGAGGTGCGGGTTTACAATGTCAGGGTTGACGTACCAAATTTCGGGCCAGAACCAGGGGTCCTTGAGGAAAGTCGCGGATATGTCCCAGAGCGTATCGCCAACCTGCACGACATACTCGTTCGGGTGACCCTCTGCCAGCGGTACGGGCTCGTCGATGCGTTGCAGAACGGGCTCGTAATTCGTCGATTGCGACGTCGTTGTGCTTTGCGCAGGCTCAAGCGACGACGAAGCGCCGGCAGGCGACTGCGATGACGAAGCAACGGGTACGTTTGCGCGCGGCGCATCATCATTGGAAAACGGATTTAAAGAGCATCCGGCGAGGGTTACGGTCAGCGTGACAAAGGTCAGCCGGTAACAATTATTCAGGCAAATCTTGCTGAGAGACATAATTCGCGGGTGCTCCGTACAAATTGGTTTAGGCCCGTCCTATCCAGGCATTGGTATACTATGTCGGTCCGATCAAGCTCAGGCTGCTAATTACGTCACATTTCCGGCCCCGGTTGCTGCCCGGAAGGGTGTTTTTCAGGCGGCATTGTCCGATATCTTATTCAATAAAGTCAAACATTTAGGTCGTTTTGGTAGGACTTCACGCGAAATATGGCTGGATTCATTATGTTTGAACAGCTTGATTTTGCACATT
>CAMYIS010000152.1 GCA_947258485.1 uncultured Woeseiaceae bacterium
TTCTCGGAAAGTCGGTCGAGACGATTTTTCTCGGATTGCAGGAAGCTGACGCGCGCTTCCTCGCGCTTGACGCGACTCTGTGCTTCCATCTCGAGCAGCTCGAAGGTCAGCGACTCGAGCCGCGCTACCGTGTCGCCTTTCTTGACGGCCGTACCCACCTCGGCAATCCATTCGAGCTTTGCCGATAGCTCTGACGCGAGTCGCGAGTCGAAGCGGCTGACAATGGTCCCCGGCACATCGACCGAGGGGGCCAACTGTTGCAATTCGGCTTTGGCAAGCACCACCACGGCAGGCGGCATATTTTGGGCGAGCGCCGTTGCGCAGAGTGCGAATCCCAGAATCGAAAGCACAACGGAGCGGTTGGTGAATGTCATCATGGAGTCGCCCCGGCAGGCGTCATAATATTCGCCGGCGCAGCTGCCGTTTCTCCCAGCCGCAGCAGGCTTGGCAGGAGAATCAGGGTAAACAGTGCGCTGACAGACATGCCACCGACGATCACGGCCGCAAGGCCCTGGTAAACCTCGGATCCGGGGCCGGGGATAAGGAGCAGCGGCAGCATGCCGAAAATACTGGTCAGTGTCGTCATAAGAATAGGACGCAGGCGCCGCCTTATCGCCTGTTCCACAGCGCTGCGCCGATCGAGGCCGCCTCGCTCGGCCGAGCGCGTCTGGTGCACGAGCAGAATCGCATTATTGACGACAAGTCCCAGTAATGTGATGAAGCCGATCATTGTCAACAGGTCCATCGGCAGATTCATAATTCGTAACATCGACACCCCGCCGACGGTCGCGAGCGGTAGTGCAGCGATCACAAGCAGGCTGTCGACAAACGAACGAAACAGCCCGCTGATCAGGAGATACAGTACAACGATTGCGAGCGCAAAACTGCGGGACATCCCGGCGAGAGCGATTTTGAGATCGTCCGCGCTGCCGTAGTAGCTGATCTCGCCATCCTCGGGCAGCATCCTCAGTAGCGCCGGTTCGACATTGGTCCGAAGTATGTCGATTGATTCTTCCAGGGACGTACCTGCCGGTGGCGTAATTGCGAGGGTAACTGCGCGGCGACGGTCGACACGACGCACCTGGTTCGGACCGGCCGTACGCTGCATGCGAACGAGCTGATCGACAGACTGTATGCCGCCCGCGGGTGTCGCCAGCGGCGTTGCCGCAAGCTGTTCGGGACTCGTCCATTCCGGAGAGCGCAGCACGATATCCATGCGGCGATCGCCGTCAAAGTAGTCGCCGACATAAACGCCGTCGCCAAGTGAGCGCATGACCGTTGACATGTCGCGCCGTGTCCAGCCGGCCTCGGTGATGCGACGTTCATCCGGTATGAAGCGCAGCTCGGGTTCGGCAAAGTCCACGCCTGGAATCGGTCGCGCCTGTGCACCGGGCAGATGCTGGCCGACGAGCTCCATTCCTTTGCGCGCCGCCGCCAGCATTGCGTCCATGTCGCGACTCTGGATGTTCAGCTCGATAGAGCTGCCGCCGCCGAGCCGATCGAAGATACCCCATTCATCGGCGAATGCCATCGTGTCCGGAAAGCCGGCGAGGATCTCGGAATTCAACGTGTTTACGAACGTGGCGGCGTCGTCCGGATCGACCATACTGGCGCCCGCGAACGCAAATGAGCCGAACACACCCATGAAGTAGCTTTCGACTGCAATCTCGGCGTCTTCTTTGAGATACGGCTGCAGCTTTTCGACAACCGGGGCGGCGAACTCCTCACGGGCCGTCGACACGCTTTGTCCCGGCGGTCGGTCGATGAATGCGAATACCCAGCCTTGCTTACCTTCCGGCAGGTAGTCGGCCGCTGGGAGGAGGAGCCAGGTAAGCGTCGTCGCACCCAGGAAGATTCCGGCAATTAATGCCGACCTTACGCGTCGGCGATCCGTTACGCGCATGATTGCCGCCGTGGTCTGTTCCCACCAATTCGTGTGCGGATCCTCGAGACGAACTCCCTCGAGCCACTTCGCGGCGGCGGTCGGAATGACGGACAGGGCGATGGTCAGGGAAGCGATTACCGCCACCGAGATGACCAGCGCGAGATCGGCAAACAGCTGCCCCGACACGTCCCTGAGAAAGACGATGGGCAGAAAGATGATGACGGTCGTCGCGGTCGAGGCCAGCAAAGCGGGCCACACTTGGCCGCTGCCCGTGAGTGCCGCCTCTTCGGAGCTAACGCCTTTTTCCTTCAGCCGAACGATGTTCTCGAGAACCACGATGGCGGCGTCGAGCACCATGCCCGTTGCGAAGGCCAGGCCCGCGAGGGAAATCATGTTCAGCGTTCGTCCGGTAACCTGCATGACGACGAAGCTCGTGAACAGTGATATCGGGATGGCAAGCGCGACCAGGAAGGTCGCGCGGAAACGGCGCATGAACCACCAGAGTATGCTGATCGCCAGGCCGATGCCGAGTAACAGGTTGGTGCGCAGCATTGCAATCGAGTCTTCGATGTAGGTCGACTCATCGTAAACCTGGCTGATCTGCAGCCCGGCCCTCGCAAGCGGTCCTTCTTTCAGTTCTTCGATTGCAGCTTTGAGATCGCGCATGACATTGAGGACGTTAACGCCTTGTTCGACCTGCGTATCGAACGCCATGGAGTCATGGCCGTTCTCCATCATGAAGCCATCTTCATCGCGCATCGTCACTGC
>CAMYIS010000153.1 GCA_947258485.1 uncultured Woeseiaceae bacterium
CTCGTTGACCGCTTGAGTACCCCTCCGCGTACGCAAGCCGGGCATTGTCTAATTCCCCTGCTCTACTGTCAACAGCTAAACGACTGATTCTTCATATTTCTGATGGCCCGCGGTATTTCGCTGTATCCCTTGAACGGCGGGGCTTTGACGATGATTCAGGCCTGCCGGGCCCAGTGCCACGGCTCGTAGATAAAACCGAAGGGATTTTCCCGCGGGTAGCTCATCGAAAAACCGTATCGGGCGGCATTCTCGCCAAGCCAGCGAAACGCGTCGGAGTCCTCGAACTCCTCCGTCAGTGGCCGGGATCCCGGCGTCGCGATATCGACAGCCCGGCCCGTGTGATGCTCGCTGAATCCCGGCGCGGCGTTAACTCTCAAAATCTCGCTAACCATCTGACCTGCATTGAGTTTTTTCCGGATCAGGCGTGCCTGGTAGTCGATTCCACGAAAGCCCGAGACGATCAGCAAGGTAACGCTGTCGGCGGCGGCCGCATCGACCATTTCGGCCCATTTCCTGGCCGTCCTGGGAGTGAGCCGCTGCATTCGACCGACGAGGTTGGGGCCGACGTCGACAAGATCGGCGGCCTCCTCGAATACGGGTTTTTGCCCGTCTCGGCCGTAATCCTCGGGAATGCCGAGTTCCTGGTGAAGTTCGCGTAGCATAGGTCTGATTGTCTCATGTGGTGAGCATTTGTCCCACAAGAGGGGCCCACACGTTGCATTGGTGACGCATGTCTGAAGACACCATTTACAAGGCCGACTCGGGCTCCGAGCCATTTCGGTTCGACGACAAAGTCGCACAGGTGTTTCCCGACATGCTGCGCCGATCAATCCCCGGGTATGCGGCATCCATCGAGGCAATCGGGTCGCTGGCAGCCCGCTACGTCCGTGCCGGCACTAATTGCTACGACCTCGGTTGTTCGCTGGGCGCCGCGACGCTCGCAATGCGGCAGGGCATCCGCGAGCCCAGCTGTCGCATTGTCGCAGTCGACGCGGCGCCGGCCATGATCGAACGCTGCAAACTGGTCGTTGCCGACGACACGGACCCGCCTGGCTCGATGACCGACGTCGACCTGGTCCTGGGCGATATCCGGGACGTGGACTTTTTCAATGCTTCGATGGTCGTTTTGAACTACACGCTGCAATTTGTGGAACTCGCCGATCGCGACGCGTTGTTGCGCCGGATTTGCGAGGGCATGAATAAAGGCGGGATATTGGTGTTGTCGGAAAAGGTCGTCGATGAGAATCCGCACATGGAAAAGCTGCTCGTTGACCTTCACCATGAACACAAGCGTCGAAATGACTACAGCGCACTCGAGATCAGCCGGAAAAGGGCCGCGCTTGAAAATGTACTCGTTCCAGAGACGGTTGCCGCGCATCGCGCTCGCCTGCAAACAGCTGGTTTTTCACACTCGGCTGTCTGGCTTCGCTATTTCAATTTCGTTTCCATCATTGCATTGCGCTGACGATGACCGACATGCTCGACACCGACGCACTGTCCGATTGCCTGACGGACATCGGCCTTCCGGACTGGCCAGGCGTCTTGCAGCCGCTCGTGAATTCCCGAATGTCGGCCAAGGGGCACGGCGATTACGAGCGTTGGCGCGATATTGTGATGGCTTTACCTGGGGCGGCACCGGACCAAGAAAAGCTCCGCGAACTGCTGCTCGGCCTGTCGCCCTGGCGTAAAGGTCCGTTTGACATCGGTGGTATTGAAATCGATGCCGAATGGCGCAGCGATCGCAAGTGGGAGCGCCTGGCGGAGGCCGTTCTGCCGCTGACAGATCGCAAGGTGCTCGACGTTGGCTGCGGCAATGGCTACTACGCCCTCCAAATGCGCAAAGCCGGCGCCAGCGCCGTCATAGGCATCGACCCCACACTTCTCTATGTCATGCAATTCCTCGCCGTGAATACGTTCGAACGTGACCCGTTCACGTTCGTACTGCCTCTTCGTCTCGAGGAAGCGCCTAGCGCCAGGAACAGGTTCGACACCACGTTTTCGATGGGCGTGTTGTATCACCAACGTTCACCGATCGACCATCTGAAGCGTCTCAAGACGACGTTGCGGCCCGGTGGACAGCTGGTTCTGGAAACCATTTTTGTCCCGGGCGAGGAGTCTTACGCCTGCACGCCAAAAGACCGCTATGCGCGCATGCGAAACGTTTGGCTGTTGCCGACAATAGCCGAGCTGACAACCTGGATGCGGCGCACCGGGTATCGGGATATCGAGATCATCGACCAGTCCATTACGACCACCGACGAGCAGCGCAGCACGGAATGGATGCCGTTCGAGTCGCTGCGCGAAGCGCTCGATCCCGATGACCCGTCCAAAACTGTCGAAGGCTGGCCTGCGCCCCGCCGGGTCGTGGTTACGGCGATCAGTCCCTAGCTAACCGAAGCGCCGACCATCCGACCGCGGCGTCGATCGCCGGGGAATCTCAGTCGCTCGGACAGCTGCTTCGCAAACTCGCTTTGTGAGACACCCCGGCACTCACCGCCTCGGCCCAATCGTGCTACGTAAGCGGGGCGCGCGGCTCGGTGAGGTGGGTGATTTGACTGCCCGGCGGTTCGACTGTAATTTCTGTTAAGACAGAAATGACGGAAATTTCTCATGCAGATGACTCCCGCTATCGAGAAGTACGTTCTTCA
>CAMYIS010000154.1:0-1635 GCA_947258485.1 uncultured Woeseiaceae bacterium
GATAGCGATGGCCGCCAAAATACCAATGATCGCGACAACGATCATAAGTTCGATAAGTGTAAAACCTTGTTGCTTCTTCATCTCTTGTTCTCCATGAATTTAAGAGTTTTGTAACGATCAAACGGCGCAATCGCCTGTACCAGAGATAAAGCAAGCTCTGTGCCAACTTCTTGCGTATATTTGTAAGTTGTTGTTTTATAATATTTTTTACCGCCAAGTTGGGAATTCCTGACGGCGGTTTCCGGCGCATTCGTCGGTAAAAAGTGACAATCGTGTCCCGGATGCGACCGGAGCGTGTCAATAAGTGACACAAATTGTCACTCTATGCCCAGTTTCTTGATTCGATAACGCAACTGCCTGAACGATAAGCCCAGCAGTTTGGCTGCCGCCGTCTTGTTGTAACGCGTTTTTTCCAGTGCCTCGACAATTGCCTGGCGCTGAATGTCCTCCACCTGATCGCCCAGTTTTCCAGTCAGCGGTACTCTTGCGGTGCTCGTGTCGGCAGCCTGTCGAGTCTGCAGGTCGGATGCGGCGATCGTGCCACTGCTGCACAAGGTGACGGCTCGTTCGAGCATGTTTTCGAGTTCGCGGACATTGCCCGGAAACGCATAGTTCAATAATGCGGTGCGCGCGCTTTCATCGAGCGATGCGGCTGCGTCGAGACGCTGCAAAATGAAGTCGGCCAATAACAGCACGTCATCGCCCCGATCGCGCAATGCCGGTACGTGAAGTTCGATGACGTTGATGCGGTAATAAAGGTCCTCCCGGAACTCGTCCGCGGCCACCATCTCCGCGAGATTTCTGTGCGTCGCCGAGAGAATGCGGACATCGACACTCTCTTCCTGCGATGCGCCGACAGGTCGTACCTTTTTCTCCTGGATGACACGCAGCAATTTCACCTGCATGGCCAGCGGCAGGTCGGCAATTTCATCGAGGAACAGGGTGCCATTTTCGCTGCACTGCAACAGGCCAGCCTTGTCATTGATAGCGCCCGTAAAGCTGCCCTTGCGATGGCCGAAAAACTCGCTCTCCATGAGTTCGGCCGGGATCGCACCACAGTTTACGGCTACAAAGGGGGCTTCGGCCCGCGGCCCGCTTTCGTGTATCAATCGGGCGACAAGCTCCTTGCCGGTGCCGGATTCACCGGATATGTGCACAGGCGCCTGGGAGCGTGAGACCTTATCGATCATTGCGCGCAATTCTTGCATTTGCGGCGACTCGCCAAGTAACCCCGAACCATCCCCGTGAGCGGGCACCTTCACGCGCAGCGCTTTTTCCACGATGCTTCTGAGGTTGCCGAGGTCGAGCGGCTTGGAGATGAAATCGAACGCGCCGAGTTTGAGTGCCTGTACGGCCGTTTCGACGTTGCCGTGGGCCGTGATAACCGCCACGGGCACCCCGGATGCGTTGATTTGCATCCATTCGACGAGTTCGAGGCCGTCGCCATCGGGCAGGCGCATATCGGTCAGGCAAAGGTCGAACTTGTGCTTGCCGAGGAGGGTCTTTGCGCTCTTAACATCCGCGGCCGACTCTGTGCGGATATCCATCCGACCCAGTGTCAGCGTCAGCAGTTCGCAAATGTCAGGCTCGTCATCGATGACCAGCGCAAGCGGTTGGTTCATTGTTGGTCCTGTC
>CAMYIS010000154.1:1655-5642 GCA_947258485.1 uncultured Woeseiaceae bacterium
GGTTCATTGTTGGTCCTGTCGTTCCCAGCGGTCCGGATCGGCGAATACGATACGAAAGATACTGCCTCCACCCGGCCGGTCAAGGTAAAGCAAGGTCGCACGGTTCAATTCGCAGAGTTCGCGGGAGATATAAAGACCGAGGCCCGTGCCGCCCGAGCGCGCCGTGAAGAATGGCTCGAATATTTTCTCGGCCGTTGCTTTGTCGACGCCAAGGCCGCTGTCGAGTACGTCGAGGAACGGCCGGCCCCGGCTCGGCATTCGTCCCGCCTGAATCTCAACCATGATGCCGCCGGTCTCGCTCGCATACTTCACCGCGTTGTCACAGAGATTCCACAGGACCTGTCGCAGGTGGCTCGGGTCCATGCGTACCTCGATATCCTCGGAGACGTCCGTGATAGTGAGTTCGCCTTCCTGCAGTTCATGCGTCCTTACGAACTCGCGTGCAAAGTCGTCGAGCCACGATTTCAGTGTGAGCCGCAGCGGTCGACTGGATTCGCGGCGTGACAGCTGCAGGACGTTGTCAATGATGTGGCTGACACGGCCCGAATGCGTCTGGATGATTTCGGTCAGGCGTTTGTCGTCTTCGGTCAGGCCATGCGATTCTCGCAGAAGCTGCGCAGCGTGACTCATGGCGCCGACGGGATTGCGGATCTCGTGAGCGATACTCGCACTGAGTCGTCCCAGCGACGCAAGTTTGGATTGCTGCACTCGCGCATTCAGGATGCTGACATCTTCGAGGAAAATAAGTACGGGTCCGGCGCGCTGCCCGTCTTTGGCAAGAGGTGCCAGGTGGGCACTGATGCGAACGGTGTTTCCCTCGGTGATCAGCGTGAAGTCCGCGTGAGACGACTTGGACGGGTTTTCCCGCCAGGCCCTTACATAGTCTCCCAATGCGTCCGATGCGGTTGCCAGCGGGCTGCCCGGCTCGGGATCGCCGGCCGCGAGTAGCTGCATCGCGGAACTGTTGATGAGACGTATCGTATCGTCTGCGTCGATCACCACGATACTCTCGCGCAGGTGCTGGACGATGTATTGGTTCAGCTCGGAGACATTCTGGAGGTCGACGCCGAATTTTCGGGCCAGCGCCTCACTGGCCCGGATACGCCGCGTCAGCGGCTGCGCGGCCAGCGCCATGGCGAACAGGATGGCGCTCAGAATTCCGGCAGCCGGAAAATTCGTCGCCGTATCCAGATCCGTCAATTTCAAAAAAGCCTGCTCGCCCAGGATCGCAAACGTGGCGATAGCGGCCATGATCGCAGGATATTGAAACGGCAGAGCAAGGCTGCCGGCACCAACGAAGACCACGAGCAATCCGCCGAGGCCGCTGGAGAGGCCGCCACTGGCGTGCATTAGAACGACAACCGCAACGATGTCTACCAGCATTTGCGTGGTGGCGACCACGCCGTTGGGGGCCCAGCGCTGTCGCAGCAGTACAGCCGAAAGTGCGGCGAAGACCAGGTAGCCGGAGGCCGTTGCCGCGAAAAGCGTCGGGTAATTGTCGCCGAAAAACCGCGGATCGTCACCGGCGAAAAACAGTCCGAGCAGCACGATGCAGATCAGCAGGCGAAACGCATTGAGGGTTACCAGCACACGCCAGGTCAGCTCCGGCTCATCGATGGCCCGTTGCACCAGTGCGTCCCGGGAACCGCGGAAGGAACGCCTCAGCAGGGTCTCCGTTTGTGCCTCATTCATCGATGATATGCCGTTGAAAACTGGCTATTGCCTGGAAGCGGGGTCAAGAGATATCCATGAATCGCGTCACTGAGTTGCGCCGATTGTAGACTGAATATGGACAAGGGTCCCGCAAACCTACAAAATACGCCGACTTTTTCGCGAGTGATGCGAAATACTCTCTTGCCAGCATAAAGACTGAAGGCCCATGAATCTCCACGAATACCAATCGAAGCAATTGTTTGCTGACTATGGCATTCCGGTGCCGCGCGGCATACCGGCCGAGTCCGCAGGTGCTGCCGTTAAAGCGGCGGAAGAAATAGGCGGCGATCTTTGGGTCGTGAAGGCACAGGTGCACGCAGGGGGGCGCGGCAAGGCCGGCGGCGTCAAGCTGGCGCGGACCCTGGAAGAGGTTAGGGAATACGCGGACGCGATGCTTGGTATTCAGCTGGTCACGCACCAGTCCGGGCCCGAAGGTCTCCCGGTCAACGTCGTTTATGTCGAAGAAGGGTCTGAAATTGATCGCGAGCTGTACCTGAGCATGCTCGTCGACCGGGAAGTCGGCCGAATATCGTTTATCGCCTCCGCCGCTGGCGGCATGGATATCGAAAAGGTCGCTGCGGAAACCCCGGAGCAGATTTTTTCGGTCGCAATTGCTCCCGATGCCGGTTTGCAGGACTATCAGGCGCGCCAACTCGCATTCGGCCTGGAGCTTGACAAGAAGCAGATGCGCCAGTTTGGTGACCTGATCAAGAAGTTGTACCAGCTTTACCTCGATTCAGATGCCAGCCTCATCGAAGTGAATCCACTGATCACGACGAAGGCCGGCGACATCCTGGCACTTGATGGCAAAATCAATATCGACGGCAGTGCTCTGTTTCGCCAGCCTGAGATCGCCGCGCTGCGAGATACCTCGCAGGAAGATGAAGCCGAGCGCGACGCGGCCGAACACGATCTCAACTATGTATCACTGAACTCGTTCTATCGAATGACAAGGTGGCCGCAATTTTGGTGAACATCTTTGGCGGCATCGTGCGTTGTGACGATATTGCCGCAGGTATCATCAGCGCCGTGAAAGACGTTGGCGTCAGCGTGCCGGTCGTCGTGCGCCTCGAGGGCACGAACGTGAACAAGGGACTTGAGCTCCTCGACAACAGCGGGCTCGACATCATTGCGGCCGAGGATCTTACCGAGGCGGCACAAAAAGTGGTTGCCGCGGCGGCCTGACGAGTATTTCTAATGAGCATTCTGGTCAATAAAAACAGCAAGATTGTCTGCCAGGGCATCACGGGTAACCAGGGGTCTTTTCACACCGAACAGTGCATCGAGTACGGTACCAAAGTGGTTGCCGGCGTGACCCCCGGTCGCGGCGGCCAGGAGCACCTCGGCGTTCCCGTTTACAACACGGTTCGCAATGCCGTGGACGAGACTGGCGCCAACGTCAGCATGATTTACGTGCCGCCGCCGTTTGCCGCAGACGCCATACTCGAAGCGGCCGACGCGGGTATCGAACTGGTCGTCTGTATTACCGAGGGCATTCCGGTCAATGACATGGTCAAAGTCAAGTCGGCGCTGCGCGACCATGACTGCAGACTCATCGGTCCCAACTGCCCGGGCATCATCACGCCCGGTGCATGCAAGATTGGCATCATGCCCGGGTTCATCCACAAACCGGGACGTATCGGTATCGTGTCTCGTTCCGGGACCCTGACGTATGAGGCCGTGTATCAGACGACGACCAACGACCTCGGTCAGACAACCTGTATCGGCATCGGCGGTGACCCTATCCGCGGCATGGACTTTATTGATTGTCTCGAACTGTTCGAGGCTGACCCGGATACCGATGGCATGATCATGGTCGGGGAAATCGGCGGCACGGACGAAGAAGCGGCTGCCGAGTTCATAAAGGATAATGTCACCAAGCCGGTCGTAGCCTATATTGCGGGCGTAACCGCGCCCCCGGGCAAACGCATGGGGCATGCCGGCGCGATCATCGCTGGCGGCAAGGGCACGGCTGAGGACAAGTTCAAAGCACTCGACGCGGCCGGTGTGGCCACGGTCAGGTCGCCTGCCGAACTGGGATCCAAAATGCGGGAAGTGCTTGCCGGCTAGCATAGCCCTGCACTAAATGGACAGCTCGGTCAAAGTCGCACTGGCACAGCTCGATCTCGCGGTCGGTGATGTCGCCGGCAACACGGCCAAAATAATTGAATACGCGAGCCGGGCCCGCGACGAGCAGCGCGCGGACCTCGTTGTTTTTCCCGAACTCAGCGTCTGTGGTTATCCACCCGAGGACCTCCTGTTCCACGCGGGATT
>CAMYIS010000155.1 GCA_947258485.1 uncultured Woeseiaceae bacterium
TTTCTCCCTCGACCCAGAGGCGGGCGATGCCCTGCTCGAGCAGCGTCTTGACGCGCCGGTTGAGCTGGCTGACGGAGATGGCGGCTTCGGCGGGCATTTAGCAAGTATATCGTTCCAGTTCATCGTTTACGCGCAAATCACGCGCGCGTACAATTGGTCGATTAACCACAACCGATCGAAGAATCCTCCATGCGAATCGCCAAGGAAGCCCTGACTTTTGATGACGTCCTCCTGCAGCCCGGTTATTCCGACGTGCTGCCGCGCGAGGTGGACCTGAGCACGGCACTGACCCGGGAAATCCGGCTGAGTATTCCGCTGCTGTCGGCGGCGATGGACACCGTAACCGAGTCGCGGCTTGCGATTGCACTGGCTCAGGAAGGCGGGCTGGGCGTCGTTCACAAGAACATGTCCGTCGAGGAGCAGGCTAGACAGGTCCTCATGGTCAAGAAGTTCGAGTCGGGCATGGTGCGCAACCCGATCACCGTGACGGGCGACATGACGATTCGCGAGGTCATTGAGCTGACGCGGGCCATGGGCATTTCCGGCGTACCGGTTGTTGACGGTCGCCAGACCGTCGGCATCGTGACGCATCGCGACCTGCGTTTCGAGACGCAGCTGGACGCGCCGGTATCGACCGTCATGACGCCGCAGGATCGACTCGTGACGGTTCGCGAGGGCGCGGACGAGGAAGAAGTCCTGTCGCTGTTGCACCAGTATCGGATCGAGAAAGTACTGGTTGTCGGCGACGACTTCGAGCTCAAGGGCATGATTACGGCGAAAGACTTCCAGAAAGCAAAAGACTTTCCGCTTGCGTGTAAAGACAGCAGCGGCGCATTGCGTGTCGGTGCTGCAGTGGGCACGGGTTACGATACGGATGACCGCGTGGCTGCGTTGGTCAATGCCGGCGTCGACCTCGTGGTTGTCGATACGTCGCACGGTTTTTCCAAGGGTGTGCTCGAGCGCGTCCGGCGCGTCAAGACGGCGCATCCCGACGTGCAGGTCATTGGCGGCAATGTTGTTACGGCCGAAGCGGCCGAAGCGCTGGTCGACGCGGGAGCCGACGGCGTCAAGGTGGGCATTGGTCCCGGATCGATCTGCACGACCCGCGTCGTCGGCACGCCACTGATCGCCGATGGCGGAATTCGTTATTCGGGTGATATTTCAAAAGCGCTGGTGGCCGGCGCGTATTCGGTGATGATTGGCGGCCTCTTCGCGGGCACCGAGGAATCGCCGGGTGAGGTCGAGCTCTACCAGGGCCGTTCCTACAAGTCCTATCGCGGCATGGGTTCGCTTGGCGCAATGGGTCAGTCGCACGGATCGAAAGATCGCTACTTCCAGGACGCAACAGAGGAACTCGAGAAGCTCGTGCCCGAAGGCATCGAAGGTCGAGTGGCCTATAAAGGTGGCATGGTTGCGATCGTGCATCAGCTCATTGGCGGTGTGCGTGCTGCGATGGGCTACACGGGTTGCGCGAGTATCGACGAGATGCGGACCAGACCAAAGTTCGTACGCATCACCGGCGCCGGCATGGCCGAAAGTCACGTGCACGACGTGACGATTACCAAAGAAGCGCCAAATTATCGCGTCAAAAATTAAGCGTATGCATCCCGACATTCACGCCGACAAGCTGCTGATTCTCGATTTCGGCAGCCAGTACACGCAGTTGATCGCTCGACGCGTACGCGAGTGCGGCGTTTATTGCGAGATTCACCCCTGGGATATGTCCGAAGCGGACATCCAGGCATTTGGCCCGCGTGGCGTTGTGCTTTCGGGCGGGCCGGAGTCGGTCAATCTCGATGATCCTCCCAGGGTGTCGCATTCGATATTTGAACTGGGCGTTCCGGTGCTGGGTATTTGCTACGGCATGCAGACCATGGCCGCCGAGCTTGGCGGGACGGTCGAGGCGTCCATCCACCGCGAGTTCGGTTACGCCGAGATTTCGCCCGGTGACTCCGGCTTGTTTGGCGGGCTCAGCGACTCGGACGGCGAGCCATTGCTGAAAGTCTGGATGAGTCACGGCGATCGCGTCGAGTCGCTGCCGCCCGGGTTTGTGGCAACGGCCAGCAGCCGCAATTCGCCACTGGCCGCCATGGAAGACGCCACCCGGCACTTCTATGGCGTGCAATTCCACCCGGAAGTCACGCACACATTGCAGGGCAAGGAGATCATCCACCGTTTTGTGCGCGATATCTGCGAGTGTGCGGGAGACTGGACGCCCGGCAACATCGTCAAGGATGCGATCGACACGGTGCGCGAACAGGTGGGCGAGGGCAAGGTCCTGCTGGGACTTTCGGGCGGTGTCGATTCATCCGTTGTTGCGGCGCTGTTGCACGAAGCGATCGGCGATCAATTGACCTGCGTGTTCGTTGACCACGGCCTGCTTCGTCACCACGAAGGCGACAAGGTGATGGACTTGTTTGCAGAACACCTCGGCGTCAACGTCATTCGCGTTCACGCGGCCGAACGTTTCTTCAGGGCACTCGACGGTGTTTCTGATCCGGAGGAAAAACGCAAGATCATCGGCGGGCAGTTCATCGAGGTGTTCGAGGAAGAGGCTGCCAAGCTCGAGGACGTGCATTGGCTTGCGCAGGGGACGATCTATCCCGACGTCATCGAATCGGCTGGAGCCAAGACGGGCAAAGCACACGTCATCAAGTCACATCATAATGTCGGCGGACTGCCCGACTATATGCGCATGAAGCTGATCGAACCCTTGCGTGAACTGTTCAAAGACGAAGTTCGCGAAATTGGCATGGAGCTTGGTTTGCCTCGCGAAATGGTGTTCCGCCATCCCTTCCCGGGCCCTGGCCTCGGCGTCAGGGTACTCGGCGAAGTGAAACGCCATTACGTGGAGAAACTGCAGTACGCAGACGATATTTTTATCGAGGAGCTCTACAAGCACGATCTCTATGACAAAACCAGCCAGGCGTTCGCCGTCTTCCTGCCCGTGCGCTCGGTAGGGGTTATGGGCGACGGCCGTCGCTATGATTACGTTATCGCGCTGCGTGCGGTCGAGACCATCGACTTCATGACGGCGCGCTGGGCACGTCTGCCGTACGAATTCCTGGAGCACGTCTCGCTAAGGATAATCAACGAAGTCGATGGTATTTCCCGCGTTACTTATGATATTTCCGGCAAGCCGCCGGCTACGATCGAATGGGAATGAAGATCAGAGATACGGCTTCTTACGAAGAGCAGGTCTTTGATGAGTTGGAATACCAGCAGCGACGTGTTCAGTCGAGTACGTTCGAGAGCTGCAAGTTCATCGCTTGCGATTTTTCTGAATCCGAGTTCATTCGCTGCAAATTCAGAGATTGCCAGTTCAAGGACTCGAACCTGAACGTCATCAAACTTGACGATTCGCGATTTATAGAGACCGAGTTCAAGAATTGCAAAGTCACAGGGATCAACTGGACTTCACTGAACTGGAGCAGCGTCGCACTGTCATCGCCTTTGTATTTCGACGCATGCGATCTAAGCTTTTCAGTCTTTAATTCCTTGAAGTTGCCCGGACTGAGCATGACTCGCTGCAAGGCGCACGATGTAGACTTCGCGGAATGCGATTTGTCGGGCGGCGACTTCTTC
>CAMYIS010000156.1 GCA_947258485.1 uncultured Woeseiaceae bacterium
TCGTAGAGCCTGCCGTTAAGCATAACCATGTCCACTTTGTCGGTCTGGTAGATGTCTTCCACGACGTTGGCGTCAATAACCACGAGGTCGGCCAGCTTGCCAACCTCGAGCGAGCCCAGGTCGTTCGCGAAACCGAGCGCTTTGGCCGGCGCGGTCGTCGCCGTTCTTAATGCTTCGATCGATGACATGCCGCCCTGGGCGAAGCTCCAGATCTCCCAGTGGCTGCCCAGCCCCTCGCGCTGGCCGTGTGCACCGATGCTGACCATGACGCCCTGGTCGGCGAGTAATTTTGACGTCGCTGCGATGGTCGTATGATGGTACTCGTTATCCGGCGCTATGAGCCGGCGTACAGAGCGCGGTTGCAGAATGTGAGGAGGGACGAAGTTCGAAAGTATCGGGTGCTTCCAGACCTCTGTTTCCTGGTACCAATAGGTCTCGGCACTGAGGCCACCGTAGGTGACAACGAGCGTCGGTGTATAAGCAACGTTTGTCTGACCCCAGAATTGCAGCACGTCGTCATACAGCATGGACTGCGGCAGGTTGTGCTCGATGGCGCTGTTGCCGTCCGCCACCATCGACAGGTCCATGTGGAACAGCGAGCCGCCTTCCGAGACGACGAGCATGCCCTCTTCTCTCGCGGCCGTCGTCACCTGCTGACGCTGTTCGCGTCGCGGCTGATTGTAATTCTTGATGCTCATCGCGCCCTGCGCTTTCAGCCGGCGAACATGTTCACGCGCGTCATCGAGCGAGTTGATTTCCGCGAAGTACGTGGAACGTGCGCCGTAAACGATGTCGCCAGTCGAGAAAATGCGTGGCGCAAGAATCTGGCCCGTGCGCTGCATCTCGGCGGCCGCGAAGATTTCCGTCGCGTCGTTGGATGGGTCATGAATGGTAGTGACCCCGAGGGCCAGCGTGGCATAGGTCGCCCAGTTCTGCTCCGGAATGATGCCGACGCCTGCGGGTCCATGGGCATGTGCATCAATGAGGCCGGGAATGATGGTTTTGCCATCCACCTCGACTCGCTTGGCGCCTGCCGGAATTTCAACATCCGCCAAGGAGCCGACCGCGCTGATGCGGTTGCCGTCAATCACGATGACGCCGTTTTCGATGACACCGCCATCGTCATCGGCCATTGTCACGAGGCGAGCACCGGTCAGCGCCACTACGGTCGACGGAACATCGGCATCAAGACGCATGGACATCGAAATACCGTCCGTCGGCGCTTTATAGCCGGCATCCTCTTCATCCTCGGCCGTCAGTACGAACAGCTCATCAACGTCTGCGTCGAACAGCATTGCCCCGAGACTCCAGGCCAGCGTTGCGCCGCCGTTGGTCCAGTGCGGATAGTTGCCGCCGTTACCGCTGGCTTTGGTCATGCTTACGCTGGCAACCTTCGTAGAGATTTCCAGCGGTTTGCCGCCCGGCGGCAGCGGCAGCGCGTACACGTGGTAGTTCTGCCGGAATGCAACGTATCGGTCGTCCTGGGACACTTCATACTGGAGGACGTGTTCGCCGCTTGCGTGTGTCCGTTCCTTGTCGCCTTCGAGATCAATGCTGACCAGCGACCGGCCTTTCTCACCACGGCGAGTGACGTAGACTCGATCATTACGAGCGCCAAAATGCGGGTTACTGCCATCCGACGTAATCTTTCTTGCATCGCCGCCGTTCGCTGCGACAACAAATACACCGGTGTCCATCGACCAGTCCGGTGAAGTCAGGTAGCCGCCGTCGTCGGCATCGAAAACAACCGAATTGCCGTCGGGCGAGAATCGCGGGCCGTGATAGTGCCCGGGCTGACGCGTCAGCCTTGTGCTTTTACCGCCGGATGCACGAACGCGGTGTACGTTCGCCAGCTCTTTGTCGTCCCAGCTTATGAACGCGATGTTTCTTCCGTCGCGCGACCAGCTTGGATCGTATTCGAAGTGATCGGTCGCGTCCGAAGTCAGTCGTTTCGGCTTACCGTCGGGAAGGCTTTTTATATAAAGTCGCCCCGTGCTTTCGAACACAACCTTCGAACCATCGGGCGAAAGCTCGGCGTTGCGAACCATGGTGGTGTCAAACTGTGCCGGTGCGACATCGATATCTGGCCGCGGCGCATCGTAAACAGCGCGCGTATCGTTGACGTGAAACGGAATGTCGGTCACGTTTTTGCTGCCGATATCCACACGCTTGATGCCGCCGCCGGCCCAGAATACGACGCTTCGTGAGTCGGGCGTCCAGTCCATATTCGGATACGCACCGTGCACGGCCCAGACTTCCTGCAGATCCTCGTCAAGACCCGTGTAGACCGGGTATTCAGCACCACTCACGAGGTCTTTCAGAAACAGCGCGCTGTTCCCGCGTATGCGGCGAACGAATGCAAGGTGCTTGCCGTCCGGCGACGGTGCGGGCCGCAGCGCACCACCTGCACCCGTAACGAAAACAATGTTCTCGCCCGTTTCCAGATCGTGTCGGCGAATCGCAAATACTTCGCCGTTCGAGTCCTGTGCGTAAACAAAAGAACTGCCCGGCGTTTGATCGAGCGAGTAATAAAGGTACCGGCCATCGGGCGAGAAGGCAGGCTCACCGAGTTCTTTCTGGTGTGCTTCATCCGGGCGCTCGACCACGGCCACGCCGCCTCCGCC
>CAMYIS010000157.1 GCA_947258485.1 uncultured Woeseiaceae bacterium
GTAAACGAGGAATATGGCAAGCACCAGGGCAAACCGCATGGACTCGAATGACTCCTGCATCTCTTCGCTCTGCCCGGATACCAGCGCCGTAATTCCGGGCGGCAGGGCAAGGCGGCTGACAATATCGCCGGCTTCAAGCGTGGCGGCACCAAGATCTCCGAAGGCGAGATTTGCCGTGATAATAGCCACGCGCTGCTGTGCAACACGACGGATCTCCGCGGGACCCTGCGACACTGAAACTGTCGCAACGGCATCCAGCGTCACGGGCCTGTCGGAGGAAGGGTTGACGATCAGGCGGCGGATTTCTTCGATACTCGATTGACGCGTGTCCACACTTCGAACCAGCACGTCAATCTTTTTATCGCGCCAGGTGTACCGTGTTGCCAGCTCTCCGCGGACGTTCGCAACGACCAGGTTTGCGACGTCGCGCACAGCCAGTCCGAGCTTGGCGGCGCGTTCCTGGTCGAAGACGATCTGGATTTCCGGATTGCCTCGCTCCACCGTCGTTTTTATATCGGAAAAGCGATTCGAGGCGGACATCCTTTCGACGAGCGCCTGACTGGCGCGTGCGAGCCCGTCGAAGTCGTAGCCGGAAACTTCTATTTGCAGCGGGCTGGCGAATGACAGCAATGCAGGACGACTGAATTTGTACTGCACGCCAGGCAGCCGAGCGAGCTCTGCGCGCATCGCCGCCATCGTCCGATCTTCGGCTTGCCGTCCCGACCCCGGTTTTAGCGTAATGCTCAAGGATCCCGTGTTATCGCCTGCATCGACCGGATTCGCATCCAGGCGGTTACCCGTGCCGGCAACCGAATAGTCGAGCGCAACGGCGTCGATTCCGGCAGCGAGAGGCGCAGGTCAACGCTAAACTCGCCCTGCGAGAATTGCGGAATAAGTTCGGTCCCGAGCCTTGGGACTAACGACATCGTCGCTACGAATATAATGGTGGCCGCGGCTACGACGAGCAAGCGGTGCGATAGTGACCAACGCAGCAGCGCCGGGTAACCGGCGGCTGCCGCGGCATACAGGTGCTGCATGATCCATGTTGGCACCCACAGCAAGACCCAGAAAACTTTTCGAATGCCGAAAAATACGATCCCAGACCCTCGCACGACCGAAGCGACCGACCGCGTGAACCGGCCTGCCGGCCTGCCGTCGTCGCCTTCATCGTAGCGGCTGCGGGCACCCAATGACGCAAGCATCGGAATGAGTGTAAGTGCGACCATCAGCGAGAATACGAGTGCGAAGGTCACAGTCAATGCCTGATCGCGGAACAATTGCCCGGCAATGCCGCTGATGAACACCATCGGAAAAAATACTGCGATGGTCGTCAAGGTTGACGCAGTCACGGCACCCGCGACTTCTGCCGTGCCATTCTGCGCAGCTTCGACAACACTTTGTCCCTGTTCTTTCTTTCTGACAATATTCTCGAGTACCACGATCGAATTATCGACCAGCATACCAACGGCCAGGGCGATGCCGCCGAGAGACATGATGTTGAGGGAAATGTCGTTCGTGTACATCAGCAGGAATGTGCCGATAACTGAAACCGGAATGGCGATGCCGACAATCGCTGTGGCTCTTGCGTCGCGCAAAAACCCATAAAGCACGAATATCGCGATCAAGCCGCCCAGGATCGCGGCGGTTCTGACGTCGTTGACGGCCGACGAGATAAACGTGGACTGGTCATAGATTTCGACTAACTCGATGTCCTCGGGCAGTGATTCCCGGATTCGCTCGACGCGCTGGTCGATGCGTTTGGCCACTTGCACCGTGTTTTCGTCGCCTTCTTTATAGACAGCGAGTTCGACGGACTCACGGCCCTTGACGCGTGTTATGGCCTCTCGTTCTTTGTAGCTGCGTTCCACAGTTGCAACATCACCAAGATAGACGGCCCGGCCGGCAACGTTTGCCACGATGGCGCCACGAAACTCCTCGATGCTTTGAAACTCATTGAGAGTGCGGACAAGGAAACGCTGATCGCCTTCCTCGAGTCGGCCGCCCGACAAGTTCACGTTTTCCGCGCGGATTCGCGCGGCAATCTGGTCAATGCTGATGCCGAGCTGCGACAGCTTTTGCTGGTCGACCCGAATCTGGACCTCGTCCTCCAGGCCCCCGCTGACTTTGACGGCGGCGGTACCCTGCTGTGCTTCAAGATCTGTCTTGATGCGGTCTTCAGCGAGCCTGCGCAGCGACTTGAGGCGTACCTCAGGCGAGTCGCCCTGAACACTGGCGTCTTCCTTGAACAACAGGCCCAGGCGCATGATCGGTTCGGATGAGGGATCAAAGCGCAGCAGCAGCGGGCGGTCGGCCTCCAACGGCAGGGACAGAACATCGATTTTTTCCCGCACGTCGACGCCCGCGATATCCATATCGGTGCCCCATAGGAATTCGACCGTCACATCAGACTGTCCGGAGCGAGAAACGGAGCGCACCAGGCGAACGTTACGAACTACGCCGACCGCTTCCTCGATAGGTTTGGTGATGAGATTCTCGACTTCGACGGGCGCCGCCCCGGTAAGCTCGGTTCGCACCGTCACCGTGGGGTAGGAGATATCCGGCAGCAGGTTCAGTTTCAGCCGTGACAGCGACACCATGCCGAACAGGACGATCGCGACCATTAGCATGACGATCGTAACGCGCCGCTCGGTTGCCAACTCAATCAGGCGCCGCATCAGTCTTGACCTTCGGAGGCGCTTTCGCTCTCTTCCGTGCTGTCGGCCGGCGATTCGGGTAGCGCATTTATAACCGTAACTTTGGCGTCCGGCTTAAGGCCCACCTGTCCCACCGTGATGACGTGGTCCTTGTCATTGAGGCCGCTGGTGATTTCAATAAGGCCGTTTGCCGCAAATCCCGTCTGCACCGGCCGGCGGATGGCAACATTGTCTTCCACGACGAAAACACTGGTCGTGCTCATTTCATCCACGATGGCGCTACGTGGAACCTGCAGCACGTTTTCATGTATGTCATAAACGATGCTGATGCGGGCGAACATGCCAGGCTTGATACGTCGCTCGTGATCAAGTAATTCAATCGTGACTTTGAATGTTCCGGTTTCGGCGTCGATGCTCGGGCTGACGCGTGTTACGGCTGTGGACACTTGCGCACCACCGAGTGCGTCGATATCAATTCTCACCGGCTGCCCCGGAGAAATCTTCCGATACTCGCGTTCCGGAACATACAGATAAGCAACGAGCGGTTCGATGCTGGTTACACGGAATACGGGTTCACCCACGGTGATCGTATTACCGAGCTTGATGAATCGCTCGGAGACAACGCCACTGATCGGCGCCCGGATTTGGGTGTAATCGAGCTCCAGGCTGGCCAGGTTGTAGGAGGCCTCTAATGCCTCCAGCTCATACTGAATTTTCTCGAAGTCGCCTTCACTTATCAGGCCTTTTTCTTTCAGATTGCGATTGCGTTCGAAATCGCGCTGCAGCTTGCGAAGCCTGGCTTGAGACTCGTTGAGTTCGAGACGCAGGCGATCACCATCAAGCCGGGCGAGTATTTGACCCTCTTTGACGTCATCGCCTTCTTCGACCAGCACCTGGCGGACTTCACCGGCGACTTTCGCGATTACGTCGGCTTCGGCGAAAGCTTCTATTGGCGCCGTGCCGGAATAGACGGCGACGACATCACCTCGAACGGGAAGGCTGGTCTCTACGGGAATGTTCTTCCCCTATGGAACCGCATCTCGAGACCAAACATCATCCCGCCAGGTCTTCGCGCGACCGGCGACCATTCAGCCGCTGGAGCTGTTCCGAATCGTATTGCTCGCGAGGACCTTGCTGCCTTCACGCAGCCCGGTGTGCCCGACGACTACGATATTTTCATTGTCACCCAGGCCGTCGAGGATTTCGATCATATGGCCCTCCCGGATGCCGGTTTCCACAACGCGTTTCGTGACCTGTCCATTGTTGACAACGTATACGGCTGTCTGATCGTCTTCATCGAGCAACGCGGCAGCCGGAACCACCAGAGCATCGGGGTGCATTTCATACGCGATCGTAAAGCGGCCAAACATGCCCGGCGCAATATTGCCGTCTTTGTTGTCAATTACGGCCGTAGCCCGGAATGTGCCGCTGCGCGAATCTATCGTCGGGCTTATGCGAACAATCGATGCCGGAAACCTTGTATCCGGCATCGATGCAACCTGCAGGCTGGCTGTGTGGCCCGCCTGGAACTTTGGCAGCTGTGACTGTGGAATCTGCAGGTAGGCGACCAGCTCCGCTGTGTCCGTTATTCGGAACGCGACATCACCAACGCTGATGTTCTGCCCGGGTTTGATTTCCCGCGCGGTCACGACACCGGCGATAGTGGCTCGGATATTCGAGTAGCCGTAATTCAAAGCCGAAAGCTCGTAGCTTGCCTCCAGTGCTGCAAGATCGTATTTCAGGCCTTCAAACATCGACGCGCTGATCAGTCCGCGTTCATGAAGATCGACGTTTCGCTCGAATTCCCTGCTGGCGCTGGCGAGATTGGCTTTGGCGGCAAGCATCTCGAGGCGCAGGCGCTCGCCGTCGAGGCGCGCCAGAACCTGGCCCGCTGTTACGGTGTCGCCTTCTTCAACCAGCAGCTCGACGAGCTCGCCGGCGACGCGGGCGATAACCGGAGCATCAGCATCCGACGCAAGTGTCGCTGTCGCCTCATAGCTCGCATGAATGTCCTGCCGATACGGTTGTGCAATCTCAACGGGTACGGGTGTTGTTGCTTGCAGGATATCCCGATCGGCAACGCCGGCCTCGCCCACACCACACGCGGCGAGGGTTGCCATAGCTGCAATCGCGAGTGCCGGGATGACGGGTGTCGAGATGTTCATTTTTCCAGCGCCAAGTAGGTTAGTGTTATAGTTAAGTATAACACCAGTTCAGTTTAAAGCAAATGCGGTCCGAGGACTTGCTCAATACTGACTACTCTTAAAAATCAGTAAGTTACACGCACGGCCAAGATGATCACTGGCGTTACCTGTTTATTAGATGCCCGAAAACCGGATTTGGATTGACGCAAAGCAAGAAAATTGCCGGGCGGTCTGAATCAATGTGCGTCAGTCAGCCAAAACTCTGGGCAAGGAATGGATTAAGCAGCCGATTATCGGGATCCAGCTGGCGCCTTATCTTTCGAAAGAAGTCGAGCCGCGTTGTATAACTTTGCGCCGCGTGCTCGGCGCGAAAGGCGCGGGACTGGCTGAATAGCGGTGTGCCGCCCCAATTCTCGGCAAACTGTGCGAGGTCGATGACGAAATCGTCCCATCCGTGCTGTTGTGTTGATGTCGTCTGCAAGGCGAATACAGGTTCGTCGAAGGATGGCGAAAGCAGGGCCGACGGATCCTTGCTCACACGAAAACCGACGGCGGGCATGTCGCAACGATAGCCATTGCTTTGCTGCGTTTGCTGGCAGAAATCGACATAGGCCTTGGCAACAACGGAAAAATCGGTCGCCGGAAAACACCAGGTCGAATACAGAAGGTTGCGCGGCTTCGTGCGCCGCCGCCGGCTGGTTGTTGCAAAGTTGTTGCCGTTGTTGACGAACTTGCTATTCACGAGGCCATGAGTTGCAGCGCTGATGCCGTCGATGAGTTTGTAGCGCACGGAGGGGATGGGTATGACGCGATTCAGCGATTTGAACACATGTGGCAATACCGTGCTCTCGCCCCAGTCCTTGATTCGCCATGGAGTCTCGTAAGCGCTTCCGGGATCCGTTTCGTATCGACGCACATCAATGTACACACGATTCCGGTGCGGAAGCAGGTAAAATTTCAGGCCAACATCCTGGGCGACGCGCAGCGTCGCCTCGTAGATTACTCCCAATAAGCCGTAGCTCAACCGAAAAGCATTCAACAAGTGCTGCTTTTGCTCCGACACGTTCATGACCTTGCCGGCTGCCGTGATGACCTTGACGTTGATCAACTGGCTTGACAGGTAGCTCGCCCGGTCTCCGATTCCCGGGCCCATGCAGGGCGATGCCAGGGCACCGCCCAGTGTCCTTTCCATGCTGTCATGATTGCCGATGAGTTCAAGGCCCTGTTTGGCCAGCGCCGATACAAGCGTCCCGAGCCTGACGCCGGCCTCCGCGGTGACCGTATGGTTGTAGGCGTCAATCCTGACAATCCTGTCGAGCCCCGTCGTTCGAATTACCGTGCCGGCGGGGCTCTGGTTGCAGTCGGTCGATGCGCTTCCGGCACCGCGGGTTCGAATGGGCAGGGCGATGTTGCCCTGTGGATCGAGACAGCGCATCAGTTTCGCCAGGTTGGTCGGTGTATAGACGCCCGGCCGCGCAGGGCGAAGCATGAACCTGCCTGTGTCGCGAAACCCGCTTGCTTGCATATCATGTCTCCAGCAGTACTTACAAAGTTGCCAAAGACACCCAATGCGCTCATCGCGATCGCGATGAGATATCGTATTGGCAGCCCCGCTGTCATAGGAGAGACCCTTAGACCGGAAGCTTTGCGACGCCGTCTTTCGACAGCTGTGCCTTTGTCAAACGAAAGCTTATCGTTGCACAGTCAGATAGTCTGTGCAATGAATCGGCGCTACTGAAAAATATTCTGTTAAATTCGAATTCGAATGGGAATGCTAACGACACTCGTCGGTACCCGGTTGCCGGCGAAATACCACAAATTCTTCAAGTTGCCCTGGAATCGGGACAGGATGCATTGGGTGTGCGGCTGGGTCTTATCGATCGCGCGGAGCGCACGATCGATATACAAAGCTACCTGATTCGTGATGACATCAGCGGCAACCTGGTTGCACTTCGCCTGGCTGCAGCGGCTGATCGCGGCGTTCGTGTCCGCCTTTTGATGGACGACGCACTCACCCACGAAATCGACGCCGGATTGCTGTCACTGGACGTTCACGACAACATCGAGGTTCGGGTTTTCAATCCGTTCCCGCGGCGCCGATCGCGATTGATCAGTTTCATCGCCAACTTCAATATCCTGAATCGACGCATGCACAACAAGTCGTTCACGGTCGATAACCATGTCACGATTGTTGGCGGAAGAAACCTTGCGGATGAGTATTTCCAGTCCGGCGGCCAGCAGGAGTTCATTGATGAGGATCTGCTCGCAATTGGTGCCGTTGTCGATGACGTGTCGGATGGCTTCGACGCGTACTGGAATTCGCAGGAGGCGATACCGATCAATGCGTTCAACACCATGGTGCCGCACAGCTCCCTCGAGGACTCCACGCAACAGGGGCGCAAATACCTGGAGGAATATCGTGATGGTGAGTTCCTGAAGAGCGTCGACGACAGGCTGGCGCAGCAACTCGCGGATGGAACGCTGGCGCTGGTGTCTGCGAAGGCGGCCGTGATCCAGGATTACCCCGACAAAATCCGTAAGTTATTGCCGCGGTCGACCAGCATCACGACCATTTTCCTGCAGCAAACCGTGGCTGTGGCAGAGTCCGAGCTCATCATCATTTCTCCGTATTTCGTGCCACAAAAGGAGGGAGTTGAATTCTTTGGTGCTATGGTCAGGAAGGGCGTGCGCGTTGTTATCATCAGCAACTCGCTGGCGTCGACAAACCACTCCAGCGTTCATGCAGTGTATGCACGCTACCGGAAGCCTTTACTCAAGCAAGGCGTCGAACTGTATGAGCTGCGGCCGCACGTTTCGTCATCAGACTCAACAACAAAGCTGACCCTGCATTCGAAAGTCGCAACCATCGATCGAACACGGATGTTCGTGGGTTCATTCAACCTCGATCCAAGATCTCTGTACCTGAACACTGAAATGGGGATGATGGTCGACTCAGATGAACTGGCCGGCTCGATGGCCGCCGGGATCCTCGAGTCGTTGCCGCGAATTGCGTACGAGCTTCAGCTATCCGAGAAGGGTCGTTTGCAGTGGCTGCTCCGTGCGGATGGCGGTGACGAGGTCATCACAACCGAACCACGAACGACCTGGTGGCTGCGTTTCAAGACCAAGCTCATGAGCTTTCTGCCGATCGAAGGCCAGATGTGAGACAAGCCAAAGATTTGTCAATTTGCTCACAATTATCTGACAATGTCTGTCTTGTACCAGTTGGAGTAGCCGATGCGGTGGCGTAGGGGAAGACGAAGTTCGAATATTGAAGACCGACGTGGTGTCGGCACAGCGCCAAAATTACTTGGCGGCGGCATCGGTACGATTGTTTTGATACTAGTCGCAATGTACTTTGGCGTTGATCCGACGCCGCTCCTGCAGACCGTGCAGACGGGCCAGTCCGCATCGACGAGCGGCACGCGGCCGTCCGCTGAGGACCTGAAGAACGATCCTCTCGCGGACATGGTGTCAGTGGTGATCGCCGATACCGAGGACGTCTGGACGGAGATATTCGCGAGTCAGGGCAGGCGCTACCAGGAACCGACGCTCGTCATGTTCAGCGGTGCGACGCGGTCGGCCTGCGGTCTCGGGCAAGCCGCAATGGGGCCGTTTTATTGCCCTGCCGACCAGAAAGCGTATATCGATCTAAATTTCTACGAGCAGATGCGAACGCGTTACAGAGCGCCGGGTGATTTTGCACAAGCGTATGTCATCGCTCACGAAATAGGACATCATGTGCAGAACCTGCTGGGCATCTCTGGCCAGGTCCATTCCATGAAGCAGCGCCTGAGCCAGGCCGAAGGCAATGCACTGTCGGTGCGCCTGGAGCTGCAGGCCGATTGTCTCGCCGGTGTCTGGGCGAACCGCGCCGACAAAGCGCGCAACATCCTCGAAGCTGGCGACGTCGATGAAGCACTAAATGCCGCAAGTGCAATCGGTGACGACACGCTGCAGCGGCAAAGTCGCGGCACGGTAGTGCCCGAATCATTCACACACGGCAGTGCGGAACAGCGACAGCGTTGGTTCCGTACCGGCCTGCAGAGCGGCGATCCGGATGCTTGCGACACCTTTAATGTCGACCGGGTCTAATCGGATTCCGGACATAAAACGAACCGCGCGCGAGGCGCGAGAAGCAGCGCAGCGCATTCGTGACTTCGTTGTCGAGACCCCGCTGCGGCGCTCGACCGAATTCAGCACGGCGCTTGGCGCTAACGTTTACTTCAAGCTGGAAAACCGACAGACGACTGGATCGTTCAAGCTTCGCGGCGCGACCAATCGCCTCCTGACACTCGTCGACGAACAGCGCGCGAAAGGATGTGTCGCGGCGTCCAGCGGCAATCACGGTGCTGCCGTTGCCTGCGCCGCGCAAAAGCTTGGTGTGAGCTGCGTCGTTTTCGTACCGGAACAGACTTCGACGGCGAAAGTGGACGCGATCAGGAGCTACGGCGGGGAAGTTCGCCTTTTCGGTACGGACGGCCTCGATACCGAGCAACATGCTCGCCAATTCGCCGATCGGAACGGCCTTTCGTATCTGTCGCCTTACAATGATAGTGAGGTAATCGCCGGCCAGGGTACCTGCGGAGTTGAAATCATCGAGCAGTTACCGGATGTTGAGGTCGCATTCGTCGCTGTCGGGGGCGGTGGATTGATCGCGGGGGTAGGCAGCGTCCTGAAGGAGCACAACCCGGACATCCGTATTATCGGCTGTCAGCCCGTGGCCTCACCTGTCATGGCTCGGTCGATCGAAGCCGGCCACATTATCGAGATGCAGAGTGAAGCAACGCTGTCGGATGGCACGGCGGGCGGGATCGAAATCGGGGCAATTACGTTTCCGCTCGCGCAAGCGGTCGTTGACGAGTTTGTGCTTGTCGACGAAAACCAGATTGGATCGGCCATGCGACGCTATATGGACAGCGAGGAGGACACGATAGAGGGTGCTGCAGGTGTTGCTGTTGCCGCCATGCTGGAACTTCAGGATTCGATTGGCGGTCAGAATGTTGCGGTCATCATCTGTGGTGGCAACATAAGCAAAGCGAAACTCGAGCAAGTCAGATCGGGAGGTAACTAGAGAGCATCATGAGGATCATCAAACATCGATGGGCACTTGTTATCGTTGCGTTGCTTGGCGCAGAGGCATCGTTGGCGGAAATGACGGCATTCGTCAACGTCAATGTTGTCCCGATGTCGTCGAATACCGTGATCGCCGCGCAGACGGTTCTTGTCGAAGACGGCATCATCAGCGCAATCGGCAGCGTCGACGAGATTCGAATCCCCAAAGGGGCAAGAGCGGTTGACGGCACCGATCGGTACCTGATGCCCGGTCTTGCCGAGATGCATGCACATGTCCCCGCGGCAGATTCACGCAACCTGGATCGCGATTTCAGCTTATTCGTGGCTAATGGCATAACGACTATTCGCGGAATGCTCGGCAAACCATCGCATCTTGCGTTACGGCAGCGGCTTCTCGACGGTGAGCTCTTCGGTCCACGGCTCATCACGTCTGGGCCATCTCTGAATGGCCGAACTGTGCAGGGTGCGCCCGACGCCAGACGCCAGGTTCGTGAGCAGGCCGCCGCCGGCTACGACTTCATCAAGGTGCACCCCGGTCTCAGCGCGGCCGAATTCACGGCGCTTGCGGAAACGGCCAACGAGCTCGGTATTCCGTTCGCCGGGCATGTGCCTGTTGCGGTCGGAGTGAGGGCGGCCTTGGAATTGAACATCGCAACGATCGACCATCTGGATGGCTACCTGGTATCGCTTTTGCCTGCTCACAGCTATGAATCGGGTGGCTACGGCGGATTCTTCGACATCATGCTGGCGGCGGAGCTGGATCCACAACAGATAAGCGAGATAGCGGCGGCTACTGCGGCGTCTGGAACCTGGAACGTGCCGACACAGGTTTTGATAGAGCACCGTGTCTCGGCAACCCCTGCTTCCGAGCTGCAAAACCGTGCCGAGATGAAATACATGCCGGCAGAAACCGTGGAGCGTTGGTTTGCAACAAAGCAAGCGCTTCTCAGTGAGCGAGACTTCGATCCCGAAGTCGCGGAATTGGCGATCGTTTTGCGTCGCCAGCTAATACTCGCGCTACACGAAGCGGGTGCCCGACTGTTGCTGGGATCCGATGCCCCGCAGGTTTTCAATGTGCCCGGGTATTCGACGCACAGGGAACTGCAGGTACTCGTCGCGTCGGGGCTGACGACGTTTGAGGCACTGCAGACGGGCACAACCGCTGCAGCGGAGTTTCTGGGCACGAACGCGGGCTCCCTGCAGGTGGGAAAGGACGCCGATCTTGTGCTGCTCGACGCGAATCCCCTTGAAGACATAGAGAACAGCCGCAGAATTCACGGCGTGATGCTGCGCGGTCGGTGGTTGTCCGGTCAGGCCCTGCAAGAGAGGCTCGAGAAATACCGCCGTGACTAGGGCCGGCGGATGATTTCCTCTAACTTACTGTATTAATTAAATAAATAGTCCGCAGTGGCTTGCTTGCTGCCCTGTCTTGCCCGGCAATCCCGCCGGGCTGCTAGAATTCCTGCAGGAGAGTGGCCATTTTCGCCAGGCGGTCCAAGAGGGAGACAGCATGAAACTCGTCAAGCACTTGCTCGATACAAAAGGAAGGGAAATCATTTCGATCGCCGAAGACGCGTCTGTGCTCGATGCCATCAAGACGATGGCAGACCGATCGATCGGGTCGCTGCTGGTGATGGAAGGCGACACGCTCAAGGGCATCGTTACGGAAAGAGACTATGCACGGAAGGTCATCATAAAGGGGCGCTCGTCGAAATCGACACAGGTCGGAGAGATCATGACGACCGAGGTTTATACCGCGAACACTAATCAAACGGTAAACGAATGCATGACAGTAATGAGCGAAAAACGAATCCGTCACCTGCCCGTCGTCGAAAACGCTGAGGTGCTGGGCTTGATTTCGATAGGCGATCTCGTGCACGCGATCATTGCGGATCAGCAGGAAGAGATAGAGCAACTCGCGCAGTACATCAGCAGCTAGTTCCGGAGTCGGAGTACCTATGTCAGATAAAACGGGGCTCGACAGTCGCGTCATGCGGCTATTCGATGGCTATGTGCATGGCCAGATTACACGACGAGAGTTCCTGGATCGGGTGGCGGCCTTCACGGCGTCTGGCGTTACTGCGGCCATTTTGCTGAAAAGCCTGAGTCCCGATTATGCATTGGCGCAGCAGGTCGACCCCGGCGATAAATCCATATCGGTAAGCTACAAGAAATATGCTTCGCCACAAGGCGCAGGCGTAATGCAGGGTTACTACGTTCGTCCTGCCGTCATCCAGCACAAGTTGCCGGCCGTTGTAGTCATTCATGAGAACCGCGGCCTCAACCCGTATATTGAAGATGTCGCGCGGCGCCTGGGTATCGCCGGGTTCATCGCATTTGCGCCCGATGCATTGACACCGCTCGGCGGATATCCCGGCAATGACGATGAGGGCCGCGCGTTGCAGCGACAGCGCGATGGCGTTGAAATGATCGAGGATTTCGTTGCCGCTGCCGAATTTCTGCAGCGGCACCCGGATTGCACGGGCAAAGTGGGAGCCGTCGGCTTCTGTTTTGGAGGCGGCATGTCAATGCGTCTTGCGGTTCGACTGCCGGATCTTGCTGCGGCCGTCGCGTTCTACGGCAGACACCCGAATGCAGACGAGGCGGAAGCCATACGTGCGCCACTCATGCTGCATCACGCCGGGCTCGACGAGCGCGTCAATGCCAGCTGGCCAACTTTTGAGAAGGGCCTGGAAGCGGCAGGTCGGAATTTCACTAATTACGAGTATGCCGACGTCAATCACGGATTCCACAATGACACGACCCCTCGCTACGATAAGGCGGCAGCGGAACTGGCGTGGCAGCGGACTGTCGAATTCTTTACCAGCCATTTGGGGCTGGACCCCTGAATACTGAGGAGCTGAATACTTATTCGTTTTACTTCGATGAAGAACGGGCTGAAATCCTGCTGCTCCATCTTGTCAGCCACGCTGCTGCTGGCGGTTTCGCCGGCAGCGATGTCGGACGAGGCGAAGACTGTCATCGGGCCGAGCAATATCGACCTGTACGATGGCGCCAACGCGCTGATGGCCGGAGACGGCGAGGAAGGTGTCCGCCGGACTTTGCAGGGTCTCAAGCGGGCTAACGGGGCGAGAGAAGAAAAAATCGGGCACTCGAATCTCTGTGCCGGATATCTGCTGATCAACCAGTCCGAAAAGGCCCTGCCGCACTGTAACTGGGTGCTCGAGCGCGACGACAGGCACTGGCGTACCTACAACAATCGCGCGCTTGTGTACATGCGACTGGAGCGCTTCGAGGAAGCCGAAGAAGACATTCGTAAGGGCCAGGAGCTACGACCCGGTTCGAGGAACCTCAAGATCGTCAAGAGCATGTATCTTGACGAAACCAAGCCGGTGCGGACGAACATCGAGGTCGACGATCGGCGCAGTGCGACCGAAGAGCCCGGCGATGAGCCGCCAGGTGATGTGTCCAACTAGGGAATCTGCCAGGCTGCTTTTTCTGGCCGTAATAGCCTGCGCGCTCACGCCAACGATTTACGCCCGAGATGATCAGGAGTTGCTGCCAGGCAAGGCCGACACCGAGAGGACTCCGCTGCATACGGTGATTCCCGGGTACCCGAAAATCGCTCGCCGCGATCGCATCGAAGGTGAGGTCCAGGTTTGTTTCGATATCACGCGCAAGGGAAAAACCCGTCGTATCGCCGTTCGGAAAAGCACCCACCGTCTGTTCGAGAAGCCGGCGATGCGTGCCGTTCGCGCGTCCACCTATACCGCGATACCGCGGGATGTTGAGATGCCCGCCGCGATCAAGGCCTGCCGGACGTTTCGCTTCACGCTCGAACCCGTGGTTGTCGAAAAAGAAAACTAGGCGCCTGTCTGCGATTCGAAAAGATTCAGTATTTTATTTGTCGCATCTTCGATCGTTGTGCCGAAGCTCAGGATGCCTTCTTCATGCCCGGCCATGACCGCCAGACCTGTCTCACGGAATGCTGTATCCCTGTAAAGCCGTCGGAACTCATCTGCCATTTGCGGTGTGCCATAAGCGACGTCGGCGCCTGTTGTCGGTAGCCTGTTCAATAAGCTCTGCCACAGGACGTGGCTGTGCCCGTGCACAATTGCGCCAATATTGCTGTCAAGCCCATAAATCGCCGCATGGGTCATTGCTTCTGACGACGCCTGCACCGGGCCGACCGAACAGACTATGTTGGCATGGGTGTTGTACGAAGTGACCAGCGAATAATGTGTCTTGTCGGTGTTCTCGATGTGGCCCGTCTGGGTGCCACTGATCAGGAACTGGCCGGGCTCTCCGCAGCGGATACTGATATTGCCGTATCCGATTCCGAGCTCTTCGTAGTGGCCGATGAGGCCGGCCGCCAGCAGCGGTCGACGCCAGGTATCCAGTTCATCGGTCACGGCGGCGTAAGGGACGGGGGCCTTCGTCCAGTAGCTCTTGTACTTGATGTAGCCTTCGTCGATCGTCACGACTTTTTCTTTTCAGGAAACAGTCCGAGCAGACCGGCCTCGGAAGCCTCGCAGATTCCTCGCTCGGTAATCAGTCCGGTGACCAGCCGCGCAGGCGTTACATCGAACGCGTAATTGCTGATGGGCGTGCTGGCCGCGGTAGTGCTGACATGTGCTGGTTTGCCGTCGCACAGACCATAGATGTCCCTCACCTCGGCGGGATCGCGTTGTTCTATGGGTATTTCTTTGATGCCATTGCGGCTATTCCAGTCAATCGTCGTTGACGGCAGTGCGACATAGAAGGGAATGCCATTGTCGTGGGCGGCGAGCGCCTTGAGATAAGTGCCAATCTTGTTGGCAACATCGCCGCATCGCGTCGTGCGGTCCGTGCCGGTAATGACAATATCGACTTCACCATGCTGCATAAGGTGGCCGCCGGCATTGTCGACAATAAGTGTGTGAGGAACGTTGTTTGCGGCCAGTTCCCAGGCGGTCAGCTGCGAGCCCTGGTTACGAGGCCTCGTTTCATCCACCCATACGTGAACATCGATGCCTTGTTGCTGCGCGAAGTAGATCGGGGCGGTTGCGGTTCCCCAGTTGATGGTGGCGAGCGATCCGGCGTTGCAGTGCGTCAGGACGTTAACGGTTCCGCCTGATTTCTTTCCTGAGATAGCTTCGAGCAAGCCGACGCCGTGCATGCCGATGCCGCGGCTGATTTCGATGTCCTCATCACAGATAGCCTGCGCGTCGGCGAGAATAAGGTCGGCCAAAACGGCATTGGGTCCGGCCTTGTCCACGAGCCTGAGGATGCGATCGATTGCCCAGCGCAGATTGACGGCTGTCGGCCGCGATTTCAGCAGCGCTTCTGCGGCCTCGCGTGCAGCGACGGCCGAATCAGCGCCCGATAGCGCGGCCAGGTAGAGGCTCCAGGCCGCCGTGGCGCCGATCAAGGGCGCGCCGCGCACGTACATGTCGCTTATGGCAACGAGACCGTCCTGCCAGGAGCGGAGGTCATGCACACGGTATTCGTGCGGCAGCAACCGCTGGTCGATGATCTGAACGATAGTCGGGTCGTCCGGCTTCAGCCAGATGGTGCGAAAATCTTCACCGCGCTGTGCCATATGTTCTTCCTGCAGGCAATTTCGAGTCTGCGCGAGCAGGCCGTTATCGGTTTTGCGGTCAGCCTTCCAGGCCTGCCGACAGGCGGGCCGATCGCAACGTATTGAACATGAGCATCGTGATAGTCATTGGTCCAACGCCACCGGGCACGGGAGTAATCGCGCCGGCTACCTTGCAGACGTTATCGAAGTCAACGTCGCCGGTTAATCGTGACCTGGTCTCACCGTCGATCGTCTGTTCGACGCGATTGATACCAACATCAATTACCACGGCACCCGGCTTTACCCAATCCGCCTTCACCATGTTCGGACGACCGACGGCGGCGACGACAATATCAGAGTTGCGCACGACCTTTGGCAGATCTCCGGTGCGGCTATGAGCCACGGTAATGGTCGCATGCCGCTGCATCAGCAGGCTAGCCATCGGCTTGCCGACGATGTTGGAGCGACCGATTATCACGGCATTTTTCCCCGATAAGTCAGGTCCGAGCTCGTCCTCGATCATGAGCATACAGCCGGCTGGTGTACACGGGACGAAGGCATCGGCAGTGTGGCCTGCGGTCAATTTACCAATATTGATAAAATGGAAACCGTCGACGTCTTTGCTCGGTGAAACAGACTGCGTGATGGTCTGCTCATCGAGATGATCCGGCAGCGGTAGCTGTACGAGAATACCGTGGATGGCCTCGTCATGGTTGAGATCATCGATGAGCTTTAATACATCGTGTTGCGAGATATCCGCGGGCAGCGTGTGTTGGACCGAGTAGAATCCGCAGGCTTCGGCACGCCGTTTCTTGTTGCGGACATAGACCTGGCTCGCCGGAT
>CAMYIS010000158.1 GCA_947258485.1 uncultured Woeseiaceae bacterium
ATTGTAAATTTGTGATATTTTCCTGTTTCTACGAGCTTACGCCGGAGGGGATAAGTCTCGAGAAAGACGTCGAGAGCGGCGAGTCGATTACCCACGTGACCGGCCGGCGAATGGATTTCATCGTGATCGCGTTGCTGTGTGCTGCCGTCTTGGTATTCGCCTATGACAAGTGGTGGACCGATGGAGCCCCGATAACGTCCATTGCAGTGCTGCCGCTCGATGATTTTAGCGCCGGCGCGGACCAGCAGTACCTCGCTGACAGTATGACCGATGTGCTAACGGCTGAGTTGGGACAGATCCAGTCCCTCCGGGTGATCTCGCGCACCTCGGCCATGCACTATAAAAGTACGAAGAAACGGCTCCCCGAGATCGCCAGCGAGCTGAATGTGGATGCGATCGTCGAGGGCTCGATACAACCAGTTGGCGACAAGGTTCGATTTACCATACAGCTTATCGACGGACGCTCGGATCGGCACCTGTGGGCCCGCAGCTTCAACCGCGCTCTGGGCGACACACTGACGTTACAGGGCGAGATTGCACGCGCGATTGCCAGCGAGATCCGGGCTGCGCTAACACCGGAGGCTGAAGCCCATTTAGCTCGTGAACGTACGACGGACGCGGAGACGCTGAGGCTATGGGCTATTGGCAAGAACTATCTCAAGCGTGAGGACGAAGGCTTGTTTCGCAAAGCGTTAAAGACTTTCGTCGAGGCGAGCAATCGAGATCCAGAATTCGCACCTGCATATGCAGGAATGGCACAGGCGTATCTTTTTCTTGGAAGCTGGTCAGCTACCGAAGACCCAAAGAGTATGCTGCCGCTTGCGAAACTGGCTGCTGAGAAAGCGCTTCAGCTGGACCCGAATATTGCAGAGGCGCATTTTGCGCTTGGCATGATCTACAGATACGAATGGCAATGGGAGACCTCCGAGCAGAATTTCAGGAAGGGTAAAGAACTGAATCCCAATGACTCGGTCGGCCTGATCGAATACGCAAATTTTCTCGGCTCGATGGGCAGGGCCGATGAAGCTGTCGAGATTGCGGCGCTGGCGGTACAAGTCGATCCGGTTTCGCCGATGGCCTACAACGAGTTGGCCTGGGCACTCTCTGCGGCCGGACGGGACGCCGAAGCCCTGGTCCAATACGAGAAGGCGCTGCAGCTGGACGACGATTTCATCGTAACCCATATCTTGCTGGCACAGCATTACTGGAAACTGGGCGACGAGAACAAGGCGCTGCCGCACCTGGAGAGGTGGACGAAAGATCCAGAATTCCTGGTCCCCCTTGACCTTGGGATCATTGGGGCCCATTTCGCCGAGGTTGGTCGTACCCGCGAGGCGCGCGACTACCTCGCGTCGTTGCACAAGCTCGGGAAGACGCAGTATTTGCCTGCTGCCAGTCTCGCCATTATCTACCTTGGCCTGAAGGAATACGACGAGGCGATCCGCTGGTTTGAAGAGGCTCACCGGCAGCGGGACCTGGGGTTGACCCGGACTACCTTTCCGGACGAGATTCGAGACGACCCGAGAATTCAGGCCATCATTGCGGACACATCGATGGTCAAGGAATAACCGTCGACTTTTAAGCATGTTCGAGGCATCTAACATCCCCGGTACCTTCCCGTCATTCACTAGTGATAGCGAATGGCCGCTCCCGCGAAAAGCTGCCGTTCGAAAAAAGCAAAGGATTGCAGCTATATTCGATGACATGAAAGTCTGGAATTGGCCGGAAGCGAGCATTCGCCAGGTCGATGAATGAGCGGCTGCTTTGCTTCGCATACCAGCCCGTCGAGAAACATGAGTTATCATGACTGCTGATGACCCGAAGCCGCCAATCGGTTTTGATTTAAGATAAGAAGTCAGTCCTGCCCTTTCTTAGTAGTCTCCCTAATTGACTCCTGCCTTCGTTGTTTGGGACGCTCGACCGAAGAATTAGAAGAAGGGAGCCGGAAATGACCCGATGCATAGTCGCAGCAGTTAGCCTGTTCGCTGTTCTGGCCGTTTATGCGGAACCGCTCGACAAAAACAATTCATTCACTGTCGAGCAAGATGCTGACACCGGAATGTGGAGGCTAGAATGCGTTGTCGAGTTCTCACCGATGGATCGGCAACAGTGGCACACAGTAAACATGGGCGTTCTAAAGTACTCAGTCAATGGGGGAACTTTCATTTTTCAGAGATCCGGTATCGAAATTTCACCGGATCAGAAAAGCGTTATGGATTACGCTGAAGGCTTGTACGCATTTGAGATTAAGAAATTTGGCGAACGTTTTCGTGTCACCTTAGAGGCAAACTGGCCCTCAATAGTTGACGGCGAAGGATTTCAATGCGAGATAAACGTAAGTGAGGGTCGGCCCGGCGCAGCCCATCTCGTGCATGGTGCGAAAATGCTCCATACCCTCGCCGGTGTCTCTCCATAGGCATTCGCGGTTTCCTTGATCTTTTAACAAGATGCGACCGCTCATGGCCGGAACGAGCCGCCCAGGTGATTTGAGATAGAGTGACGGCTACTGACCCTTTGCGGACGCTCAGTCACCGGACCGATACGCCACGAAAATCAATCCGGGCAGCGCCGAAGGCTACAGCTCCGCCTCCTTCTTCATCTGCTCGTCAGTCATCCTAATCGTGTTCGGTGTCTCAGCCTGTGGTGACGCAGCGCAAGAGGCGGTTGTCGAGCCTGCTACGACTGATGAACCGCCGCCGCCAAGCGTCACGCCGCGGGTGCCCGGCTTTGGGCCGGTGACTATTCGCGTCAGGGGAACTGCCGTGAAACAAGGCGCCGGGACAATCTATACTGGTGACTGCGATGACATGAGCCCGGACGACGACTTTGAGGTCATGACGTTTTCGGCGCCGTGGTCAATCGTGGGTTTTAATCAGTCGGGGTTCGGCGCGGCGACGGGCGGTGGCATTAGCCGCGGATTTGAGTTTACGAAAGGTCCCGATGCAGCGAACGTTCGCTTGCGATTCACATTCGGCCTGGAGAAAAGCAACGCGACCGTTGCAATGCTGACCGATGGGCTTCCAAGGGTTGCGGATATTGCGTTCGCCGACGGCACCGTAGGTCTTTTCAGGGTGACCGAGCCTCGAGAACTGGTGCCTGGTTACGCCGCTGTGTTTCCAATCGTGCAAAAGGAGGGAATGCCAGCGGAGCCTGAATTTACGGGCCGGCACATCGCGAAGGTCCAGCTTATTTCGCTTTCACTACCCGAATTCAACGGCTGGTCCGAAGCCGAAATCATCAAGCTGTTTGAAAGCTTCTATACCGAGCGCTGCCTTGGTTATGGGCTCGAACGTGCCCTTGCGCCGTTCGCACCGAGAGTGAGTTACGAGTAGCAGATTCAGCGTGCGTAACTTTGCTCCAG
>CAMYIS010000159.1 GCA_947258485.1 uncultured Woeseiaceae bacterium
GGAGCGACGCTCGAATACGCCGTCACCGTCCGAAACGTGTCTTTGGTACCGGCTTACTACGTCCAGATCACCGACAACCTCGACGAAGTGAATCCGGGCTACCTCGCGTATGTCGATCAGTCTGCGACGATGAACGGTCTACAGGACGGTGTCGTTTACGACCTGGCGACGACAACGATCACCGCAGACTATTTCAACGAATATGGCCCGCTGGCTCCGGGCGCTACCGTCGTTCTGCGCTTCCAGGCGGTCATCGACCCGAACCTCGTCGAAGGCACGACGATCGTCAATACGGCTCGTGCCTACTGGAACGACCCGCAGCAGACGGTGGAAGCCAGTGTTGCCATCGATGTCGGCGCGATGCCGGATGCTGGCATGCTTAGCGGCTACGTCTGGCATGATGCCGATCACGACAATACACCGGGCGGCTTTGAACGTCCGCTCGAGGGCTGGACCGTCGAACTGCTCCTGAACGACCAGCCCGTACGTTCGATGCTGACCGACGTCGACGGTTACTACCTGTTCGCGAACGTGGCGCCGAATTACCTGGCCGGCGAAACCTATTCACTGCAGTTCAGCGCGCCGGGAGCCGGCGCTGCGACCGCATTGCTCGGTCAGACCGACTCGGATTTCACCGACG
This sequence comes from uncultured Woeseiaceae bacterium, assembly GCA_947258485.1. Classification (GTDB taxonomy): domain Bacteria; phylum Pseudomonadota; class Gammaproteobacteria; order Steroidobacterales; family Woeseiaceae; genus UBA1847. Next base: position 641 of record CAMYIS010000159.1, read on the forward strand.
GCCCGCAGCGCATTGACGACATCGATGTTCAGGAGGGCAGCAATCTGCTGGCCCTGAACATGCCCATCGACCCGAACGGCGTGATCTACGATTCGGTCGCGCGTTCGCCGATCGCCGGCGCCACGGTTACGCTGGTGGACGTCCGCAACGGTGCGCAGTTGCCAAGCGGTTGTTTCGATGACCCGAATCAGCAGAATCAGGTCACGGTGCCAAACGGCTACTACAAATTTGACCTCAACTTCTCCGATCCCGCTTGCCCGAGCGGCCTCAATTACCTGATCCAGGTTGTGCCGCCGAACAGTACTTATACGCCTGGCGTATCCGAGCTGATTCCGCCAACGTCGGATCAGACGACCCTGCCTCTCGATGTGCCCGCCTGTCCGGGCTCGGCGAACGATGCGGTGCTCGCGACCGCTCAGACCTGCGAGGCGCAGGTTTCGGAGTTTGCACCGGCGCCGTCCGTGCCGGCCCGCAGCGCCGCCACGGCTTATCATTTCTTCCTCAGGCTCGATGACAGCCAGTCGCCAGGTTCGTCGCAGCTGTTCAACAACCACATCCCGCTGGACCCGAGACTTAGTGGCGCTGTGTCGATTACCAAGACGACGCCGATGTTGAATGTCACGCGGGGCCAGATGGTGCCGTACGTGATAACCCTCGGTAACTCCTTCGGCGTTGACTCGACCGTTTCCCGGCCGGATTCAAATACGTCGAGGGCTCCGCTCAATTCGATGGCGTCAAGACAGAGCCGGCGCTTGTCGGACGCGAGCTTGTATGGTCGGGTCTGTCGCTCGCTTCGGACGGCCGCCACGAAATCAAATTACTGCTGGCTGTCGGGGCCGGCGTGTCCGAAGGTAAATTCGTCAACAGGGCGCAGGCCGTCAGCGCGCTGTCCGGTACAGCGATGTCCGAAGAAGCCTCGGCGACCGTTCGCCTGGTGCCCGATCCAACGTTCGACTGCACCGATGTGACCGGCAAGGTATTCGACGATTTCAACCGCAATGGTTACCAGGACTCCGACGAAGTCGGCCTGCCTGGCGTGCGCGTGGTGACAGCAAGGGGACTGGCCGCGAAGACTGACAGCCACGGTCGTTATCACATCACATGCGCGATCACACCGAATGAGAGTCGCGGCAGCAACTTCGTCTTGAAACTCGACGACAGGACATTGCCGAGCGGTTTCCGAATGTCGACTCGACCGGTACAGGTACAGCGCGCGACGCGTGGTAAAGCGCTGCGCATCAATTTCGGCGCCTCGATTCACCGCGTCGTCGGTCTCGACATCGCGGATGCCGTATTCGAGCCCGGGACGCTTGAGATGCGAAGTCAGTGGCGACCGCGCATCGATCTCTTGCTGGAAGAGCTGCAGATAAGTCCGGCGGTACTTCGGCTTTCCTATGTCGCGGATGTTGAGGCCGAGTCGCTCGTCGAAGGGCGCCTGACCATGCTCAAGGACGAAATCATGGCCGCCTGGCAGGAACTGAACTGTTGTTACGAACTTGTCATCGAACCCGAAATCTTCTGGCGACTCGGAGCTCCGCCCGTCAAGGCCAAGGGAGTGGACCGATGAACGCGATGTCGAAGCCAAGCTACCTGTTGATGCTGAGCCTGGCGTTGGCCTCCTTGCAGGCGAGCGCTGCAAAAGTCGATGAGACGCCAATGGGCGAGGCGGTCGAACGGCACCTTACCGATGACGATCCGTTCATGCAGTGGGTGCAGGATCCGGACCGTGTCGATACCGAGCTCGGTGATACCCTGGAAACCCGCGAGACGCTCGCCGACGAACTCGAGACCGTCAAGCTCAGTGGTCTCGTGCCGCCGATACGATTCGAATCCGGTGTTGCGGACATTCCTGAATCGACGGTCGGCTCGCTCGCCGCAATACTCGAGCGCATGAAAGACCGAATCAACGTTCGCCTGCACCTCATCGGTCATGCGGACAACCGACCATTGTCTGCGCGACTCGAAAAGATTTATGGCGATAACGCAGGCTTGTCGCGGGAGCGTGCCGGCCAGGTCGCGGAGCATTTTCAGACGGCACTGACGTTGCCGCCCGAGGCTATGTCCTTTGAATGGGCCGGTGACACCCGCCCGGTCGCCTCGAACCTTACCGAAAGCGGTCGTGCGCTGAACCGTCGCGTCGAGGTCGAAGTCTGGTACGACGAGGTCAGGGAAAAAGTCGCCCTCGAGGAGTTTCTCGTTCCTCATGAAATTCAACGCGTAAAAGTATGCCGCATGGAAACGGTCTGCAAACTACGTTACATCGATGGGCATGCGCAGCGCGCGCGCGTACAGAATCTCATCGCGCCGCTGCATTACGAGACTGAAACGATCGATGTGAACGAGATGTTCATCGAGCGCATCAAACAGGGATTCGAGAATCTCAGCGACAAACAGAACGTTGTCGTGAAATTTGTCGGGTTTACGGACGATGTTCCGCTGAGCGGAAGAACAGAACGCATATACGGCGATCACGTGGGGCTCTCGAAAGCGCGGGCGCGACGCGTTGCATTGGCGGTACAGGACAAGCTGAACATCCCGACGCCCATGATCGAAAGTGACGGGCGTGGCGCGGAGAGGCCGCTGGGGTCCAACGAAACGGCCAACGGGCAGGCCTTGAATCGTCGCGTCGAGGTCGAATTCTGGTACGACGACCCGTTACAGGAATTACCGGACGAGCCACAGCTCTGTCCCGAGTCCGCCGGCGCAGAACTGGTGACCAAAGTTTATGATCCGCCTTGGGGCCGCATCGCGGACATCGATTTCGTCGAAGGTCGGCCCGTGGTGCCAGCGGGCTACACGACAGACCTGGCCCGCGCGCTTGCCGACGTTGCGGACAAGACCAATTCGCGCCTGAGGTTTGTCGGTTACACGCGCAATGAGCGCCTGGCACGCCGCACCGCGGCCGTCTATGGGGACGACATCGGCCTGTCTGCTTCCCGCGCACGGCGTGCGATGCAGCTGATCGCCGGGGACATGCAGCTCGAGTCACAACAGCGCGAGTTCGAGGGACGTGGCTACGTACATTCGGACGACGTTGTAAACGCCGGTTTTGTCCAGGGTGAAACGTCACATGTGGCAGTGCAGGTCGTCTACGATGAACTCGCGGTCCTTGATGACTACGAGGGCGTGGATATCACGCGGCTTACGCGCGAGTTGAGT
>CAMYIS010000160.1 GCA_947258485.1 uncultured Woeseiaceae bacterium
TTTCAGGACGGCATTGCGAATGACTTCCGCCATCTCCTTGGGATTGCGATGCGCGCCGCCGAGCGGCTCCTGCAGCACTTCGTCGACCAGGCCGAATTCATTCAGGCTCGGCGCTGTGATGCGCATGGCCTCGGCAGCCACCTCCGCCTTGTCTGCACTTTTCCACAGAATGGACGCGCAGCCTTCGGGTGAAATCACGGAGTAAATCGCGTACTGCAACATCAGCAGCCGGTCACCAACGCCGATGGCAAGTGCTCCACCGGATCCGCCTTCGCCGATGACGACGCAGATGATCGGCGTCTTGAGGCCCGCCATGAGGTAGAGACTCTGTGCAATTGCCTCACTCTGGCCGCGCTCTTCTGCGCCAATGCCCGGATATGCACCGGGTGTATCGATGAACGTCACGATGGGCATCGAGAACTTCTCGGCCATGCGCATTAGCCGCATCGCTTTGCGATAGCCCTCCGGTTTCGGCATGCCGTAATTGCGGCGAACACGTTCTTTGGTATCGCGGCCCTTCTGGTGGCCGATAAACATCACGGCCTCTCCGTCGATACGGCCGACACCACCAATGATGGCGTGATCGTCCGCGTACATCCGGTCTCCATGCAATTCCTGGAAGTCCGGAGAGATGATCTCGAGGTAGTCCATCGTGTAAGGGCGTGATTCATGTCGTGCGACGCGCGCAATCTGCCACGGACTCAGCTTCGCGAAGATGCCCTTCGTCAGCGCCATACTCTTGTCTTTCAGGCGCGCAACCTCTTCGTTGATATTGATTTCCGAATCATCACCAACGTAGCGCAACTCGTCGATCTTCGCCTCAAGCTCGGCGATCGGTTGCTCAAAATCGAGGAACTTCAAATCCATAAATCGGAGGTTACATTATTTCGCGGCCGGGCGCGTAGAGTAAGCGTACATTATTGTTGCCGAGCAACTCGGTCAACTTGTCACGCAGCTCGCGGCTCGGGCGAACGGCCCACTCGGGGCCAAGCGATAGCCGGGCCGTGGCACTGTCACCAACATAACGAACGGAAACGTCACAACTGCCCTCGCGAAACGGCAGCAACAAATCATGCAGTTTTACCAGTAGCTGCTCGCCCTGGCCGTTCGGCGCAAGACTCAGGATCATGCTCTTTGCCCGTGATTCGATAACGCGATCGATGTGCAGGACGTTTTTTGCGTTGATCGTCCAGCTGCCGATGAATTCGTCGTACCGTAAGCCGCCGGAAATGACGACGATCTCGTCTTTAACGAGCAGGTGACGGAACTCCTGGAAGGCCTCACTAAAGAGGCTGATTTCCATGCGACCCGTGTCGTCGTCAAGGATGACACTTACGCGGTTACCGCGCCTCTTTACATCGACAATCAATCCTGCAACGGTGGCCTCGCGCGTGGCGTGCGCGTACTTGCGTTCCCCGTGATTCGTCTGTGGCGGCGGTTCCGCCGTGATGTCGGCGAGCCGGCCATCTGCGAAGAAACCCGCGTCGTCGCGCACCGCATCGAACGGATGCCCCGTAAGGTAAAGCCCGAGCGCTTCCTTTTCGTTACTGAGCAACAGGCGCTCCTGCCATTCAACGAGTTGAACGGTCGGCGTCGATTGAATTTCGGGCGCCGGCGGTTCGAGGCCGAACATGTCATTCTGGCCGGCTGCCGTCGCCCTGGCCTGCTGATCCGCACTTCGCAGTGCTTCCGGAACCTGGTGCATGAGGCTGCGCCGGGTTTCGCCGAAGCCGTCCATCGCACCCGATTTGACCATCGCTTCCAGCGCCCGACGGTTGCCGCGATCAGCGAATCGATGGCCGCATGGCCAACGCCCTTGATCGCCCCGAGGCCATACAGGATCGTGTCATCGTCGGAAACACTAAACTGAAAAGCAGACTGGTTGATATCCGGCGCCAGGAGTTTAAGGCCCAGCTGACGGCAATCGTCCTTGAGTGTTACGAGACGATCGGTGTTCTGCAGATCGGCGCTCATGACGGCGGCCATGAATGCAGCCGGATAGTGCGCCTTCAGGTACGCCGTCTGGTAAGACAACACGGCGTAGGCCGCGGAATGTGATTTATTGAAACCGTAGCCTGCAAATTTCTCCATCAGGTCGAATATGCGGGTCGCGGTCCTTTCCGCGACACCGCGTTCAGTTGCGCCCTGGACGAAAATTTCTCGCTGTTTGGCCATTTGCGCGGGGTTCTTCTTGCCCATGGCGCGGCGCAACAGGTCGGCACCGCCGAGCGTGTAGCCCGCCAGCACCTGGGCAATCTGCATAACCTGCTCCTGGTACAGGATCACGCCGTAGGTCTCTTCGAGTACGGGCTTCAGATCCGGATGCAGGTAATCGATATCCGCTTTGTTCGATGCGTGTTTCCTCGTGATGAAATCATCGACCATGCCGGACTGCAACGGCCCCGGCCGAAACAACGCCACGAGCGCCACGAGATCATCGAAATGGTCCGGCCGCATGCGCTTGATCAAATCCCGCATGCCGTTCGATTCAAGCTGGAACACGGCCGCCGTGCGCGTGCTTTGCAGCAATTTGAACGTCTGCGTATCACGCGTCGGAACACGGTTGATGTCGAGTTTTCGCTCAGGGTACCTTTGGTTGATAATGCGCACGGCCCATTCGATGATGGTCAGCGTTTTCAGGCCCAGGAAGTCGAACTTGACCAGTCCGACTGCTTCGACATCATCCTTGTCAAGTTGCGTGACGACGTTGGTGCCGCCCTCTTCGCAATAGAGCGGCGCAAAATCAGTTAGCGCGCCCGGCGAAATTACAACGCCGCCGGCGTGCTTGCCCGCATTTCGAACCAGCCCTTCGAGTGAGCGGGCAAGATCTATGATCGCCGCCACTTCTTCGTCGTCGCGGTACATCGAAGCCAGCTCGTCCGACTGCTCCAACGCTTTTTCGAGCGTAATGCCTAATTCGAAAGGCACCTGCTTCGCAATACGATCGACGAAGCCGTACGGCTGCCCCAGCACGCGGCCCGTGTCACGGATAACGGCTTTGGCCGCCATTGTGCCGAACGTAATAATCTGTGAGACACGCTCACGACCGTATCGCTCCGCAACGTAGTCAATGACAGCATCGCGGCCTTCCATGCAGAAGTCGATGTCGAAGTCAGGCATGGAGACGCGTTCGGGATTGAGAAACCGCTCGAACAGAAGGTCGTGCTCGAGCGGGTCAAGGGCTGTGATCCCCAGCACCCATGCAACCAGTGAGCCGGCGCCCGAGCCGCGGCCCGGCCCGACCGGCACGTTGTTTTCCCGAGCCCAGCGGATGAAGTCGGCGACGATCAGAAAATAACCGGGGAAACCCATGGACTGAATGACGCTGAGTTCGCTATCGAGTCGCTCAATGTACGGCGCGCTGAGTGGGCCACGCTGGTTCTCCGCCACCCCTTCAAGCTCGAACTTCGTTGCCAGTGCCGCATCCAGGCCGCGCCTGGCCTCGGCTTCGAGGAATTCGCCCTCATCCTGTCCGCCGGGAACCGGAAATGCGGGCAGGACACTGGACCCCAGCTTCAAATCCAGGTTGCAGCGACGCGCAATCTCTACCGTGTTTTCGAGTGCTGCCGGAATATCCGCAAACAGCTCGGCCATTTCCGCCGGGGAGCGAAGATACTGGCTCTCGCTGTATAGCCGCCGCCGATCCGCATCAGCCAGGCCACGGCCGTCATGAATACAAACACGGGCCTCGTGAGCATTGAAATCGTCCTGGCTGACAAACCTGACGTCGTTGCTTGCAACGACGGGTACGTGTGTCTCGCTCGCGAGGGCAACGCTGGACCGCACGCAGTCCTCTTCACCGGCGCGCCCCGTGCGGATCAACTCAATATAGAAACGATCGGGAAACGTGACCTGCCAGCCTTCCAGCAGCCGACGCGCTTTTTTGTCGTGATCGCCATGCAGTGCATGGCCGATATCTCCCTGCAGCCCACCCGATAATGCAATCAGGCCCTCGCAGCTTTGCGGGTCCAGCCATTCTCGTCGCGCCATTGGCATGCCGCGAACCTGGCCCTCGAGGTAACTGCGCGTCACAATCTGCGACAAGTTACGATAGCCCGCGTTGTTCTGACAAAGCAGTAACAGTGTGTAAGGCCGGTTTGGTTCCTCTTCGTTCATGATACGAAGATCGAGACCGATGACCGGTTTGATGCCAGCCGCGATCGCCTTACGATAAAACTTCACGAGCCCGAACAGATTGTTTTGATCCGTGAGTGCGACC
>CAMYIS010000161.1 GCA_947258485.1 uncultured Woeseiaceae bacterium
CCGGCGGCTCGATGCGCGACGACGAGGTCATCCAGGCTGCCAACGAGCACGGACTGGCCATGGTGTTTACCGGCATGCGCCATTTCCGCCACTGATGAAGGTATTGATCATCGGTTCGGGTGGACGCGAGCATGCGCTCGCCTGGAAATGCGCCCGGTCATCCAGGGTGGATGAAGTGCTGGTGGCTCCGGGGAACGCGGGCACCGCGCGCGAAAGCAAGGTCCGCAACGTTGCCGTGTCATCGGATGACATCGAGGGACTGCTGGCGCTCGCGCAGAACGAAAGTATCGGCCTGACGATCGTGGGCCCGGAGGCGCCACTGGTTGCGGGTATCGTTGACCGTTTCAACGCGCTCGGATTGCCCTGCTTTGGTCCGTCGGCGGCGGCGGCCCAGCTCGAAGGCTCCAAGGCATTCACGAAAGACTTTCTTGCCAGGCACAATATTCCCACGGGTGCCTACCGAAATTTCTCCCAACTGCAGCCCGCGCTCGCGTACATTCGCGAACAGGGCGCGCCCATCGTGATCAAAGCCGACGGCCTGGCTGCAGGCAAAGGCGTCATCGTCGCGATGAGCCTCGAAGAAGCCGAGCGGGCGGCTACGGACATGCTGGCCGGCGGCAGCTTCGGTGATGCCGGGGCACGAATCGTCGTCGAGGAGTTCCTGGATGGCGAGGAAGCGAGTTTCATTGTCATCACCGACGGTGACAGCATCCTTCCCCTCGCGACATCACAAGACCACAAAGCGCGCGATGAGGGCGATGTCGGCCCGAATACGGGCGGTATGGGTGCGTATTCGCCGGCGCCGGTCGTCACGAAAGAAATCGAGCAACAGATCGTGGACCTCGTGATACGGCCGACACTTGCCGGCATGAAGGCAGACGGCCACTCGTATCTTGGTTTCCTGTATGCCGGGCTGATGATCATGTCCGACGGAACGCCGAAAGTGATTGAATTCAACTGCCGCATGGGCGATCCGGAAACCCAGCCGATTCTCATGCGGCTCGAGTCCGACCTCGTGAAAATCTGTGCGGCGACCCTCGACGGTAGCCTGGACGAGCAAAGTGCTGAATGGGATCCAAGAGCCGCGCTGGGCGTGGTACTGGCCGCTGGTGGGTACCCGGCAAGCTACGCAAAAGGCAAGACGATCAGCGGCCTCGACGACGCCGACAGCGACACGCAAAAAGTGTTCCATGCCGGTACCGCCAGCGACGGCAAGACCGTAACGACGAATGGCGGCCGGGTCCTCTGTGTCGTTGGCCTCGGTGAGACCGTTGCCGCGGCGGCAAAGAGCGCTTACGAATCCGTCGACAAGATCACGTGGCAAGATGTCTACTTTCGCCGTGACATCGGTCACCGCGCAATTGCAAGAGAGAGCTAGCTGTACATGCTAACGACCGCCGAGGCCCGCGAAGCAATCCTGGCAGCCATGCGGGAATTTCCGCCGGAGGCGACGCCAGTCGACGATGCGCATGAACGCATCCTTCGCCAGGTCGTTCGTGCAGAGAGAGACCAGCCACCTTTTGATCGCGTCATGATGGATGGAATCACCCTCGCTTACGCGGACCTCAGCCGGGGTGTAAGGGAATTCCCGGTTCAGGCGACGCAGGCCGCCGGTGACCCGGTCCTCGCATTGCAGTCCGGCAAATGCATCGAAATCATGACGGGCGCTTCACTGCCCGAGAACGCGGATTGCATCGTTCCTGTTGAGCGCATCGCGGTAAAGAACGGCATCGCAATCATCGAAGACGGCTACGAAGCAAAAAGCGGTCAGTTTATTCACCGGCGGGCGTCGGACCATGCTGCCGGCGCCCATCTCCTGGCGCCCGGCAAACGCCTATCGCCGATGGACATCGCGATCATCGCGTCTTGTGGGCTGACAGAAGTCGAGGTCAGCCGCCGGCCGGTCGTTCGGGTAATTTCGACCGGCAACGAACTCGTGCCGCCCGGCGCACCCATAGAACCACACCAGGTTCGCCTGTCGAACGGACCCGCGATACAAGCCATGCTCAGGGAGCGGGGATACACGAACTGCGATCATGACCACCTGCTCGACAACCTCGACGAACTGCGTGAGGGCATTGCCGCTCATCTCGCTGAGGCCGACGTGCTGATACTGAGTGGCGGTGTATCGATGGGCAAAGCGGACTTCGTGCCCGAAGTAATGGCCGAACTCGGCGTCGACGTCGTCTTCCACAAAGTCAGCCAGCGGCCCGGCAAGCCCATGTGGTTCGGCATCGGTCCTGATCAGAAGGCCGTGTTTGCCCTGCCGGGCAACCCGGTTTCGGCACTGGTTTGCTGCCGCCAATACGTCATTCCGGCGCTCGAGGCGGCGTCAGCGGCAACGCCGCAACCGCCCGAATTTGCGGTACTGGCGGGCGATGTCACGTTCGAACCCGATCTCACCTGTTTCCAGCCGGTGCGCCTCGTGTCGAGCGCCGCCGGCCAGGTGCTGGCGATGCCGGTCAAGACCAATACCTCGGGCGACTTCACGGCGCTTTCGGCCACTGATGGTTACGTCGAACTCGCGAGAGAGCAAAGTCACTTCCCGGCCGGTACGCCCGTATTTCTGCATCGTTGGCGCACCGGCTAGCAGGCCTTGCAGCAAAGGGGGCCGTACCAGATACTGGCCGACATGATTTCATCCGACGACGCACTTCTGGAACTCCGCGAGGGAAATCGGCGCTTTGTCGCCGGTGAAATTGACGCCAGTTCGATGACCAACCGCGCCCACCAGGTCGGCATGTCAGGCGGACAGAATCCTTTCGCGATCATTCTTGCCTGTTCCGACTCCCGGGTCCCGGTCGAACTGGTCTTCGACCAGGGTTTCGGTGACCTGTTTGTCATCCGTGTAGCCGGCAATGTTGTTGCGCCATCGCAGATTGGCAGCATCGAGTTTGCGGCGAGTCAGTTCGGTACCCGGCTCGTCGTCGTACTCGGACATTCGAACTGTGGCGCAGTTATAGCAACGCTAAAAGAACTCGCCCTGGAACAGACACATCGATCGCCCAATCTGCGAGCGATTGTGGACCGCGTGCGGCCAGCCATCGAACCCATACTCGAGGCGCACAGGGACAGTGACACAATCACGCTTACGGGTGCGGCCGTGCGCGCCAATATCCTGGCGTCTGTCGAAAGACTGACACACGGCTCGCTCATCCTTGAGCAACTTATCGACGCCGGTGAACTGACAATCGTCGGCGCCGAGTATTCGATCGAGACTGGCAACGTAGAGTTCTTCGACAAGAAGCAGCCGTGAGCAAGCGCACGATTCGCGGCCGTTGTTTATGCGGCAATATCCATTTCGAGGCCGTCTCTCCCGAAAAATTCGCCTGTTATTGCTACTGCGAGAGCTGCCAGCGCGCGGCGGGTGCGCCGGTCGTCGCCTGGGCAACGTACGCTCGCGATACGTTCATCGTGACACACGGCGAGTTCCACTGGCATCACTCGTCACCGGGTGTGACGCGCGGCATTTGCAGCAACTGCGGCTCGTCCCTTACGTACGAAAACGAGCAGCGGCCCGGCGAGATCGACATCGCCGTGAACTGCCTCGACGATCCCGGCGCCCCAATTCCGCGAGCGCATATCTGGACCGAAGACAAGCAACCGTGGCATCGAATCGGGGATGATCTACCGGTCTACGAGAAAAACATCGGCTGATAGCCGGTACTACCTCCCATTCCCGGTTCTTCGACCGGTTTTCCGACGCAACCCTGTCTAACAAGGCAGCCGAAACACCCGGCCGCCAGGAGAAAGGGGCACTGGCGCGGAAGCGCCTTGCAGACTGCAAATGCACATTGGTCATATCAATCTCGCGAAGTCATTCAATGGTGCTGGTGAACATTTCGTCAGCCTGGTCGAGGCACTTCGGGAACAAGGCGTGAAGCAGTACGTGCTGGTCAGAAATATCGCACTCGCGAAGCGACTGGACCTGGTCGAAAATGTGACAGCAGGGCCCGCGGTCAGGTCCGCCGTGATGGCCTACTGCCTGATGCCGCACGTAGACGTCGTCCACATACACGATCCGTCCGACGGACAGGCGGGCCTGTTGCTGACGCTGACGCGTTCCATACCGTTCGTGCTGACTCATCGTGACGACGCGCCGGGAAGAAACCCGCTCACCCAGGCTGTTTACAGGCGCTCGTCCGGAATCATCTACCAGTCCGATGCAGATGCCGCGAAGCACCTGCGAATTTACAGGCACGCCGTTGAAACCTGGCGCGAAGCCGCGTTGTCGTCTTGACTCAGAATTCCCAGAGCACGCCGATCGCGGGCAGCAGTGGCAACCAGTAGTCATGGCTGAATTCGAGCGACGCATTGCCGAGCGCATCCTCTTCGAGGTCCCAGTCGATACAGCAGACGTTGCGGCGATTGAACAGGTTGGATATCTCGACGAACGCGAGCAGGGATCCCCGGCGCACTTTGAATTTGCGGCTAAGGCGCACATCGACGCTGGCAAACGTCGGATGACGAAATTCGTTGCGCGGCCCCGGCACCGCGACGTAGATTGGTTCGCCGTCAGCATCGAGACCTTGTTCTACCAGCGCCAGGTCGGTCCTCGGCCAACCCGAGTGAATGCTTGCCGCGGCAGAGAAGTTCCATACCTCGTTGTTCCACGCGAAGCCGCCCTGCGCAGCATGACGCTGGTCCCAACTCCGCGGTACGTTACGGTCGTCAATTCGATCCGTTACTTTCGACCAGGTGTAGGTAGCCCACCAACTCCAGGCGTCCAGGGTACGGTCGGCTGACAGCTCTACACCGCGTGCTTCCGCCCTCGACGGATCGAGTCGCACACGATCGGCCGCCAATTCCGGCATCAGGCTGAGTGGGTCGTACAGGTTTTCAAATCTCGGCCGCACGTCGCGAATTTCCTTCTGGAAAGCCTCGAGGCGGATTGACGTGTCGTTGCCAGTGAGATGCTTGAGCCCGACAATGAGGTGGTCCGCGCGTTGCGCGGGCCAGAAATTCGTGATGCCGTCCTCTATCTGCAGCGAGTGCACCGGTTGCGACTGATGGTAACGGCCAGCGCTGAATCGCAGCTCGGTGTTATCCCAGGGGCGGAACAACATGTTGAGACGCGGGCTCAGCTGGGAATCCGAGCTCAGATCGGTGTAGGTCTGATCGTCCCAGCGCAGCCCCCATTCGAGTAGCGCTCGTTGTGACAGCCGCCAGCGATCCGAAACGTACAGTGCATAGCTGCCACCGTCTGGACTCGCCGCCAGTGAACGGCTGAGTTCGGCCGCCTGGTTCTCGTAAATTTCCTGCAGACCAAAATACTGCGCTGATCCAGCGTAGGAATAGTCGGCTTCGCCGTATGCTATGTGGACCCCCCACTGCGTCCGGTGACGGTCGGATGGGCTCCAGACCCAGTCCTGGCGAAGCGCAAACTGGCTGACCTCTCGGTTGTCTGCCACAGCCGCTATCAACTTCTCGGGGTCGTTGGCATATCCGTCGCGACGGTTGCTGTAATTGACCATCGACAGGACCGTGCTGCTACTCAGCGTCGGCGACCAGCTGCTGTCCAGGCGCAACCAGAACTGTGCGTTGCTCGTATCGCTCACGACCTGCTCGCGTTCGGCAGGATCTGTTTCCAGGACCAGTTCCACCTGATCGTCAGCGTACAGCGCATTCGCCGACAGCCGCGTATTGGGAGTGATCTCGAACGTGTACTCGCCAAACACATCGAAATACGAGGGCCGGCCAAACTTGGGATCGATGACCAGGTCGAGATTGCCGCGCCGTGCAGAGAACAGCCAGTTGCGGTCGTTGACGGCGCCGGCTGCCAACAATGACGTGTTAAAAACGCTGATGCCAATCTCGGTGTGACGCGACTTCTCTGAATCGAGAGAGTCCATCAGTACCAGACCGCTCATGCGGTCACCGTAGCGAACCGGGAAACCCCCGGTATAAACCTCGACGCCTTCAATCGCACGCGCGTCAATTGCGCTGAATATGTTCTGGTAATCGCGTATGTGAAACGGGTCGAACAACCATTGACCGTTCAGCATGATGCCGATTTCGCCCTGCTCTCCGCCACGAAAATGCGCCACCGCCGACGTACCGCTGGCCGCCGTACCCGGCAGTCGTTGTGTGACCCTTATCGGATCCTCGCCAACATCCGGCATGTTTTGAATCGTCCGTCGGTCGAGCGCGAACTGTGACGTCGAGATGTCCCGTGATATTTCATAGCGACTGGCTGCGACAACAACGGTTTCTATGTCCGGTTGCGACAGTTCCGGTGTGGCGACGGCGGAATCCGGTATCGGCGTCGCCTCGGGTCTTGCTTTGACAACCAGGTAAACTCCGGCGTCTGCCTGCACGTCGAGACCATGCGGCCGCAGGATCTGGCGCACAACCTCGACGGGAGTCCCGGGTGCCGGTTCGGCTAGAACCCTGAGTTCGTCATTGACGAGGTTGGTACTGTAGGCAAATGGGTGTCCCTGATCCCGGAACCCGTCGATTACGTTTGCCACGGTGCGGCCAACGTAGGGCACAGCCCGCCCGTCGTCGGCGAGAGCGGCCGACGCCACGAGCAAAATCAGAAGCGGCAGGACACGGCTCATTTTTTACAGTTACTGATTCTCGCCGACGTAGATCACTCCTTCATCGACATGCCATTCCAATGCCGCAGTAGCCAGGCGCTGGCGCAATGCTTCGGCCGGCGCTGTATCTATGCGTCCCCTGAGAATTGCGTCACGTGCAACCTGCTCGGCCTGGCCTTGCCATTGAATTTCGAGGCCGAGTTCCCGGCAGGCCCAAAGTAGAAACTCATGCAGCGATTTTCCATCGACGTTCGCAGACGGCGAAGTCCGGCTCACCCATTCCCAGCCATCTCCTGACCGGCTGATACTCAGTACGGTCGGCCGCTGCCGTCCGGACAAAGTCAGCTGTTCACCCGACGAGGCCACGTGGCTGTGATACTCGCCCTCCACTGCCACCCTGCCTTCCCTGACGCTGACCGTCAATGTGCCTGCATCCACGCCGGTCATGAACTGCGTTCCGATGTGTGCGACCTGACCTAAATCCGTATGAACGACGAGGTGTGCAATGTCGCCAGCGCTAATTCCTGCGACTAATGCCGGCGGACTGGAGTCGAAGTAAATGCGGCCGGATTTCAGGTACACGGTTTCGTCATTCACGAATTCGACTCGCGTGTTCTCATCCATGCGCATCGAGCCGCCGTTCAACCAGGCCAGGCCAATGCCGGTCTCGCTTCCCGTCACAATCGTCTGCCCCGCGAGGACATTCGCCAGGTCTCGCGTCTCGCGCAGCTCCGATGATTCGCCGAGCAAATATATAGAGCCGAAACTCTTTTCGATCGACGCCACCTGAACGGCTTCGACGACCGGCGTGCGAAATACGTTGAATACTGCAAATACGCTGATCAATACGGTGGCCGCAATCGCAAACGACACGACACGTCGGCGCGACCGGTGCCTGCCACTAACGTCTTGCCACTCGGCCCGCACGGCTTGTCGCACGGTTGCCTCATCCGACGGTGATGGCATCGGCCGCGGCGTCGCATGCTTGAGCAATTGCTCCAGCGCATCATCCGATGGAACGCGCGTGCTGTGTTCGAAGTCACTCATGATTTTACCAACTCGCTCTCGTTTAGTTCGATTCGTGCTGTCAACGACGTATACACGTCGGCAAACGCCCGTTTCGCACGGGCCAGCAAGGATTGGGTTGCCTCGGGGCCAATATCCAGCCGTGCCGATATTTCCTTTATGGAGTGCCCTTCGATGTACTTCCACTCCAAAACATCGCCATAGCGCGCCGGCAGTTTGTCCAGGGCCACCTGGATCAGGCGTAGCAACTCGACGCGACGATAGTGTCTATCCGGACTCATTTGCTCAGGCGACTGCAGAGAATCGACGGCGGCCTGAATCTCGGCGAAATCTTCTGTCAGAACGATGTGCTCGCGATATCGACCCTGCTTTGCGAGCCAGTCGCTGGTTTCGTTGCGGCATATCGCACACAACCAGGTGAACAACGCAGATTCGGCGCGGTAAGTGTGCAGTTTGCGTACGGCACGCGTGAGCGAAATCTGTGCCACTTCGCGAGCGGCATCCGGATCGTCCGACAGACGCGTGAGGGCGAATCGATACAAGCGTGCGAAGTTCTCGTCGAAAAACCGGTCAAAAGCCCGCGCATCGCCGCTAAGCAGCTGTTTTACAAGCTTTTTATCTTGAAAATAGACCGCCATGTCGAATCACTCCGGGTACTCGATTATCAGACGGTCATTGCCGCCATTATCGGTCGGACGATCTGACAAGTGTACGCCGGAATGCCCGGCCCGGGGCGCCAGGTAGACCTGAACGATACGAAATACGGGGCCGTTTGGCCCCGTATTATCAATAACTTAGCCGCACAGTAAAGCTATCTCTTCATGGCCTCGAAGAACTTCGCGTTGGTCTTCGTATCCTGCAACTTGTTCAGCAGGAATTCGACCGCGGCGAGTTCGTCCATCGGATGCAGGACTTTTCTTAAGATCCACATCTTCTGCAGCTCATCAGGATCCGTCAGGTACTCTTCCTTGCGCGTACCGGAGCGATTGATATTGATCGCCGGGAATACGCGCTTCTCGGAAATGCGGCGATCCAGGTGGATTTCCATATTGCCGGTGCCCTTGAATTCCTCGTAGATCACTTCGTCCATCTTGGATCCGGTGTCGACCAGCGCTGTTGCGAGGATAGTCAGGCTGCCACCTTCCTCGATGTTGCGTGCCGCACCGAAGAATCGTTTCGGACGATGCAGGGCATTGGCATCCACGCCACCGGTCAGGACCTTGCCCGAAGACGGCACAACGGTATTGTAGGCGCGCGCAAGGCGCGTGATCGAGTCAAGCAGGATGACGACGTCGCGCTTATGCTCGACGAGACGCTTCGCTTTTTCGATGACCATCTCGGCGACCTGGACATGGCGGCTGGCGGGCTCGTCAAACGTGGACGAAACTACCTCACCGCGAACCGTGCGCTCCATCTCCGTAACCTCTTCAGGGCGCTCGTCGATGAGCAGAACGATAAGATCGACTTCCGGCGTGTTGGCACAGATTGCCGATGCAATGTTCTGTAACAGCATCGTCTTGCCGGCTTTCGGCGGCGAAACAATCAAGCCGCGCTGGCCCTTGCCAATCGGCGCAACCATGTCGATGATGCGCGCCGTGAGATCTTCAGTGCTGCCGTTGCCCTGCTCGAGCTTCAGGCGCTGGGTCGGAAATAATGGTGTGAGGTTCTCAAACAGTACCTTGTTGCGAGCATTCTCCGGCGCGTCATGATTGATCTGGCCAACCTTTAGCAGCGCAAAATAGCGCTCGCCTTCCTTCGGCGGCCGTATCAGGCCTGAAACCAGGTCGCCGGTACGGAGGTTGAAACGTCGAATCTGGCTCGGGCTGACGTAAATATCGTCGGGGCCCGCTAGATAGGAACTGTCCGACGAACGCAGGAAGCCAAAACCATCCTGCAGTATCTCGAGCACGCCATCACCGTAGATATCCTCACCCTTGCTGGCGTGTGCTTTGAGGATGGAGAAAATCATGTCTTGCTTGCGTGAGCGCGCGAGATTCTCGACGCCCAGTGAGACACCGAGCTCGACGAGCGCGGCTGCCGGGCGGGTCTTCAGCTCCGACAGGTTCATTATGTTCTTGCTTTGCTCGAGCTGCTCCGGCGTGATTACGTCG
>CAMYIS010000162.1 GCA_947258485.1 uncultured Woeseiaceae bacterium
GTCGGGACGCTCCTCGAGCGTCGTGTGCAGCAATGTGACGCTGGGACGCCAAGACAAGCGCAGCACGATTGAGCAGCGGCGGTGAGTGCCGGGGTGTCTCACAAAGCGAGTTTGCGAAGCAGCTGTCCGAGCGACTGAGATTCCCCGGCGATCGACGCCGCCGCAAAATTGGGTGGTGGATAGTGGGTGGTTGGGGTGGCACAAAAAAAGCCGCCGGACAAAAGTCCGGCGGCTTTTGGATCAAGCGTTGCAGGTTCTGCTTAGAGAAGCGGAACCATGAGTAAAGCAACGATGTTGATGATCTTGATCAGCGGGTTGATCGCGGGACCCGCCGTGTCCTTGTACGGATCACCGACAGTGTCGCCTGTAACCGCCGCTTTGTGCGCGTCGGAGCCTTTGCCGCCGAAGTTGCCATCTTCGATGTACTTCTTGGCATTGTCCCAGGCGCCGCCGCCGGCCGTCATCGAGATTGCGACGAACAGGCCGGTAACAATCGTGCCAAGGAGCAGGCCGCCAAGTGCTTTGGGACCCAGCAGCAATCCGACGACGAGCGGTACACCGATCGGCAGAAGCGATGGAACGACCATCTCCCTGATCGCGGCTTTGGTAAGGAGATCCACAGCTCGGCTGTAATCCGGTTTGCCGGTGCCTTCCATGATGCCGTCGATTTCCTTGAACTGGCGCCGAACTTCCTGGACAACGGCGCCCGCGGCGCGGCCGACCGCTTCCATCGCCATCGCGCCGAACAGGAACGGCACGAGGCCGCCGAGGAACAGGCCGATAATGACGAGGTGGTCATTCAGCAGGAACTCCACGATGATGCCTTCCTGCTCCAGTGCATTGGTGTAATCGGCGAATAACACGAGAGCAGCGAGCCCGGCAGAGCCGATGGCATAACCCTTGGTGACGGCTTTCGTCGTGTTACCGACGGCATCCAGCTGGTCGGTGATCTTGCGAATCTCAGGCGGCAGCTCGGCCATCTCGGCAATACCACCGGCGTTATCCGTGATTGGACCGAAAGCATCGAGTGCAACGACGACGCCGGTCATCGACAGCATGGTCGTCGCCGCGATCGCGATGTTGTAGAGACCCGCGAGGTTATTGCCTTCGGGCGCCAGTGCAAATGCGCCCCAGATGCTCGCGCAGACGGCCAGCACAGGTAGAGCCGTTGCCTTCATGGAAATACCGAGGCCGGCGATGATGTTGGTCGCGTCGCCCGTCAGTGAGGCTTCGGCGATCGTCTTGACCGGTTTGAAGTCCGTGCCCGTGTAGTATTCGGTGATAACAACCATGGCCGCTGTTAGGCCGAGTCCGATCAGCGCAGAGTAGTAAATACTCATCGATGCATCGCTGCCGCCCATCATCATGTCGGTAATGAAGTAGAAAGCGATGGCTGCGAGGATTCCGGCAACGATCATGCCCTTGTACAAGGCACCCATGACTTTGCCACCCTCGGAGGTGTGGACGAAGAACGTGCCAATGATCGACGCGACAATAGAAACGGCACCCAGAACCAGCGGATATACAACCGCTTCGGTGCCATAGCTGGCCGTTAAGAGTCCGCCGAGCAGCATGGTTGCGATGATGGTTACAGCATAGGTTTCGAACAGGTCAGCTGCCATACCCGCGCAGTCGCCCACGTTATCGCCGACGTTATCCGCGATTACGCCCGGGTTGCGGGGGTCGTCTTCCGGAATCCCGGCTTCGACTTTGCCCACGAGGTCGGCGCCAACGTCGGCGCCCTTGGTGAAGATACCGCCGCCGAGTCGGGCGAAGATCGAGATCAGCGAGCCGCCGAACGCTAGCCCGACAAGTGCGTGAACCGCCTCGTCTGTCGTTGCGCCCCTGCTGGTCAGGATCAGGAAGTAGCCGGCGACGCCGAGGAGACCAAGGCCAACAACGAGCATGCCCGTGATCGCACCGCCACGAAACGCGACGTTCAGTGCCGCATTGACACCCCTGGACGCGGCTTCGGCCGTGCGTACGTTGGCGCGCACCGAAACGTACATGCCGATGTAGCCGGCGAGTCCCGAGAAGACCGCACCGATCGCGAAACCGATGGCCGTTGCCCAGCCCAGCGGCGAGAAACCGAGTACGAGCATCACAACGACGCCGACAATACCGATCGTCATGTACTGGCGATCCATATAGGCTTTCGCGCCTTCCTGGATAGCCGCCGCAATTTCCTGCATGCGGCTGGTGCCGGCAGGCTGCTTGAGGATCCAGAGTGTCGAAATGATTCCGAACAGAATTGCGAGCGCACCCGCAAGGATCGAGAGACCCAAGGCCAACTTGCGAGCGCACCCGCAAGGATCGAGAGACCCAAGGCCAACTCGTTAGACATCAGACTATCTCCTGACTTTGTAGCGAACAGATCGAACAAGCCCAATATCGCCAACCGTTAGCGCCGGCGTCAGGACTTCGTTCGGTGAAAATCTCATTGTTGTTGTCAAAGATGCCGCGCGCGTTCCCTGACCCTTTAACGTGGTTCTTACTTAGGTTCCGCTCGCAGCAGGCGGCGCATCATACCACAAATTTGCTGCCTGTCTTGGGCTTAACGGAACGGTTCCGGAGCTTCGCGACCTTCGGTAAGCCATTGATATATGGCGGGTAATTCTCGCCCTTGATGAGTGGCAGCAGGTAGCGCCGGGCCGCCTCGGTGATGCCGAATCCATCCTTGGTGATGTAACGTCGCGGCAGCATCTTTTCCTTGTTCGCGATGCGACCGAGTGCCGCCGAATCGATTTTCCAGCGGTACGGTGAATCGGATGTTCGCTTGATAACGGGCATGACGGCGGTCTTTCCCTGCAGGGCGAATTCGACGGCCGCCTTGCCGACGGCGTAGGCCTGTTTGACATCAACGTCGGATGCTATGTGACGAGCAGAACGCTGCAGGTAGTCGGCGATGGCGTAATGGTATTTGTAGCCCAGGTTCTCTCGCACCATGTTGGCGACGACGGGCGCGACACCGCCCAGTTGGGCATGGCCAAACGCGTCGCGGGTGCCGGCTTCGGCGAGGAATTTGCCATTCGCAAAGGCAGCGCCCTCACTGACGACGATGACACAGTACTCGTATTTTTCGACGCACTCACGAACGCGCTTCAGGAACGGGCGCTGTTCAAACGGAATCTCCGGGAACAGGATAATGTGAGGTGCATCCCCGGGCTTTTTGCCGGCGAGGCCTCCCGCGGCGGCAATCCAGCCCGCATGCCGGCCCATGACCTCGAGAACGAATACCTTGGTCGAGGTCTTCGCCATCGAGAGCACATCCATGGCCGCTTCCTGCGTGGAAACGGCGACGTACTTGGCGACCGAGCCGAAACCGGGGCAGTTATCGGTCACGGGCAGGTCGTTGTCGACAGTTTTCGGAATGCCAAGACAGGTCACGGGGAACCCCATGCTCTTACTGATCTGCGACACCTTGTGAGCCGTGTCCATGGAATCATTGCCACCGTTGTAAAAAAAGTAGCCGATATCGTGTGCTTTAAATACTTCGATCAGGCGCTCGTATTCGGCACGATTTTCATCGATACCCTTGAGCTTGTAGCGGGCGGAGCCAAACGCGCCACCTGGCGTGTACATGAGCGCTGCGATTGTTGCAGCACTCTCCTTGTTCGTGTCGATCATGTCTTCAGTCAATGCGCCGATGATGCCGTTACGCCCCGCATAGACATTGGCGATTTTCTTCGGATACTTGCGCGCCGTTTCGATAACGCCGCACGCCGACGTATTGATAACAGCCGTGACACCGCCGGATTGGGCATAAAAAGCGTTCATTGCAGACATGGTCGTGGTTCCCCGCAGCTCAGAAATTTTTGTGCGCCTGAGCATAACGGAAACGAGTTTCCGCGGCATCGGCAATTTCCGAAAGTGCCGCGTCCTGCGCATTGACCTCGATGCGTATAGCCGGTAGCGTACCTCGCCCGGTGTTGTCACCGGGTTTCAGGCATTCTTGCTCTCAATAATTGACTGGAGAAATGTTAGCCATGCGTATCGTATTGCTGGGCGCCCCGGGATCGGGCAAGGGCACACAAGCCAAAAAGCTGATGGCCGACAAGAACATCCCGCAAGTCTCGACAGGCGACATGCTGAGAGAAGCTGTTGCGTCCGGCACGCGGTTTGGTCTGAAGGCACAGTCGATCATGGAGGCAGGCGACCTCGTACCCGACGACGTGGTGCTGGGCATCATCAGCGAGCGCCTGAGTCAGCCGGATGCGGCCGACGGGTTTATTCTCGACGGCTTTCCTCGCACGACGCAGCAGGCCCTGGACCTCAGCGAGCTTCTCGATCAGCTGGGTGCGCCGCTCGATGCCGCCGTGCTCATGGATGTCGACTTCGATATCCTCATGAAACGCCTGACGGGCCGGCGCACCTGTTCCCTGACGGGCAAGTTGTTGAATATTCACTTCTCGTCCCAGGAGGAACTCGACGAATGCCTGAACGCGGGCGGTGAACTCATACAACGCGAAGACGACAACGAGGAGACGATCGCAAATCGTCTCGAAGTGTATCGGACCAGCACGGAACCGCTTATCGACTACTACGCGAAGCGCAGGAAATTGAAGACAATTAATGCCGACGGGTCGATCGACGAGGTCTACGAACGCTTGCTCGAAGCGCTCGGCTAATACGACCCTTCGCTGCCTTGCTTACTGGCAGCCAGTCAATCCGTTGACCCAGTCCGTCAACAGGGCGACACCCTCGGTGTCGATCACAGTCGACCCGACCGGTGGCATGGCGATGAAGTCGCCGCGCCGGTTGGTCCGCGCCACGAGCGTGGAGCGCGCGGCGTCTCCCGGCGCGATAATTCGCGCGTTCATGATGCCTACCATGCCTGCTTGCGGAGTCGCGTCGCAGGCGCCGGTGTTCTGCAGCGCCGTGTAGTAACGCAGGTCGATGTCGACCGGCGTGCCGCCGTCGGGACGGTGGCAATTCGCGCAGTTGGTGTGCAGGTAGGCGCGCGCACGATCATCGAGATCGGCACTCGTATCCATTGGATCGACAAGCGCGGGCAGGGTATCCGGGGTGCCGGCAAGCGGCGCTGCAAACATCATCACGTGATCGAGCGTTTCCAGCTGGTTGTCCGTACGCCCGGTACTCGGATACGTAAAGTCCTTGTTGAGCTGTGCCGTCTCGGGCCCGAGCGCGTGGCCGGCGGCACTGGAGTGACACTGGTCACATTGCGCTTCACTCGGGAATACCCAGTCCTGGCCCGCGATGTTGACGGTATCGCCACCAATCACGCGCGTGGCATCGGTTTGCTGAGCGTCCCACGCGTAGGTGTAGCCGGCCCAAACGCCGTCCGGATGACGCATCAGGTGGCGAGTTTCAATCAGTTGCCCGTTAAGCCGGAAATTCTTGACGATGACGGTGCCAGCCGGAAACTGCCAGTCGTCCTGGCCATCTATCGATATGGTCGTGCCGTTCGGTAATCCCAGGAAGCGCGACTTGTCCGCGCCGTCCGACCAGAATTGCGCATTAAGATCGTACGGAATCAACCCGGCATAAGGCTGCGTGATATCGGAGGGGTCGACGCAGCCGGTATCCGACAGCCGCTCGGCAACGGCATTTCCGCCGGCACCGGCACCGGGTACCAGTTTATAGATGCGCCCATTGTTGATATTGGCAAAATACAATTCGCCGTCGGCGTCGGCACCAAAAGCGACCGGGCCGCTCGATTCATCAAGCAACTGTTCGTTGCTGTAGCCGCCCTGGCCGTCGGAGCGTAGCGCCCAGATGCGCCCGGAGCCGTAATCGGCGTAGATGTATTCGCCAACGCGACCGCCGATCGCGGAGCCGCGATAAACCATGCCGCCGGTAATCGAGTTGCCCTCACTGCGCGGGTAGTCATGCACCGGATCTTCGAAAATTCCACTGCAGTCGGATGCCTGTTGGTCGGGAAAATCAGTGAAGCCTTCCCTGCAGTCCCAGCCATAGTTGAGGCCAAGCCTGATGATGTCGACCTCTTCCCGTGCGCCCTGGCCGACGTCGCCGGCCCAAAGCTGTCCGGTTACCGGATCGAATGACCAGCGCCACGGATTTCGCATGCCCCAGGCAAAGATCTCTGGACAGCTGTTGGCGTTGGCAGCCGGGCCACATTTCGCTTGATTCGCAAACGGGTTGTCTGCCGGGATGGCGTAGGGATTAGCGGGGAAGGACACGGTGGGACCGGTTACATCGATGCGCAGGAATGAGCCGAGCAGGTAGGTAGTGTCTTGTGCGCGCTCGTTCGGGTCACCGCCACTGCCGCCGTCGCCGAGTCCAATGTACAAGAACCCGTCCGGCCCAAACGCAATATCGCCACCGTTGTGGTTGCTGAAGTCCTGGTTGACCTCCAGGATCACCTGCTCAATCGAGCCTGCGCCTATCGCACTTGGTGTAATCGTGTCGTCGAGAATCACGCGAGAAAAAATGGAGCGTCGAGGTGTGTCGCGAATGTAGGAAAGAAATATCTCCGGTGTGGCCGGGTAGTCAGGATGAAACGCCATGCCGAGCAGCCCACCCTCACCAGCATCAGCGACTACCGCAGAAATATCGAGATACGCAGGGCCGGGTGCCGGAGTGTCGGGATCGAAGACCTGGATCTGTCCGGCCTTCTGCAGAACGAACCAACGGGGGTTGGCCCCGGGTTCCATCAGAAGCTTTGTTGGACCTCCAAAAGTGAGACCGGGAAACGCTTCCTCGACGGCGACGCTCGTGACCGCGCCAGCGCGTGCAGGCGCGACGCAGGTTTGGTTATCCGGGCGGCTGTCGAGACCGAACTGTTCAGTTGGCGGCGGAGTCGGCGGCGGAGTCGGTGGCGGCGCAGATTGGGTATCACTGCCGCCGCTCGTGCATGCCGTAATGGCAAAAGTAAATGTCAGGACCAGTGTCAGGATGCGCATCAAAACGTGCTCGAGTAATTTATTTGCAGACTATACGACGAGTCAGGGTAGCTTGTGCAATTGACTTCACATTAAGTCGCATTTGTCGCCGTATTGCGACGGATTGATGGCGTCGGATCGCGCTTAGGGCTGAACCGAAACTACAATAGCGCCAGCAGATCGTTGCCGATAAGGTCTCGTCGCCAGCCGGAAAACACGCGTGACTCGCGACTGCCTGAAACAATCACGGCGGCGAGCTCCCGTTTTGACGCAACCGTCTCTGCTGCAATGCCGAGTTCGTCGGCGCACTTCTGAACCCGCGCCTGCATTTCTTTGAGCAGGGCTTTCTGTCCTTCGTCAGGCGGCCGCGGTGGGCTGTAGTCGTTTTCATCGGCAGACGCCTCGGCGACTGCCTGCAGCAGGTCTTTGCCCGCACGATTCAGTAGTTTCGGGGGCATGCCTTCGATCCCGGCCAGCTCGTCTTCCGAGTTCGGCAGCTTGTACGCGATCTCGAGCAGCACGGCATCGCGCAATATCCACTGTCGCGGTCGATTCCGGCTGATAGCCTCGCGTTCACGCCATGACGCCAGTCTTGCGGCCGCGGCACGCTTCCTGCCGCGAAAATTCCGGGCGCCCTTGAGACGGTCGAGCGCCTGATTCGCGCCAATATCGTAGAGCTGCGGGTCGAGCAGCAGGCGCGAATCCTCGCGCGCCCATTCCAGTCGGCCTTCACTCTCCAGGCGTTCGCCCAATTGCTCATACGCCGGCAGCAGGTGCTCGACGTCTTCCGCGGCATACTCGAGGTAGGCTTCGCGCAACGGCCGTTTCGTCCAGTCGGCCCGCGTATGCGACTTGGCCATATCGACATCGAACAGGTCTTTAACGAGGCCCGCGTAACCCATCTGTGCTGGATAGCCGAGTAGCCCGGCCGCGATCTGCGTGTCAAAAATCGAAACGGGCATCGAACCGGCTGTTTGCGAGACAACTTCGATATCCTGTCGCGCGGAATGAACGATCCAGTCTCGCGCAAACAACTCTCGCCAGAACGTGTCCTGAGAGCTTTCGGTCAACGGGTCCACGCAGAATATTTCGTCGGTCGTCGCAACCTGTACCAGGCAGAGTTGTGCGAAATAGGTCTTTTCACGCATGAACTCGGTATCGACACCGATGTGATCATGACCGTCCAGGCGCGGCGTCATGACGTCGGGTTGATCAACGAGAAGGTAATGGGGCATTGATACGCCGCAGGCGATATTCAGAATCCGAGGTTAACATGCGATCATCGGTTCCCCGCAACCAGGAAACCCAGTGCCGCCCGTGTTAGCACTCATTGAAACGCTATTCGACATTATTCGCCTGCGAAAGGGACCGGATGCGATCCCGCATTCGACATTCTTGTTCGTGGTCATCATTGCGCTGTGGTTGTTCTCGGGACTGGTAATGACGTTTCTGACAACGGAGCTGGATGAAGAGGACTTCCTGATTGGCACGATTACCGGCGTTGCAGGTTTATTGTGCTATGCCGCGATCGTACTGCTTTCCGGAAAACGCGCGCGCCTGATGCAGGCCGTGATGGCTTTCCTGGGTTGCGGTGCATTACTTAGCCTGATGTTTGTGGCCGGCAACGTGTTTCTAACGCCTTTCCTCAGTGAAAACATCACAAATTTCGTCGTGACGTTGATTCTGTTATGGACCGTGCCGGTCGAGGGCCATATTATTTCAAGAACGCTTGACCGGCACTGGTACATTGGCGTCGCCATCGCTATGGCGGTCTTCGTATTTCAACTGATCTTATATTCGGTCATGGATCCGGTGGCCATTACGCCAAGCTGAGGCGACATGCACGTACACATACTCGGAATTTGCGGAACATTCATGGGCGGTGTCGCGGCGCTTGCCCGGGCGGCGGGCCATGAGGTCACGGGCTGCGATCGCAATGTCTACCCGCCGATGAGTACCCAGCTCAAAAAACTCGGGATCGACATTCATGAGGGTCTGGATGCGTCGCAGCTGGATATCGCACCCGACTGTGTCGTGGTTGGCAACGTAATGAGTCGTGGGGTCGAAGTGGTCGAGGCCATGCTTGATAGAGGCCTGCCGTACCTGTCCGGACCCCAGTGGCTGGCCGAAAATGTTCTGCAGGGACAGCACGTCTTTGCCGTGGCCGGAACGCACGGCAAGACCACGACGGCGAGCATGCTGGCCTGGATTCTTGAAGACACAGGTCACGCGCCGGGTTTTCTTATCGGCGGAGTAGCCGCTAATTTTGGTGAGTCGGCTCGCTTCGGCAATTCAGATTATTTCGTCGTTGAGGCTGACGAGTACGATACGGCGTTCTTCGACAAGCGCGCCAAGTTCGTTCATTACCGGCCACGAACCGTCATTCTGAACAACCTGGAATATGACCATGCCGACATCTACAGGGATGTCGACGCGATCCTGTGGCAATTCCATCAGCTCATGCGCATGGTGCCCGGAAACGGCCGCATCATCAGGAATGGTGCTGACAAGAATCTGCAGAAATTGCTCGAGATGGGCTGCTGGACGCCGGTCGAGACCTTCGGCACGTGCGGCGATACTGACTGGACCGCGAGTTTTGCCGACAAGGTCGAACGCCGTATCGGCATGCAGGGTCCCGGGGGCAATTCGGCGGAATCGCGTTGGCAGATAGGCGGACTCTATAATCTCGAGAATGCACTCGCCGCGGTCGCGGCTGCAGCGTCGGCCGGCGTCTCCCTGGAACGGGCTGTTGATGCCATGTCCCGTTTCGAAGGCGTCAAACGTCGCATGGAGCGCACGGCGACCGTCGCCGATATCGCTATTTACGATGATTTCGCGCACCACCCTACGTCAATTCGGAAGACGATCGCTTCGGTTCGGAACCGCTATCCGGGCCATCGTGTCGTCGTGGCCATCGAACCGCGCTCCAACACGATGAAACTTGGCGTGCATAACGATGCAATCGCCGATTCCCTCAAAGCGGCGGACCTCGTGTGGATGTACCGCCCGAAAGGCATGGACGACGAGTTTGAGGCGGCGTTGTCGAGTCTTGGCGCAAAAGTCCGTGTGTTCGGCGACTACGATCAGCTCGTCTCAGACATGTCGGCGCGCGTGCTGTCTGGCGACCAGGTGGTATTCATGAGCAATGGCGGCTTCGGCTCCGCCCGGCAAACACTGACGGCGATGCTGCAACGGACACGCGGCGGCTAGCGAAAAAAAATGACCGCGGCGATGGCTCGCCCCCACATACGGCACGATTCGCACCTATACTTGAGATGAGCACTTGCCTCAGGGCCTGATTGTGGATGTACCGCTTTTTCCATTGCGAACCGTGCTGTTCCCCGGCGGGCCGCTGCCTCTGCGAATTTTCGAATCGCGCTACATTGATATGATCAGTCAATGCATGAAGAGCAAATCACCGTTCGGTGTATTGTTGATTCGGGAAGGCAATGAGGCGGGTCCTGCCACTACTCATGAAGTTGGAACGCTGGCCAATATAACGGACTGGTACCAGGGCAGCGACGGCCTGCTCGGGGTTACGGCGCTTGGCGGGCAGCGTTTTCGTCTGCTGGCGGGCCGTCAGCAGGCCAACGGGCTCAATATCGGGGAAATCGAAGTAATCCCGCCGGAACCGGCAATGGCGTTGCCGGACGAATATGCGTCCTTGAGAAAAATCCTCGAGGGCGTGCTCGATGACCTGGGACGACTTTACGAATCGCTCGAGCGCCGCTTCGATGACGCGGTCTGGGTCACCTATAGGCTCGTAGAAATCCTGCCGATCGAGCTTGAGGAAAAACAGCAATTCCTGGAAAGCGGCGACACCATGGCGCGGCTAAAGCTGATCGACGAGCTCTTGAATACCGTGCGGGGTCCGGTTACAGGGCGCTGAAGACCTTGCGTGCTGCCGCGATCGTCGCGTCAATGTCGTCGTCGCTGTGGGCCGCGGAAACGAATCCCGCCTCGAATGCCGACGGGGCCAGGTACACGCCCTCGCCAAGCATGCCATGGAAAAACTTCTTGAAACGCTCGACATCGGCAGCCGCAACCTGCGCGTAGCTCCGCACCGGACCATCCGCAGTGAATACGAGGCCGAACATGCCGCCTTCGTTCTCCGTGGAAACAGCCACATTGGCGTCAGCCGCGGCCGCCGCGAGGCCATCGCTCAGGCGTTGGGTCGTTTCGCTCAACGATTCATAGAAGCCGGGCTGATCGACCTGTTCCAGCGTGGCCAGGCCCGCGGCCATCGCGACCGGATTACCCGATAGAGTGCCCGCCTGGTAGACCGGGCCGTCGGGGGCGATGCTTGCCATAACGTCAGCTCGGCCACCGAACGCCGCCGCCGGCATGCCGCCACCGACGACTTTGCCGAGCGTCGTCAGGTCGGGCTCGATTCCGAATACCGCCTGGGCGCCGCCTTTGGCGACGCGAAACCCGGTCATGACTTCGTCAAAAATCAATATCGCGCCGGTCTGCGTGCACGCTTCGCGGAGCGTTTCCAGAAAGCCGGGCACGGGTGGCACCATGTTCATATTGCCGGCGATCGGCTCGACAATGACGCAGGCGATTTGCTCGCCGAGTTCCGCGAACGCTGCGCGAACCGCGTCGGCATCATTGAATGGCAAAGTGATGGTGTGCTCTGCAAGTCCAGCCGGCACCCCGGGGGAGCTCGGCACGCCCAGCGTCAGTGCGCCCGATCCGGCCTTGATGAGCAGCGAATCCGAGTGGCCGTGGTAGCAACCTTCAAACTTGATTATCTTGTCGCGTCCCGTGTGACCGCGTGCCAGACGAATCGCGCTCATTGTTGCCTCGGTGCCCGAGCTAACCATTCGGACGCGCTGGATCGACGGTACCAGCGCGCAAATTTTTTCCGCCATGCGGGTCTCGAGTACGCACGGTGCGCCGAAGCTCAGCCCCTGTTTTGCGGTGGCGATGACCGCGTCAATAACAGCGGGGTGACTATGACCGAGAATCATGGGTCCCCATGAGCCGATATAGTCGATGTACCTGCCGCCGTCTTCAGCCTCAAGCCACGCACCCTTG
>CAMYIS010000163.1 GCA_947258485.1 uncultured Woeseiaceae bacterium
CGAACACGTACAGACCAATCCACACGACGTCAACAAAGTGCCAGTACCAGGCAACCGCTTCGAACGCGAAATGCTTTTCGCGCGTAAAGTGACCTTTCAAGACCCTGAAGAAAATGATCGTCAGCATGATCGCACCGATCGTGACGTGCATGCCGTGGAAACCGGTCAGCATGAAGAACGTCGAGCCATAGATGCCGGAAGTCAGCTTCAGGTTCATGTCCTCGTAGGCCTCGATGTATTCAACGCCCTGCAGGTACACGAACGCGAAACCGAGCAGGAATGTTGCAGCGAGGAAAATGGCGAGCCGTGCCCGCTTGCCGGCGAGCAGAGAGTGGTGTGCAATGGTGACCGTGATACTGCTGGTTAGCAGCAGCGCAGTATTGATCAAGGGCAAACCGAATGGTGGCATCGCCTCATATTCGCCACCAATATTGCCAGGGCCGTTGGTCGGCCAGGTGCTCTCATAACCCTGCCAAAGCAGCAGGTTGGTGAAAAAGTTATTGCTGGATCCGCCCAGCCATGGAATCGACATGTTACGTGCGTAGAATAATGCGCCGAAAAACGCCGCAAAAAACATGACTTCCGAAAAAATGAACCAGAACATGCCCTGCCGGAAGGAATGGTCAACCTGGAGGTTATAAAGGCCGGCCTGGCTTTCACCGATGACGGTACCGAACCAGCCCGTAATCATGAAGATGATTACGGCAACGCCCGCCATCATGACGTAGAAGCCGGCATCGCCACCGTTCAGCCAGCTCGATACGCCGACCATGAGAAGCAGGAGGCCGGCAGAGCCGACAATAGGCCAGTGACTGCCGTGAGGGACGTAGTAACGGTCTTCCGTGTGTGTCGTCATATCAAGTTCCGGATTAAAGCGGGTTATTCGCCGCGGCTCGGGCGGTATCGAAAAACGTGTATTGCAGTGTAATTGTGTCTACGTATTCGGGCAGGTCGGGATCGACGATGAACTGCAGCGGCATTGCCCTCGCCTCGAGAGCATTAAACTCCTGGCTCGTAAAACAGAAGCATTCAATCTTGGTGAAGTGCTCGGCGGCCGAGACAGGCGCGACGCTCGGAACTGCCTGTGCGACCCTGTCCGCCTTCGTAAGGTTTTTCGCGGTGAACGTCGCGAAGTACATCTTGCCTGGGTTGACGGTCATGCTGTCGACGTCGGCCGCAAATTCGAACGGTGCATACGAGTTCACGGTAGTCACAAACTCAATGCGAATCTCGCGCGAGAAGTCCGGTGCCTCCTCGACAACCGCCGCCGTTGCATTTGTCCTGCCGCCGAACCCGGTGATTTCACAGAACACATCGTAAAGCGGTACCAGCAGAAAGCCGAAGCCGAACATTGCGATCGCCATCAGCAGCAGGCGGCCGGTGAGCGTGCGGTTTTCAGACTTCAACTTTTGCGGTTGTTCGTTCATGTCTCTCAGGAGCGCAGCACGCCCATCATGATGAAACCGACATAGAACGCAAGCGCGATCGCGCCGACGATCAGTGCCGTCCGGCGAATGTTCTTTTTTCGTTCGGCGTCGTTCACGCTTACTCGAACGCTTCGTCAGCGATGCGCGCTTTCGGCGGCGTCTCGAACGTGTGATAGGGCGCCGGTGAAGGCACGGTCCACTCGAGGCCGTGCGAGCCTTCCCAAACCCGGTCGGTTGCTTTGCTGCCTTTCCACGCGGTGACGATTACCCATACGAAGATCAGCTGAGACAGGCCGAAACCAACGGCACCAATGCTGGCGACCGTGTTGAAGTCCGTGAACTGTGTCGAGTAGTCCGGAATCCGACGAGGCATGCCCGCCAGCCCCAAAAAGTGCATCGGGAAGAAAGTAAGGTTGACGAATATTGTTGACGCCCAGAAATGCGCTTTGCCGAGCGTCTCGTTGTACATGTGCCCGGTCCACTTCGGCAGCCAGTAATAAACCGCGGCCGTAATGGCAAAGATGGAGCCCGGTACAAGTACGTAATGGAAGTGTGCGACGACGAAATAGGTGTCGTGGTACTGAATGTCGGCCGGGGCGGCGGCGAGCATCAGGCCCGAGAAACCACCGATCGTAAACAGGAACACAAAAGCCAGCGCGAACAACATTGGTGTCTCGAAGGTCATCGCTCCGCGCCACATCGTTGCAACCCAGTTGAAGACCTTCACGCCGGTCGGTACGGCAATGAGCATTGTTGCGAACATGAAGAACAGCTGCCCCGACAGCGGCATGCCGACCGTGAACATGTGATGCGCCCAGACGATGAACGACAGGAACGCGATAGACGCGGCCGCGTAAACCATCGAGTCATGGCCGAAAAGCTTCTTGCGTGAAAATGTCGGGATGATCTCTGACACGACACCGAACGCCGGCAGGATCATGATGTAGACCTCGGGGTGACCGAAGAACCAGAAAATATGCTGGAACATGACCGGGTCACCGCCACCGGCCGCCAGGAAGAAACTCGTGCCGAAGAACTGGTCGGTTAACAGCATCGTTACGGCGCCCGCCAGCACCGGCATTACCGCGATCAGCAGGTATGCCGTGATCAGCCAGGTCCAGACGAACATCGGCATTTTCAGGAGCGGTCACGATAACGTTGATCGCGCCCATGATCGAAGATATTCCCATCAGGTGGACCGAGAAAATCAGGAACGGGAACGCATCACCGGTCTGCAACACGAGCGGTGGGTACATGGTCCAGCCGCTTGCGGGGGCGCCGCCCGGCATAAACAGCGTGGACAGCAGGATTGAGAATGCGACGGGCAGTATCCAGAACGACCAGTTGTTCATGCGTGGCAGCGCCATGTCGGGCGCCCCGATCATGAGCGGGATCATCCAGTTGGCAAGCCCGACGAATGCCGGCATGACGGCGCCGAACACCATGATCAGCGCATGCATCGTCGTCATCGAGTTGAAGAATTCAGGATGTACGAACTGCAGCCCGGGGATCGCCAGCTCGGAGCGAATTACCATCGCCATCGCGCCGCCAATGAAGAACATCACGAGGCTGAACACCAGGTACATCGTGCCGATGTCCTTGTGATTCGTCGAAAACAGCCAGCGGCCAATGCCCTTGGCCGGGCCGTGGTCGTCGTGATGATCGTGCAGGTCA
>CAMYIS010000164.1 GCA_947258485.1 uncultured Woeseiaceae bacterium
CAGACCCTCGTCCTTTTGCGCGTTGATGAACCACTGGATTTCGCGCGGCACCCAGCGACTGTCGTCGATCTCGAGATTTTTCAGCAGGCGCTTGATCAGCCGCAGCTGGTCGTCCGAGTCGATGATCTGAAAATTCTGCGGCAAACCGGCCTCACGCCAGTGCCGGCGTAACATGCGGTGTGCAAGCCCGTGAAACGTACCGATCCAGAGGTTTTGAACCGGCAGATTTAGCAATGACTCGATGCGGCTGCGCATCTCGGCCGCCGCCTTGTTCGTGAACGTCAC
Source organism: uncultured Woeseiaceae bacterium (assembly GCA_947258485.1). Taxonomy (GTDB): domain Bacteria; phylum Pseudomonadota; class Gammaproteobacteria; order Steroidobacterales; family Woeseiaceae; genus UBA1847. The sequence continues at coordinate 286 of CAMYIS010000164.1, forward strand.
AGCGAGCAGACCCTGGGGGGAAAGACCCTCGACATCGATAAGCCAGGCGGCACGATGTACGAGCACACGAGTCTTGCCGCTGCCGGCGCCGGCAATCACGAGCGTTGGCTCCGCGGCCGCAGTAACGGCCTGACGCTGTGCGTCATTCAGGTTTTCCAGGATTGGAGTTACATCCATCGGGCGCCCAGCGCAGGAGGAGGAAGACAACAGACCATCGCTGCAGATCGAGAGCGGGGAAGTCTAGCAGAGAATCAGTGTTGCCAGCGCACTCCGAGCATGTACTGGTAACGCTCGTATTGGATGCGGATATCGGTGGAGACGGTCTCTCGATAGGTGGCTTCGGCGATGAGACTCAGGCGTCGAGTCAGGCGAAAAACACCGATGATGCTGGCGTCCGAAGACTCCTGGGTCTTGCGACCGGCGACCGGGTTGTGAAACGCAAAAGCGTTGGGATAATCGTAGAGTCGATAAATCGCGCTGGCTTCCAGGTCGAACCGGTCTCCGGGCGTCCAGTGAAATTCGAAGCGAAAGCTGTCGCGGGTGTAATCGTTGTAACCAACGTACTGATCCGTGCGCTGGGTGCGCTCGACGTCCCAGCCAAACCACATGCTGCTGCCAATCCGCTGCCGTGCCCTTAGTTTTAATGCCAGATAGTCGTAGCGTATGTTCGGGTTGCCGATGCGCTGTTGACCGTCGAGATCGAAAGCGGGCCGGTCGCCGAAACGGCGACTGTAATATTGGGCGGTCAGGCGAAACAGCGATGTCCGCGTGAACTTGTATTGACCGAAGAGGTTAAGCAGAAAATACTCGTGGTCGTACTCGGGGACGACACCCGTTTCCTCGTAATTCCAGAGCTGGCCCTTGAACCTGGCACCGACGGACAGCCGTTCATGCGATTGCCGTAATGACAGTTCGGGCCCGTAACGGAAATAGTTCATGCGGTCATCTATGGCGACGCCATTGATAATCCGGCTACCGCCGTCGTCCGGGTCGTAATAGATTTCATCGTGCTGGGCTATCTTGAACGCGCTGTACACCTCGCGCTTCCTCGAACCTTCCTTGCGGCTGTAGTCGCTGCCAAAGCTCGCTTCGTGTAGGTACTCGTTCGCGTTTTCCAGCTCCTTGTCCTGGTAATAGCGCCCAGCCAGGCGATACGCGCCATAAAAGCCTTCAAACGGCAGACTGTTAATCATGTACTTCACGCTCAGGCTAAGCGGCAGGAATGTGCCGGTTTGCGGCACGGGCGTCACGATCGGCAGGGTGGAATCGGAAAAGTCGATGTAGTTTTGATCCGGCGAGCGGAAAACATTGTCGTCTGTGCCAAAGCCGACACGGGCGCGAAACTCTAGGTCGGCGAAGGCTCTTTTTTTCTCGCGCTCGGCAACGCGGATTTCAAACTCGTCCGGCTTTGCTTCGGCCGCGCGAATTCTCGAGATCGCTACGACGGCAAATGATCGCAGCTTCTTGTTCGCGTCCTGATCACGCACCAGGCGAAACCAGCGCAGCGCTTCTTCAGTTTCGCCGGCGGCGTAGGCGTTCAGGCCGAGGTTGTACTGCGTGGCCAGCCGCAGGTCTGGATCCTGTAGCGCTTTCTGCAACGACTCGCGAGCTCGAATGTGCTGCATCGCACGGTAATGGGCGACGCCGGTGTTGTAATGCAAAACCGCCGAATCGAGTCCCTCATCGGCCGCCTGCCGGTAGCGCAGCAAGGCTGCCCAGTAAAGATCGTCACGGAAGAGCCTGTTGCCATCCTCGAAATACTGCTCGGCCGTCATCGCTGAAGCCGTCTGCACGGGCGCCAGGGCTGTGAGCGCAGCAATTATCAGGACGGCGCCTGCGAGGAATGTTCTCTTGGCCATGTAAGTCATGCGATTTAGCGTTATGTCAGGTCGCAAGGGTACCGGCATTATTGGTATGAAAACTATGACGTGGCGCAAGAAAATACCCCCGGATCGTCACCAATCGGGGGTATTTCCAATTTTCGGGCGCATCGCGTCCGTTTTCGGCCGGTTACCGCCTAATTAGTCAACAATCTCATCGTCGTTGACAGGGCTGTCGCCTTCTTCCTCGTCATCTTCTTCGTCTTCGTCAAATTCGTCGTTGTCGACGTCATCGCCGTCTTCGAAGTCGTCTTCGTCTTCCATTTCGTCTTCTTCGAAGCCGTCGTCATGCTCGAAGCCGTCTTCGTCTTCCATTTCGTCTTCTTCGAAGCCGTCGTCATGCTCGAAGCCGTCTTCCATCTCGTCGTCGGATTCCTCGTCGAACTCTTCCTCGGACTCATCGTGGTCGCGATCGTCTGATTCATCGTGGTCACGAATATCGGACTCATCGCCGTCACTATGATCTGATTCTTCTTCCTCTTCTGCCTCGTCTTCCCAGTCCTCTTCATCGACGTCACCGTCGTCCGGACCACGCATCTCGGAAATAGCTTCGTCCAGTTCGCTTGGATCATCGAGTACGAAAATAGAGACGCCCTCGAGATCATCGAGATCGGCGCGATCGTCAGCGCGAGCGCCTGCCGGGAAAAAGGCAACCACGGTCAACACCATGACTGCAAAAAATACGTTTAACTGTTTCATTGACCTACTCCTTTAGCTCACTTCTATACGCAACCGGAATGTTCGGCCACGATCCTTATGTTCGAGTCGCGCAAGCACCTCACCGCCAACAGGCGATACGGCGACGAGCTTGAGCGGTAGTAAATTCTTGCCTTCGCTGAGGCTCGTTTGCCAGGCGACTTCGCGCTGCCCTGGAAAACCGGCAAGCTCTATACCGTCGGGCAGCGTGATTGTAAGCAGCGCTGAATCGAGTGCCGTGTCTGATGCGAATACGAGATTGACCGTACGAGGCTCTTCCAGCGTCATCGTGATGCCCGGTATGCCTGGTTGGGCGTCCGGTGCAACGGGGGTCGCAAAGAAGAATCCGCCGACAAACCAGAGCGCAAGCCCGGCTGCCACCGCGGAACCAAAACCAGTCATAATCCAGCGCCTGCGCTGCCGGCGCGGGCCTTCGTGCACTGCACGAGCCAGGGCCTGGTCGTAAAAAACTGCGCTTGCTTCGGGCATCGGATAGTCCTTTAACAGTGCCTGGATCTCCTGATCCTGCTTGTCGGTAGCTTCGGTCTGTGTGTTTTTGTCCTGCATGATCTGTTACACGACTCCCGTCAGAAAAAGGTTCCGCTTTGCGTCAGAATCTCGCGCAGGCGCGCCCTTGCCCGATGCAGGCGCGACTTGATGGTTCCCACCGGAACACCAGTAAGCTCTTGTATTTCTTTGAGTTTATAGCCTTCTGTGTCGTGCAGGAGCACAACCAGGCGGTGTTCGTCGCTGAGCTGGGACAAGGCGGCGTCGAGCATGAGAATTTTCTCCCGACGCTCGTTGTCGCGGACAGGGTCCTCGGTACCCGCGAACCCCGCAAGCCCGTCGCCGGGCACCTGTCCTTCTTCGACCGTGTGCATGCGTCGCCGGGCGAAGCGTCGACGCTCATCGATAAACAGGTTGTACATGACGCGAGACAGCCATGACCCGGGCTCGTCGATTTTGACCAGCTCATCGAGTTTGCCGTACGCCCTGATCAGCAGTTCCTGGAAAAGGTCCTCGGCCTCTGCCTTGCGGCCCGTCAGTCGCCAGGCGAGACGATACAGCCGGTCGAAGTGCGGCCGGACCAGGCGTTCAAACGTGAGGTTTGAGTTACTTATGGCCGGTCGCCTTCGTCAGAGGCTTACTCGAAACAACAGGTAGTGATCAATCAGCAGTGCGGCAAACAGGAAGCCCAGGTAGCTGATCGAAAACCTGAAGGTCTTCATCGGCAGCTCCTCGTCCGCGGGCACGCGATACATTCGTATGGCGTAATAAAGAAAAAAGATATCCAGCACGATGGCGGTCAACAGGTAAATCAGGCCGCTCATGCCGATCAGGTACGGCATTATCGTGACGAGCGAGAGCAGGATCGTATAGAGGAGAATGTTGAGTCGGGTATAAGCCTCGCCATGAGTGACGGGCAACATCGGAATATCGACCTTGGCATACTCCTCCTTCCTGGCGATAGCGAGCGCCCAGAAATGCGGCGGCGTCCAGACGAACACGATCAGGAATAGCAGCAACGCACCGCTGTGAATTTCATTGGTGACGGCGGTCCATCCCAAAATTGGTGGCGCGGCACCGGCGGCTCCACCGATGACAATGTTTTGCGGGGTTGCCCGTTTGAGCCACACGGTATAAACGACGGCATAACCGATCAACGAGAAGAACGTCAGTACCGCCGTCAGCGGATTGACGATGAACCACAGGATGATCATGGAGATTACGCACAGCCCGGATGCAAAAATCAACGCCGCTTTTTCCGTGAGCTTGCCCTGTGGCAGCGGCCTCCCGCGTGTTCGCATCATTTGAATGTCGATGCGAGCGTCAAGCACGTGGTTGAATACGGCAGCTGATGACGCGGCAACGCCGATACCCAGTGTGCCAAATACGAGCGGCACGGCTCCGGGCCACCCGGGCACAGAGACGAACATACCGACGACCGCCGTAAATACGATGAGCATGACGACACGAGGTTTGGTGAGCTCGTAAAAGTCGCGCCAGTCAATGTAAGTCGCTACATTCGTATTCACACTCGTATTCCGGTTAGCCGATGCGAGAGAATTTCAACAAGCGCTTTATGTCCTCAACCATGTCGCTCGGCTCTATATCAGGCGGAAAATACATGACGAGATTCCCGAGAGGGTCGACAAGATAATAGCCGCCTGCGGACAGCGCTGGGGGCCTCTTGTTCTTGAGTAATTCACTGAAACGGCTGTCCGATAGCGTAATCAGGCCCTCATGCTCATCGGCAAGATACACTGTATCGGGCAGGCTTTCACCGTGCAAGAAGACGCGCCCGAGTCGGTCCATTTCCTTGCCGAGCATCAGGCGCGACTGGCGAACGGTATAAAGCGAAAATTCGCACGCGGCGTCGCAAACCCCGTCGTTCGGGTAAATCAGCAGCCATTGACCGTTGCTATGTTCATGTATCGGCGATTCAGGCAGAGCGTCGCGAATATTCACCAGCGGCTGCAACAACTCGCCGTGATTCGTCCTGCCCTCGGGCTGAAACGCACGGCCACCAAAATACAGCCAGGTTGCGAGCAACAGCGGCCCCAAAAATACCAGCGCGATCAGCAGTAGCTGAAGCCTCGCCGTCCTGCCTTTGTTCTTCGTCATGACTGAAACCGCTTCTTTCGGTAGTTCCACGCAAGCAGTCCCGACAGGACCGCAGCCATGGCAAACCACTGGAAGGCATATCCAAAGTGTTTGCCGGGACCGAATTCGGTCGGGACCCAATGGCGCAGAAAGCCGTTTTCTTCTTCGTGGTCCATGAGCAGCACAAAAGTCTGAACCGGGACGTCGAGCGCGCTGGCCACTTCCTCAGTCGAAGGATAGACCGCGCGTTTTGGCCAGCTGGACGTCGGATCGATCGCGGCACCCATTTTGTAACCCGCGCGCGGCAGTGAACCTGCGCGTCCGCGAACGATCGTTCGCGTTACGGGCACATCCAGCGCGCCGATATCGACGTCGCCACCGCCCTTCTCAATCCAGCCGCGGTTAACGAGCAACACCGGCTCGTCTTTTTCCCCAACCAGGGGCGTCAGCACGTAATAGCCGTAGCGGCCGTTGACAATGATGTTCTCGAGCAGGAACTGGTGCGCCGCGTCGTAACGTCCACTCGCTTTCAAGCGCTGATACGGACGAATTTCCATACCGTCCTGCCAGGCAGCGAAGCCGGACTCGTCATGAAACGCTGCCCTGTCCGCTTGCTTTTCGAGGCCGCGGCTGATCTGCCAGACACCGAGCCCGGCAAATTGTGCAACCAGGAATACGCCCACAACCAGGGGCAACCAGGTTGGCAAAGGCTTCTTCGTTTTCGTGTTCACGCTATAATGACCGCTCGAGAGGATGCTTCTATGAAATACGTTGTCATTGCCCTTTTGTTAGCCATTGTAATCAGCCTGGGAACCGGGCTTTTCTACCTGCGCCGCGAGGATGCCGACTCACCGAAAATGCTGCGTGCGCTCGAGATTCGGGTCGGCTTGTCGCTGGTCCTGATCCTGTTCCTCGTCGCGTCTTACTTCCTGGGCTGGATCGTCCCGCCCACACAGTAACAGCGGATGGCATAATCGACAGGGCAAAGCGGGCGCCGAGGCGCCCGCTTCGTTCTTCATGACCTTGCTGGCCTGCTCACATCCAGTAGACAAACACGTAAAGACCGACCCACACGACGTCAACAAAGTGCCAGTACCAGGCAACCGCTTCGAACGCGAAATGTTTTTCGCGCGTAAAGTGACCTTTCAATACCCTAAAGAAAATGATTGTCAGCATGATCGCGCCGATCGTGACGTGCATGCCGTGGAAACCGGTCAGCATGAAGAACGTCGAGCCGTAGATACCGGAAGTCAGCTTGAGGTTCATGTGCTCGTAGGCTTCGATGTACTCAACGCCCTGCAGGTACACGAACGTGAAACCGAGCAGGAGCGTTGCAGCCAGGAAAATGGCGAGACGCGCCCGCTTGCCGGCGAGCAGTGAATGATGCGCGATGGTGACCGTAATACTGCTGGTCAGCAGCAGCACAGTATTGATCAGGGGTAAGCCGAATGGTGGCATCGCCTCATAGTCGCCACCAACATTGCCAGGGCCGTTAGTTGGCCAGGTACTTTCATAACCCTGCCAGAGCAGCAGGTTGGTGAAAAAGTTATTGCTGGATCCACCCAGCCATGGGATCGACATGTTACGCGCGTAGAACAATGCACCGAAGAACGCCGCAAAAAACATGACTTCCGAGAAAATGAACCAGAACATGCCCTGTCGGAAGGAATGGTCGACCTGGAGGTTATAGAGGCCGGCCTGGCTTTCACCGATGACAGTGCCGAACCAGCCAGTGATCATGAAGATGATTACGGCGACGCCCGCCATCATGACGTAGAAGCCGGCATCGCCACCGTTGAGCCAGCTCGAAACGCCAACCATGAGGAGCAGGAGCCCGGCAGAGCCGACGATGGGCCAGTGACTGCCGTGAGGGACGTAGTAACGGTCTTCTGTGTGTGTCGTCATGTCAATTTCCGGGTTAAAGCGGGTTGTTCGCCGCGGCTCGGGCGGTGTCGAAAAACGTGTATTGCAATGTAATTGTGTCTACGTATTCGGGCAGGTCGGGATTAACGATGAACTGCAGCGGCATCGCCCGCGCCTCGAGAGCATCAAAATCCTGGCTCGTAAAACAGAAGCATTCAATCTTGGTGAAGTGCTCGGCGGCGGAGACCGGCGCGACGCTCGGAACGGCCTGTGCGACCCTGTCCGCCTCCGTCAGGTTCTTTGCCGTGAACGTCGCAAAGTACATTTTTCCGGGGTTAACGGTCATGCTGTCGACATCAGCCGTAAATTCGAATGGCGCATACGAGTTCACGGTAGTCACAAACTCGATGCGAATCTCGCGCGACAGGTCCGGTGCTTCCTCGACAACTACCGCCGTTGTATTCGTCCTGCCGCCGAACCCGGTAATTTCGCAGAACACATCGTAGAGCGGTACCAGCAGGAAACCGAAGCCGAACATTGCGATCGCCATCAGCAGCAGGCGACCGCTGAGCGCGCGGTTTTCGGACTTCAACTTTTGCGGTTGTTCGTTCATGTCTCTCAGGAGCGCAGCACGCCGATCATGATGAAACCGACATAGAACGCCAGCGCAATGGCGCCGACGATCAGCGCGGTACGGCGAATGTTCTTTTTACGTTCGGCGTCGTTCATGCCTACTCGAATGCTTCGTCGGCGATGCGCGCTTTCGGCGGCGTCTCGAACGTGTGATAAGGCGCCGGTGAAGGCACTGTCCACTCTAGACCGTGCGAACCTTCCCAGACCCGGTCGGTTGCTTTGCTGCCCTTCCATGCGGTGACGATTATCCACACGAAAATCAGCTGAGACAGACCGAAACCGATCGCACCGATGCTTGCGACCGTGTTGAAGTCCGTAAATTGCGTCGAGTAGTCTGGAATACGGCGCGGCATGCCGGCCAACCCCAGGAAGTGCATCGGGAAAAAAGTAAGATTGACGAATATCGTTGACGTCCAGAAGTGCACCTTGCCGAGCGTCTCGTTGTACATGTGCCCGGTCCACTTCGGCAGCCAGTAGTAAGCGCCGGCCATGATGGCAAATATGGAGCCCGGAACGAGGACGTAGTGGAAGTGCGCAACGACAAAATAGGTGTCGTGGTACTGGATGTCAGCCGGTGCGGCAGCGAGCATCAGGCCGGAGAAACCACCGATCGTAAACAGGAACACGAAAGCCAATGAGAACAACATCGGTGTCTCGAAGGTCATCGCTCCGCGCCACATCGTCGCCACCCAGTTGAAGATCTTCACGCCCGTTGGCACGGCAATAAGCATTGTCGCGAACATGAAAAACATCTGGCCCGTTAATGGCATGCCGACGGTAAACATGTGGTGTGCCCAGACGATGAATGACAGGAATGCAATACTCGATGCTGCGTAAACCATCGAATCGTGGCCGAAGAGCTTCTTGCGCGAAAATGTCGGGATGATTTCTGAAACGACGCCGAACGCCGGCAGAATCATGATGTAGACCTCGGGGTGGCCGAAGAACCAGAAAATATGCTGGAACATGACCGGGTCACCGCCGCCCGCCGCGAGGAAGAAACTCGTGCCGAAGAACTGGTCGGTCAGCAGCATCGTGACGGCGCCTGCGAGAACGGGCATTACGGCGATCAGCAGGTATGCCGTGATCAGCCAGGTCCAGACGAACATCGGCATTTTCAGCAGCGACATATCCGGCGCTCGCATGTTGATGATGGTCACGATGACGTTGATCGCGCCCATGATCGACGATATTCCCATCAGGTGGACCGAGAAAATCAGGAACGGGAACGCATCGCCGGTTTGCAACACCAGCGGCGGATACATGGTCCAGCCGCTCGCGGGGGCGCCACCCGGCATAAACAGCGTGGACAGCAAAATGCCGAATGCAACCGGCAGAATCCAGAACGACCAGTTGTTCATGCGTGGCAGCGCCATGTCTGGCGCACCGATCATGAGCGGAATCATCCAGTTGGCAAGCCCGACGAACGCCGGCATCACGGCGCCGAACACCATGATCAGCGCATGCATAGTGGTCATCGAGTTGAAGAATTCGGGATGTACGAACTGCAGTCCCGGGATCGCCAGCTCGGAGCGAATAACCATCGCCATCGCGCCACCAATGAAGAACATGGTGAGGCTGAAGACGAGGTACATCGTGCCGATGTCCTTGTGATTCGTCGAAAACAGCCAGCGGCCAATGCCCTTGGCCGGGCCGTGGTCGTCGTGATGATCGTGCAGGTCAGCTTTGGCGCGCCTTTCTTTCGGACGTCAACCCAGGCTTTGTACGCCTCGGGCTCGACAACCTCGACAACGATCGGCATATAGCCGTGATCCTTGCCACAAAGTTCGGCGCACTGGCCGCGGTAGGTTCCGACCTCCTTCGCTTTGAACCAGGCTTCGTTAACGATGCCCGGAATGGTGTCTTTCTTGATGGCGAGCTCCGGGACATACCAGGAATGCACAACGTCATTCGAAGTCAGCAGCAGGCGCACTTTTGCGCCGCGCGGAACCACCAGCGGTCGATCAACGTCGCGCAGGTAATTGTCGACCTCGTTGGGGTCGATACCCGATTCTTTGCGGCGAGCCAAGAGGCTTGGCCGCGCCAGGCTCGAATAGAAATCGATGCCTTCATCCTGGTATTTGTAATGCCATTTCCACTGGTAGCCGGTGACGACAATCGACATGTCGGGATCCCGGGAATCTTCGAGCTTGATCATGGTTTCGGCGACGGGTATCGCGATCAGCATCAAAATCACAACGGGAATGACGGTCCAGATTACCTCGGCCGTCGTGCTGTGCGAAAACGTCGCCGGTTTGACGCCCTGCGATTTGCGGTGCCGGAACAGGGAGACGATCATGACGCCGAAAACGACGATCCCGATCGCGACGCACCACCAGAAGAATCGCGACGCACCACCAGAAGACCATCATGTGGATGTTGTAGGTCTCAACGCTGAGGTCAGTAATCCCCCTGGGCATGTTCAGCGCCCATTCCGCGTTCGCCGTACCGGCAAAGCAGAAAGCCAGCAGGCTTAAAAACGACTTTTGTATCATTGATTGTTCACCCTGCGATTCGCCATGGCGACCACATTACGTTTCTAATTCCGGATGTGACGAGTAATGGAACGATGAATCCCATGCTGACCCGGTGACCCCGGGACATCGTCTGTCGGCCGGTTTGACCGGGCGGGCCGGCCAAAAAAGCACGCGAAGTGTACTTAAATCGCGATGACCATGCAAACCTGAAGCGCCGATGCTTGCTGAGATTAATTCTTATTTAACAGCGGGTTATCGTTTGCACTGGAGTCAAAAAGTTACAAACATAAACAGCTTGTGATATTAGCGCCGCCGCCGGGGGATTTGAGATGCGTCAATGCGGTAGTTCGACGGGTCTACCCGGGCGCCACCACCCCAGCAATGACCGTAGACCAGTTCGAGCTCAAGGCCGATCCTGGCATCGCCGTCGCCATCCGTAAGGGCGCTTAGCATTTCTCTGAAACGATGCTTTCCGACCAGCGAGCGATTGCGCTGTTGCAGCGTGTTTCTTGCGCCAACGTCAGTCAGGTCCGCGAATAATTTTTCGGGATTATCGTAACTCACGGCGAGTCGATCGACGTCCAGAACGGGATCCCGTAAACCGGCGCGGACCAGGGCATCGCCAATGTCGTGCATATCCAGGAAGCGATTGACGTGTATATATCCGTCCAGGCCACTCCATGCGCGGCTGATTTCAAGCAGGCTGTCGGGACCCAGGGTTGCAAAAGCGAACACGCCACCTTTGCGCAGCACGCGCGCAACCTCGCCGAGGACAAGCTCAGGACTATCGGTACAGGGCAGCAACAGGTTCGAAAATACGAAGTCGACGCTCTGATCTTTGAGCGGCAAGCTCAATGCATTTGCCTGTACATGGGAAGAACGGGAAAAAGAAAACCGGGGGCGCTTACTAATGGCCTGGCGCAACATGCCGCGTGAAATATCCAGCGAGATAATGTGTGCACGACGGAAGCGCGCGCGCAAATCTTTTCCGGCACTGCCGGTCGCTGAACCGAGGTCGAGTATCGTGTTGGCTTCCATAACGAGTGGCGACAGCCGGGCGAACAAACCGTCGCGCGTCACGGTGTGTACAAAATCAGCAGAATCGAAGGTCGCCGCCGCACTGTCGAAGCGGCGTCGAACATCTCGCAGGTTCAACTTCGGTCTATCGTTCACTTTCCGCAGCAGCCGGTTAGTAGGTGACGACAAACTATCATGCTTTTCAGCGCCAATTGCCGCGATTGGCGCATGGCACTTGGCTAATTGTTCAGCTACCAATACCTTCATGGAACGCCTCGCACTACTGCATGCTTGCCGCACGCGAACAGCCAGGCTGCTGCGTCAACTGGATGATTCGATCATGCCGTTGCGCTGCGTCTTCTGCGGCACACGGACCGATCGATCCGAACGGCGGATCTGCAGCGGATGCTGTCGTGACCTGCCCTGGATTGAAAACGCATGCGCGCGCTGCGCCGAGCCGCTTGCGATCGACCTGCCTCGCGGCGTGCTCTGTGCCGCCTGCCAGGCGCGCCCATCGCCGATTCAAACGACCGTTGCTCCGCTGCTCTACGAGTTTCCCGTTGATGCAGGTCTCAAGGCCCTGAAGTTTGGCCGCAGGCTGCACTACGCGCCAGCGTTTGGCGACATACTCGTGGCGCAAATGCCGCGACTTCCTGCCAATATTGACGCGCTGCTACCCGTGCCGCTGCACTGGCAGCGACAGGCGTTTCGCGGATTCAACCAGGCGCTGGAACTCTGCAAGCCGCTTGCCAGCCAGTGGTCGCTGCCGATCATGACGGGTATCGCCCGCCGACGCGCTACGCCGTTCCAGTCGGGTCTTGCGGCCTCGCAGCGCCGCAAGAATTTGCGACGGGCATTCGTCGTCCGAAAAATGCCACGGTTTCAGCACGTATTGATCGTGGATGACGTTGTCACCACGGGTGAAACTACGCGCCAGCTCGCGATGGCGCTTATCCGGCATGGCGTGAAAAAGGTCAGTGTGCTGGCTGTGGCAAGGGCAGCGTGAATCAGCCTGCGCCGGAAGGGTTGAACGTGTAGTGCAGCACGATACCAATGAATACAACCATGCCAATGAGATGGTTGTGCAGAAAGGCCGCGAAACAACCGGCGGGTTGCCGGTCGCGCGCGAGCCACTGGTGCCAGCCCATAAGCGCAGCTGCGATTGCAACGGACAGGTAGTACCAGAACCCGAGCTCTGCCCGGTAGCCGATCAGGGCAAGCGCAAATAGCATCAGTACCTGCAGGCCGGCGACAACGAACAGGTCGACTTCGCCGAACAATATGGCTGTCGACTTGACGCCGATCTTCTTGTCGTCTTCGCGATCCACCATGGCGTAAAACGTGTCGTAAATTACAGCCCAGATCATGGCCGTGCCGAAGACCAGCCATGCGAGTTCCGGGATAGTCCCCGTTTGCGCAGCGAACGCCATCGGTACACCCCAGCCGAATGCGGCGCCGAGCACGAACTGCGGGATTGACAGGTAACGCTTGACGAACGGATAGGCGATAGTCAGGCCAGCACCAATAATGGCAAGCAGGCGCGCCGGCGTGTTGAGCATGGTCGCGAGTCCGATGGCAATCAGACCGAGTGCGGCGAACAGGGTCAGTGCTTCCATTGGCGCAACAGCGCCGGAGGCAATCGGACGCGTTCTGGTGCGCTCAACGTAGGGATCAATCTTGCGATCGGCGTAGTCGTTTAAAACGCAGCCGGCGGAGCGCATGACGACAACGCCAATGACAAAAACGACGAACAGACCCTGGTCCGGCACACCATTTCCGGCAAGCCACAGCGCCCAGAGTGTTGGCCAGAGCAGAAGCCATATGCCAATCGGTTTGTCGAGGCGCATCAGCTTGCCGTAGTTGCGCAACTGGCTGACGAGTTGGGGTGCGAATGCGTTGGCGTGCGCGGGTTTCATGAATTCAAGTCTACACCTTGCCGTATTTTCGCGTGTCACCGAGCCAGCGACGCACAATTGCAGCCGCGTTCTTGTCGGAAGCAGTGCGCATTGCCTCGGCCGTAATTTGTACTTGCGGCATCAGATCAGCATCGCGAACCAGGTTCGCAATGCGGTAGTCCGGCAAACCCGTTTGGCGGGTACCGAGCAATTCCCCGGGGCCCCGCAGTTCCAGGTCGCGCTGTGCGACGATAAATCCATCGTTGGTGTCGCGCAATACGGCGAGGCGTTCCTTGGCAATACGGCCGAGCGGCGGTTTATATAGCAGCACGCAGTGACTTTGTGTGGTGCCCCGCCCTACGCGGCCGCGTAGCTGATGCAGTTGGGAAAGCCCCATGCGCTCCGCGTTTTCGATGATCATGAGGCTGGCATTTGGCACATCCACGCCGACTTCGATAACGGTCGTTGCGACGAGCAGCTGAATCAGGCCCTCTTTGAAGGCTTGCATGCCGCGCTCCTTCTCGGCGGGCCTCATACGACCATGCACCAGCCCCACGCGCAGCTTTGGCAGGGCTTCAGTCAGCATCTGGTAACTGGCCTCGGCTGCCTGGTAGTCGAGTACTTCTGATTCTTCGATCAGGGGACACACCCAGTAAGCCTGTTGTCCCGAGGCGCACGCGGAGCGTACGCGTTCTACGATTTCGCCACGACGAGTATCGGGAACGGCAATGGTCGAAACTGGCTGGCGGCCCGGCGGTAACTCATCGATGACCGACGTGTCCAGGTCGGCGTAAGCGGCCATCGCCAATGTTCGTGGTATTGGAGTCGCCGTCATTACAAGCTGATGCGGATGACCCTCGGCCGATACTCCCTTGTCACGCAACGCCATGCGCTGGTGAACGCCAAAGCGATGCTGCTCATCGATAATGACGAGTCCAAGGCTTTCGAATTCCACACCCTCCTGGAACAGTGCATGCGTGCCAACAACGAGTTTTGCGCGGCCATCGGCGATCGATTGTATTGATTCGCGGCGCGCAGCCGCGCGCTGGCTGCCGCTTAGCCACGCGGGTTCGATGCCGAGCGGGCGAAACCACTCGGAGAAATTGCGCCAGTGCTGCTCGGCCAGGATTTCGGTAGGCGCCATAATCGCAGCCTGGACGCCGCAGGCGATCGCTTTCAGGCAGGCAATCGCGGCAACCACGGTCTTGCCCGAACCGACATCGCCCTGGATCAGGCGCATCATCGGGTGCGGTTCTGACAAGTCGGAAAGAATCTCATCGATGACGCGTTTTTGTGCACGGGTCAGCTCAAACGGCAGATCGCCGATAAAGCGACCGACCTCGGAGTCACCGCCGGTCAGAGCGGGCGCATCTTCCGTTTCGGCGAGCGCCCGCAGGCGCCGCAGGCTCAGGTAATGCGCCAGCAGTTCTTCAAAAGCGAGCCGCTGCTGGCAAGGATGCCGGCCCTGCAACATCTGCTGCACATTCGCATCGGGCGG
>CAMYIS010000165.1 GCA_947258485.1 uncultured Woeseiaceae bacterium
GCGGACTCGGTTCGGTTTACGTGCTGGCCACCGGCGCCGCTCGCCCTGTAAACATCGATACGCAATTCGGAAGGATCGATTTCGATGTCTATGTTGTCGTCGACTTCCGGTGAAACGAACACGGAGGCAAAAGACGTATGCCGGCGGTTGCCGGAATCGAACGGCGACTTGCGCACGAGCCGGTGAACCCCGGTTTCAGTCCTTAGCCAGCCATAGCCGTATTCACCGACGATATGAACCGTAGCGCTCTTGATGCCGGCAACTTCACCGGCCGAGGCCTCGATCACCTCGGCCTTGAAACCATGCGCCTCCGCCCATCGCAAATACATGCGCAGCAGCATTTCCGCCCAGTCCTGCGCTTCGGTGCCGCCCGCACCTGACTGAATGTCAACGTAGGCGTTGTTGGCATCCATTTCGCCTGAGAACATGCGTCGAAATTCGAGCCCGTCAACCTGCTGTTCGAACTTCTCAATATCGTTGACGACTTCATTAACGGTTTCGCTATCGTCTTCTTCCTCTGCAAGCGCCAGCAATTCCCCGGCTTCCCTTAATCCCGTCGACAGTTCATCAAGGCTTACCACGACCTGCTCTAGTTGCGACCGTTCCTGGCCGAGAGCCTGCGCACGTTCAGGATCATCCCAGATGCCTGGCTGCTCCAGTTCGCGCTGAACCTCAGTCAGGCGCTCCGCCTTGCCCTCATAGTCAAAGATACCCCCTCAGCGCATCGGAGCGCTCGGCGAGGTCGGCTATCGTATTCTTGATCTGGCTGGTTTCCATCGGGACAACTCAAGCGGAAAAGGGCGCGATCTTATCATGCAGAGCTCGTATGTAACGGAGCAATTTGCTCGACGACCAGCTGCGGGTTCTCAACGCCGCGAAACTCGTTAACGTCGAGCTTGAATGCAAGCTGCACGACGCCCCGGTACGACGGGCCCGCCTGGTTAAACGCGATGGCATCGATGACGTTTCCGCCACTCGCCGGCCGCACGCGCATCTTCAGGTGATTCTCACCAACGGTGCGTTGTTCCACGACCGAAAAATCGCCGCTCCACAGTGGCTCGGGAAAGCCCGAACCCCAGGGGCCCGCCTCGCGCAACGAACGCGCAGACTCGAGGTTAAAAGCAACGCCCGGTAGCGGCCCGTCCGTCACGATTGCGCCACTGAAATCAGCATCGGGATAAAGACGGCGCATCTGTTGCGCCGCGATCTGCTTGAATTCCTCGAGACCGGATTCGGCGATCGACAGCCCGGCCGCCATCGCATGCCCACCGAACTTCTCGATGAGGCCGGGTTTCACGGACGACACCGCTTCGAGCAGATCGCGAATATGAACGCCCGGAATAGAGCGTGCCGAACCCTTGAGGTACTGATCGTCTTCACGGGCGAAAGCAATCACGGGCCGATGGCAGCGCTCGCGCACCCGCGCAGCGATCAGCCCGACAATACCCTGGTGCCATGACGCCTCGTACACGCATACGCACGATGGCCAGCGTTGCGAACCCAGTGCGTCGACAAATGCGAAAGCCTGGTCGCGCATCGTCGATTCGATGTCGCGTCTTTCACTATTGATCTGATCGAGAATGCGTGCGTGTGATGATGCCGTTTCGAAACTGTCGGTCAAGAGACACTCGATGCCGACGGATATATCTTCCAGACGACCGGCGGCATTGATCCGCGGACCCACAACAAAGCCGAGATCCGTACTGACACAACGCCCGGGTTGCCGGCCCGACTGTTTCAGCAAGGCGTCGATGCCCGGCACCGCGTGACCGCCCCGAATACGCATCAGTCCCTGTTGCACAAGAATGCGATTGTTGTGATCCAGTGGCACGACGTCGGCAACGGTACCCAGCGCCACGAGATCGAGATACCTGGCGGGTATTTTCGCGGCACCGGGCTGGCCCTGCTCTTCCAGCATGCGACCGATCCGGGCCATGAGGTAGAAAGCGACGCCAACTCCAGCGAGATTACGACTCGGAAACCTGCTGTCCTTCAGGTTCGGATTGAGAATCGCTGCGGCAGCCGGCAGATCATCGCCAGGCAGGTGATGGTCGGTAATCAGGACCGGGATTCCGAGGGCATTGGCCTCGGCAACCCCGGCGACACTGGAAACGCCATTGTCGACCGTAATCAGCAACGCAGGCTTGCGCTCTGCGGCGACGCGGACGATTTCCCTCGATAGTCCATAACCGTAGTCAAAGCGGTTTGGCACGAGATAGCTGACATCGCCAAAGCCGAACGCGCGCAGGCATCGAATGACCAGCGCCGTGCT
The DNA here is from genome assembly GCA_947258485.1 of uncultured Woeseiaceae bacterium. Classification (GTDB taxonomy): domain Bacteria; phylum Pseudomonadota; class Gammaproteobacteria; order Steroidobacterales; family Woeseiaceae; genus UBA1847. The sequence goes on from CAMYIS010000165.1 coordinate 2,273, forward strand.
CGTTGCGCCGTCGACGTCGTAGTCGCCAATAATAATGATTCGCTCGTCACGCTTCGCGATGACGAGCTCCGCCGCTTCGTCGATGTTTTCCAGTGCGCTGACGGGCGCCAGCCGCGCAAGGCTGTAATCGAGTTCTTCGGCAGCTCTCAGGCCACGCATTGCGTAGAGCCTTGCGTGCAGAGGATCGATGTCGCCGAACTTGTCGATCTCGGATTGACTCGGAGGTGATCGGGAAATGACAGGCCTGGCAGTTTTCATCGCTATTATCTAATCAAGCAGTCTAATCAAGCAGTTTGGAGTTCAAGCGACCGATGCGCTTCTCTCGAAGTGCGGCACGCAGCTGCCCCAGGCAATCCTCGAGGAAAGCCGAATCGCCCTGGTGTTCCGGTGTGACGGCAACGAAACCCGCAGCCGTCGCTTCGATGCAGTCGGCGATGCTACCAGGCCACAGCCGGGCGACGGCGTTGGCACTGTCCCAGTAGCCGAGCAACAAAGGATCGTCCGAAAACAGCGGTGGTTGCGGCCGCGATTGACGCGCCGGGGCGAGTCCGCCGCCCCATAGCCACAGCCCGTTGACGGGTTGCTGTCCTGCGGCAACGCGGCGCTGGTTCACGTCGTGGTCGTGTAGAGACATCTCGATTTCGCTGAGCAGATTACGAAACGTCGCCGAGTCGTCTCCCTGCGGCAGGAAATCGGTCGGCACTTGTTTATCGACGACGTAAGCCGGCATCGCAGCCGTCGCGATCGGCGATGTGCTGCGCAAGTAGCCGCAGGATCCGAGGCGCGCGAAACCGAAGCGCTTGTCGTCGGACAATGTTGCCTGGAGATGATTAAACAACGCTCGCAAATCGGCTGGCGGCATGGCGGCGCGTGGCAGCGCATGCAGGCGAAGATGATCGAGCCGTGGCTCGAGGTATACCGGGTCGGCGCCTGCAATCCAGACAGTCGGCCGGTCGCCGGTCTGTCCCCACATGCGGAGGGCGGCGAGGCCCTCTTCCGGATACGGAAGGCCCAGCACAGCGGTGATTTGCGCGAGCCATTCCTGCTTTTCGGGCTCGAGACCGAGATCCGATCGCGCCAGCCAGGTGCGCAGCGACTTGTCCTGCAAGCGGCCGCCGGACACCGGCGGCAATACGGCGACCGCGGCAGAATTGTCATATGATGCGTTCACAATGAGGCGTCGATGTTAAGGGATGCAGCCTTGAAATTCACAAGTACGGCGACCGCGGCAGAATTGTCATATGATGCGTTCACAATGAGGCGTCGATGTTAAGGGATGCAGCCTTGAAATTCACAAGAGAATTGACCCGCACACTGACCATTCAAAGCGTCAGCGAAATGGCCATTACGATCAACGGTGAACCCTATGCAAGGACCATCGCACTGACACCGGATGAGGTCTTCGAAAACTGGGACCCGAAGCCTGTCGCAGACCTTGACGATTCTGATTTCGAAATTTTGCTGGACGGCGCTCCCGAGATCATCCTGCTGGGAACAGGCCGCAGCAATCTGTTTCCACCGCGCGAACTGATGTTCGCGTTCGCCCGGCGTGGCGTCGGTCTTGAATGCATGGATACGGCCGCGGCCGCACGCACGTTTAATGTGCTCGCTGCCGAGGGCCGGCAGGTCGCCGCTGTACTCTATTTGTAAGGCCTGTCAGTCCAGCAGCGAGTCGCCGGAAATACCATGGCTCTCCATCATTTCGCGGAGATTCTTCAGCGCGTCCAACTGAATCTGGCGAACCCGCTCACGGGTCACGCCGATTTCATTGCCAATCTGCTCGAGCGTTGCACGTCGACAGCCGTGCAGACCGAAGCGACGCTCCACGACCGCACGTTGCTTTTCGCTCAAACCACAAATCAAGTGGTCAACGATGTCGTGCACGTCATCTTTTTGTGCGCACCGGGGCGGCTCCACGTCCCTGGCGGCCTGCAGGCGATCAACCGGACCGTTGCCATCTTTGTCCGATCGTCCGGGGCGTAGCACAACGCGCTGGTGCAATGCCATCAGCCGCTCAACCTCGCTTACGTCCCGTTCGAGGTACTCGGCGATTTCACTGGCGCTCGGCACGCCATCAAACTTCTCGCGCAAACGTCGTGCCGCCCTCAGGCAGGAGTTAATGTCCTTGATGACATGAATTGGCAGACGCACAGTGTGGGATTGATTCATGATCCCGCGTTCGATCGTTTGCCGAATCCACCAGGTGGCATACGTGGAAAATCGAAAGCCCCGCTCCGGGTCGAATTTTTTGACGGCATGGATGAGCCCGAGATTGCCTTCTTCAATCAGGTCCAGTAACGGCAGGCCACGGTGCAGATAACGGCGGGCGATCTTTACGACGAGCCGCAGGTTACTTTCGATCATGCGCTTGCGTGCGGCCTCGTCACCGCGCTGCGCGCGCCTCGCCAGCGTCTTCTCCTGCTCAGCCGTGAGCAGCGGCGAGACTCCGATCTCGTCGAGATACTGGCGCGTTGGATCGAGCACCTGTCCCACATCTCACCCCTTGCGAGAAGCGATGCATCCTGATCAGGCGCTAGTCGAATTATCTCGGCGGCAAATGTTGCCGCGGGTTAACCGGCTGGCCATTGCGCCTGATTTCAAAATGCAGTCGCGGCTTGCGTTCCGGCCCCTCACCCAT
>CAMYIS010000166.1 GCA_947258485.1 uncultured Woeseiaceae bacterium
ACCTGGGCGCGGTCGTAATCGCCTGCAGGAACACGTGCCAGCGCTATCGAGCGCCCCAGCGTCGGAGAGAAACCGCCGCTCGTGATTTCGCCCTCGCCCCCACCCTCGACGACAACTTTCTGGTGATTACGCAATACACCACGATCTTCCAGGAGCAGACCGACGAAGCGTTTCTTGTCCGCGGAATTACGTAATTTTTCCATCGGCTGCCGTCCAATGAAATTGCGATCGGCAGGCTCCCAGGCCACGGTCCAGGCGAGCCCTGCTTCGAGCGGAGAAACCGATTCGTCCATGTCCGAGCCATACAGGTTCATCGCGGCCTCGAGCCGCAGGGTGTCACGCGCGCCAAGGCCGCAAGGCGCGGCCCCCGCGGCCAGCAGGCGATCCCAGGTGGCCGGTGCGCCGGCCGCCGGCAGCACAATCTCCCAGCCATCCTCGCCCGTGTAGCCAGTGCGCGCCACGAAAACGTCGCCCGCCTGCAGGCCGTTGAAAGGTTTCAATGCCAGCGCCGCATCGCGCCAGTCTGCGTCGATGCAAGGTGCAGCCAGTTCGCGCGCGTTCGGTCCTTGCACGGCGATCATCGCCAGTTCGGCGCGCTCAATGACCTTGATGTCGAACGGAGCCGCCTGCTTCGTGATCCAGGCAAGGTCCTTGTCGCGCGTTGCCGCATTAACGATCAACCGGTACCGCGTATCGGCAACAAAATAGATAATCAAATCATCGATGACGCCGCCGGCCGGATTGAGCATACAGGTGTACAGCGCTTTGCCGTAGTCCTTTAGCTTGGCAACATCATTGGCAACCAGGTGTTGCAGAAACTCGCGTACCTTGTCGCCGGTAAGGTCGACGATCGTCATGTGCGAGACGTCGAAAATACCCGCATTTTGCCGCACCGCAAGATGTTCTTCTTTTTGCGACCCGTAATGGAGCGGCATATCCCAGCCGCCAAAGTCGACGATACGCGCGCCGGCTTCAACGTGTTTGTCGTAAAGCGGTGTTTTTAAACCCATGCGGTCAGCTTGTCGTCGTTGTAATGCAAAAGAAACAGGGGCGGCAGGCCGCCAAGCCCGCCGCCCCTCTGTCCTTTGCAACCTGAGAGATCAATGGCTGCCGATGCTTCGGCGCAATCCACATACCCCTTCGGTGGGCCGTCCGGCCTCTCTCCAGAGCTGATCAGCGTACTCAGTCCTTCTGCCTGAGCGTTTCCGAGCGTGTTGCGCCTTCGGCGCCCCGAATAAACGAGGTCTCTTCTGTGCACGCTATTGATCAGTGCGCGCAATCATAGCCAAAGGCCGGTCCGGTTGCCAGCCGGGGCGCCGACAGTGACAATGTCCCGATCCCAGACAAGGAACTCAGCATGAATAGGCTCAACATTGCGCTGGCCGGCCTGCTCCTGGCGGCTTGGTCCGCAGTCTGTGCCGATACCGGCACCGATTTCGCGACGCTCCTAGAGGAACATTGGGAATGGCAGCTCGCGAACTCACCGGTCATGGCCTCGATGATTGGCGATCGTCGCTATAACGACCAGTGGCAGGACAAGAGCATGGCCGCGATTGCGCGTCGCCACGAAGAAACACGCGAATTCCTGCGCCGCGCGTACGCAATCGATCGCGGTGCGCTGTCCGACGCCGATCAGCTCAACTACGAGCTGTTTCGACGCCAGCTTCAGGATGACGTCGACCTGCATCAGTTTCGGGGATACCTGCTGCCGTTCTTCCATCGAGGCGGTGTGCAAAACCTCGAGAACCTGACGAATCAACTGCGCCTGACGACGAGCAGTGACTTCGAAGACTGGCTCGCTCGTATGAACAAGATCAACGTCGTCATCGACCAGGAAATCGAACTCGCCGAGGCTGGCCGAAAGGCGAACATCATGGCACCCACGGTGTTGATGCAGCGCATTCCGCCGCAGCTCACATTGCAGCTAGTCGAGAATCCTGCCGACAGCCCGTTTTATCGCGTTTTCGCCAGCATGCCCGACACGGTATCGGCCGACGACCAGCAACGGCTGCGCGCATCGGCGCTCGAGACAATCGAGAAAAAGGTCCTGCCTGCTTATAAAAAGCTCGACCGCTACTTCAACGGTAAGTACCTGCCGGCGTCGCGCGAGAGCATCGGCCAGTCGGCGCTGCCAGACGGCGACGCCTGGTATGAACACCTGGCGCGCTCATTCACGACAACGCGCATGACACCTGACGAGATTCACCGGCTCGGACTTGAAGAGGTCAAGCGCATACGCGGCGAGATGCGGCAGATCATCAACGAGGTCGGCTTCGAGGGTGGCTTCCAGGAATTTCTCGTTTTCCTGCGAACCGACACGCAGTTCTATTTCGACAATCCCGACGAACTGTATGAAGCGTATCTCGCAACCTGTAAACGTATTGATCCGGAGCTCGTGAAGTTGTTCGGCGTACTGCCGAGAATGCCTTACGGCGTCAAACCGATTCCCGATTCGATCGCTCCTGATACAACGACGGCTTATTATTCCCGACCAGCCGCTGACGGCAGCCGCGCCGGCATTTACTGGGTGAACCTCTACAGGCCGGAAGTTCGCCCAAAGTACGAAATCGAAGTGCTGAGCGTGCATGAAGCCATGCCCGGTCATCACCTGCAGATAGCACTGCAGCAGGAATTGGGTGACATGCCTATGTTCCGGCGTTTCCTGGGTTTTACCGCTTTTGTCGAAGGCTGGGGTCTGTACAGCGAACGGCTCGGTTACGATCTCGGCCTTTACAAGGACCCTTACTCACGCTTTGGTCAGCTAACCTATGACATGTGGCGCGCGGTGCGCCTCGTTGTAGACACCGGAATGCATTACAAAGGCTGGACCCGCCAACAGGCCATCGACTTTTTCAAAGACAACGCCGCAAAGACCGAGCACGATATCGTCAATGAAATTGACCGCTATATTGCCTGGCCTGGCCAGGCGCTCGCTTACAAGATCGGGCAGTTGAAGATCCTGACGCTGCGCGAGCGCGCCGAACTACATCTCGGCGACGCCTTCGACATCCGGGCTTTCCATGACGAGCTGCTCGGCGGCGGCGCGTTACCGCTCGATATTCTCGAGCAACGCATGGATGAATGGCTCACGGCGCAGATGAAGCAGGAAGCCGCAGCGCGACGCTAGAACAGGCTCGCCTGGTGCTCCACCCCGGTCTGGAATTCGCGCCGCGCAACAGCGGCACGCTCCGCCGGGCCGGCGGAAGAGTCGTAAAGCGATTCGATGCGCGCAATCCGTTGCGCAAGCCCGGTACCGTTCGCAATCTGGATGTTGAGCCCGGGTCTCGCATTCATCTCCAGGATCAGCGGACCTCGGTCGCGATCAATGACCATGTCGACGCCAAGATAGCCGAGACCCGTGACATCGTAACCTCGTGCCGACGACTCCAGGATGAAATCCCAGTTAGGGATATGCAACCCCGCAATGTGTGCGCCCGTGTCCGGGTGTTCGTCAACGACCTCGTTGCCGAGTACGCCGGTCAGCGTCTCGCCCGTCGCAAGATCGACGCCTGCGCCGACGGCACCCTGGTGTAGGTTGGCCTTGCCGTCAGATGCGCGCGTCGGCAACCGCACCATTGCCATCGCCGGGTAGCCGCGATAAACGATGACCCGGATATCGGGCACTCCCTGGAAGCTGACCTCTGCAAACGTCGGATCGAAATGCACACAGTACTCGATCAACGCTTTGTCGGGATTGCCGCTCAGGCTGTATTGGCCGCCGACCGTGTTGGAAATGTGGTGCAGGATTTCGCCTTCGGAAACAAAGATGCCGTTGCTCAAGCGGTAGTTGTCGCGTTTGCGTTTGCCGCGACCGATCACGACAAGAATACCGTCGCCGCCGCTACCGCGGGCGGGTTTGACGACGAATGAATCCCGATCACGAACGATGTCCGCGAACAATCGTACTTCTCCCTGGTGCTCGATGATGCCGTACAGGTCGGGCACGGCCATGCCCGCTCTAAGGGCGATCTCCTTGGTCAATGCCTTGTCGTCCACCAATGGATAAAGGCGCCGTGGGTTGAGCCGCATGATGTAGTCCGAATTGCGCTCATTCAGCCCGAGAACACCTTTACTGCGCAGCTTTCTGGCGGTTGCAAACATCAGTCCTTGATCATCGCTTTGAAACGCCGCAATTCCGTCAGGCGATAGCCCGTATAGCGACCCGCCAGCAGGACCAGTGCCAGGATCAGCAGCAGCAGTTCGGGAAAAGTAAATATAAGGTGCTCGAGCCACGGCATGCCCATGAAAATATAGGCGGCAATCGCTACGACGAGGCTGCCCAGACCCGCACGCATCGCGTCAGCTGCTCCGCGCTCTTCCCAGACGACGGACATGCGTTCGATGGTCATGGCGATGATCACCATGGGAAACAGCGCGACAGAAAGACCCGTCTCGAGCCCCAGTTGATGCGAGGCCAAACTGATAAAAAGCATCAGGATAACGACCACGATAAGCACGGCACTAAGCCGTGGCACAAGCAATAGCCGCAGTCGATCGAGCAGGAAGCGGATACTGAGTCCGAGGGCAACCAGGGTCGTGAACAACACAACGCCCCAGAGCAGCTTGGTCTCACGAAACGCGAGCGCGATCAGCACGGGCATAAACGTGCCGAACGCATCGATGCCGACCAGGTTGCGAAAGAAAACCATGATCAGCGCACCGACCGGAATCATCAGAAGCACGCTGTACACGCCCTGTGTCTGTATGGGCAAACTGTAGAGAGAGAAGTCGACGGCGAATGTCCTACTTTTGGCCGCCTGCGTTTCGGCAATGGCCACCGCGTCCAGTTGATTCTCCTGGATCGCAAAACTCACTTGGACGTTACTGCCGCCCTCCACGCTGACAAGCGGCTCGTTACCGCGCCACCAGACCAGGAAACGTTCTGGCAGGCGCTCTTCTCCCGTCACCGGATTGAAATACAGCCAGCGGTCGCCGTCGTGTACCTCGAGCCAGGCGACCAGTGACGCACTGCGCTGCCGCCCTGCAAGCGGAAACCCGCGCACCATGCGTGCAGGTATACGGGCCGCAGCCAGTATTGTCGTCACGACCGCGACGAAGTCGGCGTTCGATCGCACACCCGCCATCAGGAGTTCCACGTTCGGATCCGGTGACGGGTCGTTAACGCGGCGCAACAGCTCGGTCGTAAATGACGCTGTGTCAGCCGATTGATCGCGCACGTCGGATACCAGTACATCGACGGCCGTCTTCAGAGGTTCGTTGATCACGGGCAACGGTGGAAACGGCGGCGTCGTATCGGACTGGTCGACCGAGTCATCTTCATAAACCGATATTCGGTAGTAGATCGTTTGTTCGCCATCGGCACGGCGGATGGCCCACTGCGCTTGTCGACCGCCGCTGCCGTAATTCAGGCTGAAGCCATAGCCGCGCGACACCGAATTTTCATTGAGCATTCGAAAGCCGGGCGTTAACGTCGGCACGTGCAGCTGCACCTTGATCGACCCGGGACCGCTGTCGAAATTGACTGCGGATTCGATGGTCCAGACCGGGGTCTCCTGATTCTTGCTCACCGGGAAACCCAGCACCTGCCACTTGTAAATAAAGACGGACAGGCTTATGACCGTCAGCAATGCCGCGAGCATGTAGACATAGCGCTGCTTCATATTTCCCCTTTTGCGGCGTCAGCGGACGCCGAGCGCAACCTTGACGGCGCGTTCTCTTATCGGGCCGCTGCGATTGAAAATCCGCATTCCGGCCGATCGCAGTTCTGCAACCAGACGCGAGTCTGTCGCAAACAGCCGATTCAGGCCAGTCATGAAGTGCAGCATCGTGGCATTCGCGCCCTTTCGAGCGCGCTCATAACGTCGCAGTACCGGCTCGTCACCCGGGTGCAGGCCCTGATGTAACGCGGCATCCAGGACACCAGCAAGTTCGGCGGCATCCTGCAGCCCGAGATTTGCGCCCTGACCGGCCAAAGGGTGAATCGCATGGGCCGCGTCGCCAATCAGCGCAATGCCGGGCAATACATAACGTTGTGCGTGCTGCGCGGCGAGCGGAAATGCCCCTCGCGGCCCGGCCGCCGCGAGTTCGCCCAGGACACTGTCAGACGCGTTTGTGAGCATCGTGCCGAGCGTTGCATCGGACGCATCAAGCGCGCGCTTTGCCAGGTCCGGCGTCGTGGACCAGACTACGGAAACCCGGCCGTCGGCCAGCGGCAGGATGCCGAGTGGACCGTTGCGCAGGAATCGTTGCCAGGCTGTCGCCTTGTGCTCGCGCTCAGGACATAGATGCGTGACGAATGCCGTCTGAGCGTATGGCCAACTCCTGGTCTCGATCGCAACCGCGCGGCGCACGAATGAGCGCGCCCCATCGGCACCCACGACCAGATCGGCGACACAGCATTCGCCTCCCTCCAACTCGACCTTGTATTGCTGTCCAGATTGCTCGAGCGAGCGCATAGGGCTCGCAAATCGCAACGCGACATTCGTGGTATCGAGCTGGCGAAGCAGCGCATCCTGCAACACGACATTTTCAACAATGAATCCGAGTTGCGGCACTGCGAATTCGGCCGCATCAAATCGCAAGGCAGCTGCGCCATCCGGCGTGTCTTTCTCATCCCAGACGCGCATTGATTCATAGGCGCTCAGTCGCGACTCGCTGATCAATTGCCACGCACCCATCGACTCCAGGAGACGGACCGATCCGCTCGCGATGGCCGAAACCCGCAGCGATATGTCGTCGTCGGCAAGAATTTGAGGCCGAGCGGCCGCATCCAGCAAGGTGATGCCGAGCGATGCCTTGTGTCGGCTCTGTGCCAGCAGTGTCGCAAGCGTCAGCCCCGCCAAGCCACCGCCTACGATGACGACTTCGTAGTGCTGCTTCATTTGAGCGGCACGCCGCGCGACAACCGCGGGAGATTACCGGCAAGACCCATCGTGTGTTTCGCAAATACCGATCGAACTCCAGGGATCAGGTCGAACCCAAGCATGCCAAGGTTACGCAGTGTGCGAAATGGCCGACGAGAACTGCCGAACAATCGGACCAGGCTATCCGTGAATCGCACGAGCTTGTTCTGGTCACTGCGACGCCAGCGTGCGTAGCGCTCCAGGAGCTGTTCATTGCCGGGGTCGAAACCCCTCGATTCGGCGCGACTGTCAGCAATGCAGTCGCACAGTGCCGCAACATCACGCATGCCCAGGTTGAAACCCTGGGCCGAGACCGGATGCAAGCCATGGGCCGCGTTGCCAATCAGCACGCTTCGCGTTGCAGTAAGGCGCAGCGCCTTGCTCAATGTCAGCGGATAGGACGCGCGTTTTCCGGCGTGCGAAAAAGCACCCAGCCGATAACCAAACTCATCCTGTAGCTCGCGCAAGAAGGTCTCATCATCCAGCGCCAGCACACGTTCCGCATCGTGCTCCGAAACCGCCCAGATAAACCCGGCACGGTCATCGGCAAGCGGCAGCACGGCGAGCGGCCCATGGGGCGTAAATCGCTCAAATGCCCGGTTCTCCAGCTTGTTCTCCGACAGCAAATTACCGATCACGGCGCGCTGGCCATACTCGCGCTTTTGTACCGAGATGCCCATCATTTCCCGCACGCTCGAGTTGGCACCGTCGGCCGCAACCAGTAGCTTGCAACGCAGGGTTCTTCGCTCGCCCTCGGCAGGCTCGACGACGGCCTTTGCCTCTTCGGCAGTCAGCTCGACGCCGATAATGCGCGCGGGGCACATTACGTCTACCTCGTCGAGCACGCGTACTGCAGACTGCAATACGCCGCCCAGCACGCGGTTTATGACGACGTAGCCGAGCGCTTCCACGCCTTGCTCTTCGGCTTCGATGTGCGAAAAACCGAAACGGCCCTGGTCAGATACATGGATACTGCGAATCGGCGTCGATGCCGCAACAATCTCGTCCCACAGACCCATTGCTTCGAACATGCGCTGCGTACTACGGGACAGAGCCGTCGAACGATCATCGAAACTGGGCTGGGCGCTCGCTTTGCGCGCGACAGCCTCCACAACGGCAACGCGCAAACCGAGTGGTGCAAGCGCCAGTGCGAGACTTGTGCCGATCATGCCGCCGCCGGCAATCACGATGTCGTAATAATTGTCCTGACCGCTCGTGCTCATGAGCCCTGCATCAATGCCTCAATGTCGTCGGGGTCCTTCGCCAGACCTTTGCTCAAAACGTCGGGACCCCTGGCCGTCACGGCAACATCGTCCTCGATGCGAATACCGATATTCCGGAAGCGTTTCGGAATGCTTCTTTTGCCAGGGATATAGATACCCGGCTCTACCGTAGTCACCATTCCGGTTTCCAGCACGCGCCACTCGTCACTCACTTTGTAATCGCCGACGTCGTGCACATCCATGCCTATCCAGTGGCCTGTGCGGTGCATGTAGTACTGCCGATAGGCACCGTCCTTGATGAGCTTCGGCAGCTTGCCATCCAGTAGGCCGAGCTTTCGCAATCCTTTTGTGACGACTTTGACGGCCGCATCGTGAGGGTCGTTCCAGTGGTTGCCCTTGACGGTTTTCCCGATCGCCGCGAGCTGCGCTTCGAAGACAATTTCGTAGACCGCGCGTTGCTCCGGGCTGAACTGCCCGTTGACAGGAAACGTCCGCGTAATATCTGATGCGTAGTAGTCGAGCTCGCAACCCGCATCGATCAACAGCAGGTCCCCATCCTTGAGTTCGGCGTTATTCTCAACGTAATGCAACGTGCAGGCGTTAGGGCCACTGCCGACAATGGGGCTGTATGAGACCCAGGCATCGTTACGTCGAAACTCATGGCGAAACTCCGCCTCGACCTCGTACTCGTAGAGTCCGGGCCGCGTCATTTGCATTGCTCGTTTGTGGGCGTTCACGGCCACCTTGGCGGATTTCCGCATGGCTGCAATCTCACCACGGCTCTTGTAAAGGCGCATGTCGTGCAGGAGATGATCGAGTGCCACGAATTCCTGCGGCGTATGCAAACCGCGCGACAGGCCGGAACGCAAAGAGTTAACCCAGTCCGCAATGCGCGAATCGAAGTCCGAATACATGCCCATCGTGTAATAGACACGGCTGCAGGACTCAATTATGCCCGGCAATATGTCATCGATATCGTCAATGGGAAATGCATCGTCAGCACCGTAGTCGCTGATGGCACCAGCCGGCCCCGCCCTTGAGCCATCCCATTGTTCCTTGTCCGGATTGCGATCGCGGCAGAACAACAGAAACTCCCCGGTATCGCGGCCCGGAACCAGGACCGCTACAGCTTCCGGCTCGGCAAATCCGGTCAGGTAGTAAAAGTCGCTGTCCTGTCGATAACGGTACTCGACGTCACGACTTCGCGTCCTGACTGGCGCCGCCGGAAGAATGGCAATACCGTCGGCACCGACCATGCGTGCCAATTGCTTGCGGCGGCGTTCAAATTCTTTCCTGTCCATTTGGCACTGCGCTCGTTTTGTTTTTGGCGAGCCGTATTCTACGCCGCTCGTGGCCATTAATGCATGGTGTCGCGGCCGCTCTCCGGCGAAGAATCGGTGCTGTGGCGGATCTCAGCGAGTTCCTCGTAGGTCAACTGGGCCGCGACTCGCAGGTATTCGACCAGTTCCGTGTACGCGGCTTCATTGGTTTCCTCGTCGGTCGTGTCATCGAGCTCGGCCCGCGTGATTTGCAGCATGTCACGA
>CAMYIS010000167.1 GCA_947258485.1 uncultured Woeseiaceae bacterium
GCGTACGTCGGTAATGGAATATCGCAACACGACCAAGAAAATGCGACAAATTGGTCAAGAGTTGGGCGTTGTATATTTGCTCCAGGGCAGAGTCCAGCGCGCAGCAAACAGGCTGCGCATTATTATTCAGCTCATCGATTCAACATCCGATGATCACGTCTGGCAGGACACCTACGATCGTGAGTTGACGGCCGAGAATATATTTGCGGTTCAGGCCGAGATGGCGACGTCCATCGCGACAGAATTACACCAGACTTTGTCCCCTGAAATGACCGCAAGACTCAATGAGCGGCCTACGCAAAATACGCGCGCCTACGACTTCTACCTGAGTGGCGAAGGGTACTTGAAGCGATTGCAAGCGGTTGTGGCGATACAACAGTTCGGGAGGGCCGTCGAGGAAGATCCGATGTTCGCCCTCGCATGGGCGGCGCTATCCCGGGCACACAGCAGAGCGTATTGGGATGAGATTGGGAGACTTGGGGAACATCTCGAGAAGGCGAGAGACGCGGCCGAGACTGCATTCGAGTTGATACCGGGTCTTCCGGAAGCTCACTTCGCTATGGGCTATTTCTATATGTACGTTACTCGAGAGCATGAGAAGTCGCTCACGGAACTTGCACTAGCGGCGCGTGATATGCCCGGTTCCTCAGACTTACACGAGACAATAGCTGAAGTTCAGCGACGAACCGGTGATTTCGAGGCCTCGATTGCGACGACGAATCGCGCCATCGAACTCGATCCAAGGAATACCAGTCTCCTCATTCAGCAGGCCATTACCTATGGCACCATCGGCGATGCGGTCCAGTTTCATCGGCACCTCGACCGGGTTCTGGAAATTGAGCCCGACAGCAGGGTTGTACCGGTCCTCAGGTTGCAATATGGACTTATGCTTGGCGAAGATCTTGCTCAGCTGCGGGCAGGGGCAATAGTCCTGGATTCAGGAATACGGATGGACGGGTCCTGGTCTTTTACCTACTGGCTGCTTCTGATTCATGAGCGGGACTTCGACGCCGCTATCAGGTTCCTCGACGAACTCGAATCGTCGGACGAGACCCTCGATATTGAAACTAAAACCGAGATTTACGCACAAACCTACTTACTGGCCGGCCAGCCGGATCTGGCGAAGCCGTATTTGGATACGGCGAAGGAGCTGCTAGAGCAGAGAGTCGCAGATCCGAATTGGCTGTTCGGGAGGTCCCGCTCGCTCATGCGGCTCGCTAGCGTGACAGTGGCACTGGGGGAGTTCGACGAAGCCAGGCGCCTTGCCGAAGAATCAATGGCAATGAAGTTCCCCGACGAACCCACTGTCACGAAATGGTTAATTTTTCAGGCAGCATTATTTGTCTTCATTCCTATGGGTGATCACGATCGCGCTATTGAACTACTGGATGAGTATTTTGCAGCGCCGGTGGGATGGACGTTTGAGGGGCTATCGCGCGAACCCCATCTCGACCCCATTCGCGACCATCCGGGCTGGTTGGCGTTGGTGGAGAAATACAAACGCCAGTAGGGTTAGACCGTTGTAAATACTTGAATTCAGCGTCTTTCCTGCGAATATTCGCGGTACAATCAACAGGTTCGACCGACATAGCTGGGAGCGCAACAATAATTAAGAATCCACTAGTGCCCTGGTTTGCCCTGACAACGAGCCTATTGGTTGTTGTCGTGCTCCCGCCACAGAATGCGATCGCACAGCAAAAAGTGGTCGAGACGCTCGATGAAGTAGTAGTTGTCGGCACGCGTCGCCAGGGTCGAACAGCGGTCGAAACAGCGGTGCCGGTCGATGTCTTCAACCGGCAGGCACTTGACAGCGTGTCGTCTGACGACATGCTCGACATCATCAGGACGCTGGTACCTTCATTCCAGGTGCAGCGCTACGCGATCAACGACGGCGCGACCTTCGTTCGTCCGCCGCAGCTACGCGGAATGAGTGCCGACAAGATACTGGTTCTCGTCAATGGCAAGCGCCGCCATCGGGCGGCACTCGTGCAACTGAGTGGAGACGGCGTGCACGGACCGGATCTCGCGACAATTCCGAGTATTGCTTTGAAATCTGTGGAAGTCCTGCGCGACGGCGCATCGGCGTTGTACGGTTCCGATGCCATCGCCGGCGTGTTCAATTTCAACCTCAAGGATACAGCGGAAGGCGGCGAAGTTCGCCTGCAGACCGGCATGTACACGGAAGGCAATGAACGCGGATATCTCCTGTCACTGAACCAGGGCTTTCGCCTTGGCGAGAAAGGTTTTATCAATATTAGTGCAGAACTGTCGGACAACGAGCAAACCAGCCGCGGCACTTTTTTTGATTTTCCTGCATTCCTGTCCTTCCTCGACTCTCCGAGCGAGTCCGCGCAGGTTTCCGGTCTGTTCGACCACGACCTCAATCCTGCCACACCGGACCAACAGCGTTACGGCCCCGACGCGTTGACGGAAATTTACGATCCGGTATCCGGCGCATTTGTAACGCTTGCCCGCGGCGGCGACGGCATTCCCGACGACACCGACACTCGTTTTGCCGACAACCTCCGGTTTGCTGAAATCAGCGACAGCCCGCTGGAAA
>CAMYIS010000168.1 GCA_947258485.1 uncultured Woeseiaceae bacterium
CAGGGGCGAATCCGTGCCGGTCGAAATTCCGTCCGAGCTTATCCGGCCCCTTAATGCGCGCGGCAACCTTCGCGTCGCGACGGCATTGCTTGGCGGCATGGAGTTCCAGAATGCCGTGCTCGGCCTGAATTCGGCGAACGGCCGCCTGCGAATCAACCCGGTGACTGCGGACCTGTATGGCGGCAGTTACAGCGGTGACGTACGCATCGACGTCAGCGGCGCAACGCCGGTCCTTTCGGTTGACGAGAAAATTCAGAACGTAAACCTGGCGGATTTCACGCGCGCGCTGTTCAAGCAGGAAAACATCACGGGAACGATCAACGGTGGATTCGTCCTCACGGGTCGCGGCGATGATATGGCGGCCGTTCAGAAAACCCTCGGCGGCAACATGTCGTTTCAGCTGAACGACGGAACCTACGAGGGAACGGATATCTGGTACGAGTTGCGCCGTGCCCGTGCGTTGCTCAAAGGCGGGGAAGCACCGAAGCCCGTGTTGCCTGCACGCACGCGATTCAGCTCGGTCAGCGCGACCGGCGTTGTGACCAACGGCGTGATGCGCAACGAGGATCTGTCCGCGGAGCTGCCGTTCATGCAGATGACCGGGCGCGGCACCGTCGACCTGGTCGCGGCAACGGTCAACTATGACCTCACGGCGCGCGTCCTCGAACGTCCTGAGTCGCTGAAAAATGTGACCGAAGCGGAGCTAAACGATTTCACGAAAGCCGTTATTCCGCTGAAGATCACCGGGCCACTGACGTCACCCAGCGTCAAGCCCAATGTCGAAGCGCTGCTGAAAAAGCGGGTAGAGGACGAAATCAAGAGCCGCGTGTTTGACAAGCTGCTGGGCGGGGACAAGAAAACAGCACCGGCGGAGACCGAACCCAAGACAGATGCTCCGGCCGACGGTGCAACTGAAGAAGCAGTTCCGGCAGAAGAGAAACCGGCAGAGCAAAGCGAGAAGGAGAAACTCGAGGAGGAGGTCAAGGACAAGCTCAAGGATCTGTTCGGCGGATGAGCCGTACGGCGTCACTCGCGCTGCCTCTCCTGCTTTGGCTGGGCGCGGCGAACTCCGCGGAGATGCGCAGCATCAACGTCGAGCATCACAAAGGCCGCTATACGGTCTCGTCGGAGGTCTGGTTCGATGCAAGCGTGAAACAGGTCTTCGAAGTGTTCCGGCACTGGGACCTGTCGACGCAATTCTCGAGCGCCATTGCGGAGTCGCGTGACATTGCCGCCGACGAGCACGGCCGGCCCGGATACTATGTGCGCAACGAAGGCTGTGTGCTGTTTTTCTGCAGGTCTTTTGTGCGGCAGGGCTATGTCGAACTGGAAGTCAACGAGGAGCTGCGTGCTTTCGCGAACCCCGAGATCAGCGACTTCAAGTTGAGTAATGAGACCTGGACATTCGTCGCCGAAAACGGCGGCACGGTCGTTACTTACCGACTGCTCATGGAGCCCGACTTCTGGGTGCCGCCGGGCATCGGGCCCTACCTGATCAAACGCAAGTTCCGGAACAATGGCGGCGATGCCATAGACAGGATCGAGGAGATCGCCCAGGCAGTACCGGCCCAGCTGGTCCCGACCCTTGACTAGTTTTTCCGATCGCCTGCTCGACTGGTTCGATACCCACGGGCGCACGGATCTGCCCTGGCAGCAGGGCAACGACGCGTATCGCATCTGGGTGTCGGAAATCATGCTGCAACAAACGCAGGTGTCGACCGTGATTCCCTACTTCGAGCGCTTCCTCGACAGTTTTCCGACGGTCACCGCGCTGGCCGATGCGAATCTCGACGATGTTCTGCATCATTGGTCCGGGCTGGGATACTACGCACGGGCGCGAAACCTGCACCGGGCGGCGAGGATAATCAGGGACGAGCATGGCGGCGTATTTCCGAGGGCTATCGATGACGTGATGGCGTTGCCGGGCATCGGGCGCTCGACGGCCGGCGCCATTCTGTCGCTTGCGCTGGATCAACGACACCCGATACTCGATGGCAACGTAAAAAGAGTGCTGGCCCGTCATGAAGCGATCGGCGGCTGGCCGGGCAAGACGGCGGTGACAAAGAGACTCTGGGAGCTCGCGGAAAGCCGTACGCCAGGGGAGCGAAGCGCTGCGTACACGCAGGCCATCATGGATCTCGGTGCCACGCTTTGCACGCGCAGCAGTCCCGCCTGCGGCCGTTGCCCCGTGCATGTGGATTGCACGGCTTATAGAGCGGGCACCGTTGACGACTACCCGGGCCGCAAACCGAAAAAGGAAAAACCACTGCGGCAAACAACGATGTTGATGGCGCGAAACAGCGAGCGCGTATATCTCGAGCGGCGACCCGAGGCCGGCATCTGGGGCGGGCTCTGGAGCCTGCCGGAACTCGGCGATCGAAACATCGAAGACTGGTGCGAAGAGAAGCTGGGCGGCGCGGCGACAGCCACGGAATCCTGGCAGATACTGCGTCACAGCTTCAGCCATTACGATCTCGATATTCAGCCGATACTAGTGCGCGTCGACTCGCCTTTGAGTAGAGTAGCCGACAGCGACAATACG
>CAMYIS010000169.1 GCA_947258485.1 uncultured Woeseiaceae bacterium
TACCAGGTCAGGTGCTTGCGAGCCACTCGAACTCCGGTTGGATCCCCATAAAACCGGTGAAGATCGCTCAAGTGGCCGAGCATAATATCACGCAATTCAGTTTTTTCTAGCTGCGTATTTTCCGCAGTCGGATTTAGAAGACGTCCAAGTTCGCGAAAGATCCACGGACGTCCCTGGGCACCGCGTCCAATCATCAAGCCATCTGCATTAGTTACGTGCAGTACTTCGAGCGACTTCTCCAAAGTGCTTATATCTCCGTTAGCAATAACCGGTATTTTTACGGCGCGCTTGACTGCGGCGATCGTCTCGTATTCGGCCTCACCTTTGTACCGGCATGCGCGCGTTCGACCGTGGACGGCGATCGCCTGAATACCGGCATCCTCGGCGAGCCGCGCAATGTTCACGGCATTGCGGAACTCGGTGTCCCAACCCGTTCTGCATTTGAGCGTGACCGGGACGCTTACGGCGCGTACGACGGCATCCAGAATTGATGCGACCAGCTTTTCGTCTCTCAGCAGTGCGGATCCGGCGAGTTTCCTGCAGACCTTCTTGGCGGGACATCCCATGTTGATGTCGATGACCTGGGCGCCCCGGTCGACACAGGCCTTCGCGGCTACGGCCAGCTGTTGCGGGTCGGAACCGGCGATCTGCACGGCGACCGGTTCTGTATCGAGGTCCAGATCAAGCCGGTGACGTGATTTGGGGGTCTGCCAGAGGCTCGTGTCGGCGGTCGTCATCTCTGAGGTGGTCATGCCGGCGCCAAATTGCCGGCAGAGGCGTCGAAACGGCGCGTCAGTCACGCCAGCCATGGGTGCCAGCACAAACGGACTGGACAGCGTGTATGGGCCGATTTGGAGCGGTGCTAGATCGATGGCATGCATGCTGCATTTTACTGCAGGAAGCCGCTACCCGCAGGGTATTAATCAGCCGCGGATTCCCTACCTGAAGCTTGGGCTACTGCACCGCAAGCTGCCGGCGGACTGGCGATAACAAACTTTCAGCTTGTATCCCGTCGCGTCTGGAGCTGGCGACTGAATGGAGATCACGGCATTGAACGTATTGCCGGGCTGCACGAACTTGCTCGGGTCCAGGTTGTCGGTCAGGTATTCGGCCGGATCGAGCGTGCGATTACCAACGGTTTCCTCGAAACGGTCTATAAGTGCGACATTAATCAACGGGTACGGCAAGGAGTTGTCTGACTCGTTTCCAATTCGCGAGTAGATGGTCAGCTGATCGTCGTTCTCATCGATAACTTCCTGGGTCGCCTCGAAACGCCAGCCGCTTATGTCCCACGCTGGTGACAGCGGCTTGCCGGCTGCGCGATACACGATTCCGACGACATTATTGAATGCCGGAATAGTCGCAAGCGCCTCGCGCGACTGATGCACGATCTGGACGAGCAGGAGTAAGCCAAGCACAACGACCGCCGCAATCATCCCCCGGCGCCGGCCGCCTGACGGTGCCGCACTCTCTTTATCCCTGTCAGCCGTCGCTTGTTGAGCGAGTGCCGCCGCGGCCGCGATATCTGCCTCGCGCTTCTCCGTGTCGAATGCCGAGCGAATAGATTCGCCTTCCATGATGATTGTCTCGAAGCCCGTCGACATGTCCTCGTCGACAATATCCGTTTCTTTTTCGGCTATGGCTTTGTCTTCCGCCTCTTTCTCGGGAATGACAATCGTTGACGCGAATCCGTCTTCGTCCTCGACCGCAAAGCTGAGAAGATCCTGGTCGATCATCATGTTGCGCGTCTGTTCTTCATCCATCTGCGATGGGTCGGCATAAGTGTCTTCTTCGCTTTCCGCCCGGACGGGCTCTTCGTCCTCGCTTTCCGCCAGGTCGAGCTGTTCTTCATCGAGCTCGGTCCCCAGCGAGTCGTCGTCCTGCAGCTCAACCTCTTCGGCGCCCTCGAAGAACTTCTTGTCGAACACATCCGATTGCTCTTCGAGCTCGGCCATCGCCGTGTCTATGGAGCCGAATTCGAGCGGGGCCTGGTCTTCCTCTGCCTCATCGTCGACAGGTTCGATCTCGGCCTCTTCGTCCGGTTCTTCGTCGATGTCGTTCGCGGCTTCTTCCGGCGGAAAATCCGGCACGGGGTGCATGCCGCTGAGGTCGATGCCCATGGCCTCGGCCTGCAGCGCGAACTGCGTGTCCACATCGAGGATTTCCTCGCCGGCCTCTGCCGGAGTTGTTTCAACATCGGGTGAGGCGGCGAGAGGTTCGGCAGCGACGGGCTCGGAAGCGGCGGGTTCGACTGGCTCATCGACCTCACCGAGAATATCGGCCCACTCATCCGGTTCGCCGAGCATGATGTCGATTCGTGAACTACCTGTTTCATCGGACGGTCCGGTGTCCGGCCCAGCATCCGACTCTGCGCCAGGTGAAGAATTATCGCCATCAGCCGATTCCGGCAGGTACGACGATTCGTCGTCCAGATCGAAGTCGTCGGGCAGCGGTGTATCGTCGTCGAATCGCAATTCATCGACCGGCGTCTGTGCCAGGGCGTTGGCCGATTCCTCGAAGATCTCGCCCGCTTCGACGTCGGTTGGCGTTTCTGTGAGGAATTGATCGACGGGCGTTGGTGACTCGTCAAGCAGTTCATCGACGACTGAATCGGCCGCTTCGTCGTCGTCGAGCACGCGCCATTCAACGCCCGTATCCTCGATACGAATATCAGAGCCTGCGAGCTGGTCGAGCGTCTTCAGCAGTGCCGCACTCTGTTCGGCGGAAATAGATCGCGGGGCGCCCCCGTTTGTTTTTAAGGGTTCCGGTTTCAATTCCGGTAGCGGCGCATCGGGTTCTTTTGCCGCGGCCTGCTGCGGCATTCCTTCGGTCAGGTATTCGAGCGCATTGAACGGTTTGCCACAGCCGCCACAACGCACTTTGCCGGAGGCCTGTTTCAAGACCTCCGCCGTTACGCGAAATGCTGTGCTGCATTCAGGGCATTGCGTATACATTGCCTGGCCCTATCTCCTCGTTCCCGTCAGCCGCGACCACGTTTGACCGTCCTGCTCCCGGAACGCAGGCTCATCGAACTCGATCCAGGGCTCGTACGCGCCCATAACGGACGCGGCTTGTTCACATAATACGCCCGATAATGCAAGCATACCGTGGCCTGCAAGCGTTGATGTGATGGATTCGGCAAACTGGACAAGTGGTCCGGCAAGGATATTGGCGACCACGACGTCGAAAACGCTCTCGATGTCATCTGCGCTGCTACAGACACGCAGGCGCCCTGCGACCCCATTGCTGTCCGCGTTCTGACGCGTCGCAATAACGGCCTGTGGGTCAATATCCATCGCGGTTGCCGCCTGACACCCCAGTTTCAGGGCGGCAATCGCCAGGACGCCGGAGCCGCAGCCGTAATCCAGCAGGGATTTGCCCCTCAGAGGCAGCCCGTCGAGCCAGTCGAGACAAAGTGCGGTGGTCGGATGCGTGCCCGTGCCAAAAGCGAGCCCGGGGTCGAGTCGAACGATGACGGCATCTTCCTGTTCGGCAATGCTGTCGCCCGGGCAGATCCAGAGTCGTTCGCCGAATTTCATCGGCCCGAAGTCTGTCAGCCACTCCCGTTCCCAGGCGCGATCGGCGAGTTTCTCAATACGGTGCGCTGGCAGCTGCCTGAGTTCGAGCTCCTGGAGCAGCTCGGCCTCCAGTTTGCCGAGATCGGCGTCCGCGGAGAACAGGCCGGTGATGCAGGTGTCCTCCCAAAGCGGAGTTTGGCCGGGGCCGGGTTCCAGCACCGGGTTGTCGCCGGCGTCGCTCAGGGTTACGGACCACGCGCCATGCCGCGTGAAGATTTCCTCAACGGTGGTTGGGTTCAGTGTGTCGAGGTTCATGACAAACTGTTGCCATTCCACCGGTGGATTGCTCCCGATCAAACCAGGCCGAGACGTTTCTCGAGGTAGTGGATATCCGTGCCGCCCGCCTGGAACGCGGCGTGCTGGAAGATCTCCTGGTGCAGGGGAACGTTGGTCTTGATGCCTTCGATGACGATTTCGCTCAATGCATTGCGCATACGAGAGAATGCGGCTTCACGGCTCGCACCGTGAGCAATCAGTTTGCCGATCATGGAGTCATAGTAGGGCGGCACTTTGTAGCCGCTGTAAATGTGACTTTCGATGCGCACGCCCGGACCGCCGGGTGAATGCCACAGCGTGACCAATCCGGGCGAGGGCATGAAATTCTTTGGATCTTCGGCGTTGATTCGACATTCGATTGCGTGCCCCTGTATCTTCACGTCGTCCTGCTTGAATTGAAGCGGGGAACCATTGGCAATTCGAAGTTGCTCACGCACGATATCGATGCCGGTGATCATCTCGGTGACCGGGTGCTCGACCTGCAGGCGTGTATTCATCTCGATAAAGTAAAACTCGCCGTTCTCGTACAGGAACTCGAACGTTCCTGCACTGCGGTAACCGATTTCCTTGCAGGCATTCACACAACGTTCGCCGATACGCTTGCGTTGTTCTTCAGTGATTCCCGGCGCCGGCGCTTCCTCGATGACTTTCTGGTGGCGCCGCTGCATCGAGCAATCGCGTTCGCCCAGGTGAATGGCATTGCCATGCGTATCGGCAAGCACCTGGAACTCGACATGCCTCGGCGTTTCAAGGAATTTTTCCATGTAGACAACGTCATTGCTGAAGGCGGCGCGCGCCTCGGCCCGGGTCACCGTGATCGCTGCCGTCAGTGACGCCTCGGCATGCACCACGCGCATGCCGCGTCCACCACCGCCGCCGGATGCCTTGATGATAATCGGATAGCCGATATCGCGAGCGAGACGAATGTTCTCATCGGGATCGTCGCCGAGCGGACCGTCCGAACCCGGGACACAGGGTACGCCGGCGGCCTTCATTGCCTGGATGGCAGAGACCTTGTCGCCCATGAGGCGGATGGAATCGGCTTTCGGCCCGATGAAAGTGAAACCACTCGATTCAACCCGTTCCGCAAAGTCCGCGTTTTCCGAGAGGAAACCGTAGCCTGGATGTATGCCGGTCGCGTCAGTCACCTCGGCCGCGCTGATAATTGCGGGCATGTTGAGGTAGCTCTCGCTCGATGGGGGAGGTCCGATACAGACTGTTTCATCAGCGAGCAGGACGTGCTTCAGGTTGTTGTCCGCCGTGGAATGCACGGCAACCGTTTTGATGCCCATTTCACGGCAGGCCCGGAGAATGCGTAACGCAATCTCACCTCTGTTGGCTATGACTATCTTGTCCAGCATGCTCGCGTGACCCGCTAGTCGCCGTGACGCTGATCAATAACGAACAACGTCTGGCCAAATTCGACTGGCTCACCATTCTGGATACGGATCGATTTGATTACCCCCGACACGTCGGATTCGATCTGGTTCATCATCTTCATTGCTTCGATGATGCAAAGCGTGTCGCCTTCATTGACACGGTCACCGACCTGAACATACGGTGCTGCACCTGGCGAGGATGCGGCATAGTAAGTACCGACCATCGGTGAGGCCACTTCATAACCGTCGTCCTCGACTTCGGCCGGCGCAACGACCTCGACCGTCGCTGCAACGGGCGCGGCAGCCGGTGCCGCGGGAGCGACGGGCGCCGCGACGGGCGCAGCAACAGGCGTCGCGACGGGCGCATGCTGTGAGTAACGGCTGATTCTTACCGATTCTTCTCCCTCGGTAATTTCAATCTCGGCAATACCCGATTCATCCAGCAGCTCGATTAGTTTTTTTACTTTTCTTATGTCCATCGCTTAGTCCCCGGTACTGGCAACGAAATGACTGGCAGCCTGTAACGCCAGTTCGTAGCCGTAAGCCCCAAACCCGAAAAGGCAGCTACTCGCAATATCACTGAAGTAACTGTTTTGCCTGAATTCTTCCCGCGCAAACGTGTTGCTCAGGTGTATTTCGATAAATGGAATCTGAACCGCGAGAAACGCGTCACGTAACGCGACGCTTGTGTGGGTAAAGCCGCCGGGGTTCAGGATGATGAAATCTACCCCGTCCGCGGCCGCTTTCTGTACGCGGTCAATGAGTGCATGTTCGGCATTGCTCTGAAAACAGCTCAGTTCGTGTCCGAGCTTACTGGCGAGAGCGACGCAGTGCGCTTCGATGTCCTCGAGGCGAGTTGCGCCATAGACCTCTGGCTCACGCGATCCAAGCAGGTTCAAATTGGGGCCGTTGATGAGCAAGAATACGGACATGGGCCGAAATTCTCAGCGAGATAGCCGAAGATGGCAGCAATACTAACCCTTTTTTAAGATATTAGGGCAATTTTCGGTACCGACGCCGGCTCGCGGGTTCCCCGATGCGACTCAGAGCGCACCGAGGCT
Organism: uncultured Woeseiaceae bacterium; assembly: GCA_947258485.1. GTDB lineage: Bacteria > Pseudomonadota > Gammaproteobacteria > Steroidobacterales > Woeseiaceae > UBA1847. The sequence goes on from CAMYIS010000169.1 coordinate 6,295, forward strand.
TGTTTTTGCCTCGTCTTTTTCTATCTCGCCACGGTCGAGACGCGTCATGACTTCGACGACCTTGTCGAGGTGTTCCTGGTGCAGCTCCCCGATGTAGGCGCCCAGGTACTCGCCATCGGAAGCGACGAACATCGTGAACGGCATGCCGATGAATTCGATGCCAGACGACTCGGCAACCGCCATTGCGTCCTGCTCGCCGACGAGCACCGGGTAATTGAAGTTCGCCGACTCGTCGTAGGCAGCTACCGCTTCCGGGTAGTCAACGGCAACGCCGATGACCTGGAAGCCGTTGCCGGCCTGCTCGACCTGAAAATCCTTTAACAGCGGAATCTCGCGCCGGCAGGGCGCACACCACGTAGCCCAGAAATTGAGGAGGCGGTTTTTACCCTGCCACTCTGAGAAATCGCGTTGTTTGCCGGCGATGTCGGGCAAAGTGAATGCCGGATGAGTAACGACCTCGAGGACCTTTGGCGCCGCTGCGGGCGCTGGCGTCGGCGTCTGCTCAGGTGGTGCGTTGACAGGAAACCTGGCGGCATAAAACAATGCGCCGGCAAGCAGCGCAAGCAGCGCAGTCGCGAAGATCAACATTACTCTGGACACGTCTGGCCTTCTGTTAGTGGCTGGCTTGTGCGCTTACGGTAGTGGCATCGCCTAATGCCTGGCGCAGATGTTCGGCAAAGTCGGGCGCTTTCATGTAACCGACGACTTCGTAACCATGCCGTTGCTGGCCGTCCGTGCCGAAGAAAATAATGGTTGGCGGCCCGAATACGCCGAAACGATCCAGCAATGCCTGGTCGGCCTCATCGTTGGCCGTGACGTCTGCTTGCAGCCAGACCGTGTTCGAGAGTGCTGCCTGCACGTCGCTGTCCGTGAATGTATATGCCTCCATTTCCTTGCAGGATACACACCAGTCCGCGTAGAAATCCAGAAACGCAGACTTGTCCTGGCTTGATGCAGCCGCCAATTCGCGATCCAGATCATCGACAGTCTTGACGCGTCGGAAGGGCAGCGCGTGCTCTGCTTCGGCAACGGTCGCAGCACCGCCGAGGTTGATACTCGCCAACGGCTGCAGTGGATTGCTACCGCCCGTCAGCGCACCGAGCAACAAGACGATGCCGTAGATGATGGCAAGAAAACCGAATCCTTTGCCGAGTTTCTGTGCGACAGCGGATTCGCTTGTCAATGTCGTCAGGCCGCCCATGAATACACCGCCCATGAAGATCAACACGGCCCAGAGCAGCATCGTTACGTTGCCGGACAGGATTCTGGACAACATCCAGATCGCGAGTCCGAGCATCATGAAGCCAAAGGCATTTCTGACCGCTACCATCCAGGGCCCTGCTTTCGGCAACAATTTGCCTTGCGCCGCGCCCACGAGCAGTAACGGGGCGCCCATGCCGAGACTCATTGCAAACAAGGCGCTGCCGCTGCGCAGCATGTCTCCGGTCTGCGCCATGACGGTCAGGGCGGCGATGAGTGCCGGTGCGACACAGGCTGTGACAATGAGAGCGGACAACGCACCCATGACAAACGCGCCAATCATCGTGCCGCTTTTTTGTTTTCCACTGACGCTCGAGACTTTGCCCTGGATGCTGCTTGGCATCTGCAGTTCGTATGCACCGAACATGCCCAACGCGAGGATTACAAACACGCCAGCAAAAAGGATGAGTATCCAGGGTTGATTGAATGTTGCCTGCAGCTGCAGGCCGGCCGCGGCCGCGACAATGCCGGCCCCGGTGTAGACCAGGGCCATGCCGAGAACGTAGCTCAGTGCGAGCGTAAAGCCCCGCATCGGCGTGACGTCATCGCCTTCGCCAGCAATGATGCCCGACAGAATAGGGACCATTGGCAGCACGCAGGGCGTGAAAGCAAGGCCAAGCCCGGCGAGGAAAAACAGGCCGATGGTTACCCAGATGCTGGAACCCGTGATGATCTGCGCGAGCCGCGCCTGTTCGCTGACCGGGGCGGTGTTGGAGGGTAGCGATGACAGGTCTGAAACCGCAGTCGCTTCAGGCAGACTGACTGTAATGACGCGGGTCTGTGGCATGTAACAAAGGCCGCCTTCGGCACAGCCCTGGTACTTGAGCTCAAGCTCGAGGTCCATGGCCTCGGGCGTCGCCCTGGCAATGGCCAGCGGCGCCAGGATGCTGTCGAAATAGACTTCCATTTCGCCGAAGTACTCATCGACTTTCATTTTGCCTTTCGGCAGGTCGAGCCGACCGGCCTTGGCGCTGTCGCTGAGCGAGCGAACCGAGATCTTGTCTTTGTAAAGGTAGAAGCCCGGGACCACGCGTATGCCGACTTCAACGGCGTTGCCGTCGACCGCGAACACTTCCGGGAAAAACACTTCGTCCACAGGAGGGAACTCGCTGTCGATACCGGTGGCGGCGCCGCCGAGTTGCCCGAGCTTGAGCTTCGTTGAGTCACTGTCGACCTTGCGCAGCCTGACCTTGTCGGTCCACGTTTGCGGCGGATAGCAAATTCCGATGACGTCGTTGCAGCCCTGGCTCTTGATGACGAGTTCCGCCGTTTGCGGTCGGTCGCCTTTTACCGTGTATGGAATCGTGACGAAAAAGCGATCGCGGTAGACCTGCTGCTTGCCGAAAAACTCATCTTCATGCGGGAGGCCCTCGGGCAACGCGATCTCGCCGAATACGATCGCGCCATCGCCACTTTCGAAGCTGAGCTTGTCGCGATAAAGGTAACAGCATTCGTCGATCGCCCAATCAATCTCGAGCGCATTGCCCGTGTCGCTGACAACGTACTGGAAAGCCTCGGTGACCTTCGGCGGTGCTTCGTCGGCGAACGCCGGCGTCGCCAGGCAAAAGGCGAGCAGGAGTGCGGCAAATCCATTTCCAATCTTTGTCATATCGGGAGTCTGTGGCGGTCAGAAATCAGGGGGCCTGCACGATGGGACCGTCCAAGCGTAGCGATTGTTACTCCAAAGCGGGCTCAAGTCACCGATGCAGGTCTGATTTTTTGCCAAAAAAGTCAGTACCCGAAGCTTGAAATTTGAGCGCCCATGCCTATTATTAGCACTCCTCGTGGCCGAGTGCTAACAGCACAAGGCCCGAACATCGCCGGAAATCGGTTGTAAATTAATAACTTAAAGGAGAAATGCACCATGAAGATGCGTCCGCTTCATGATCGGGTCATCGTCAAGCGCATGGAAGAAGAGCGCAAATCGCCCGGTGGGATCGTCATTCCTG